>NZ_RAWA01000629.1 GCF_003611675.1 Corallococcus sp. CA053C
CGTGCCCCTGTCCCTACTGCCAGACGACGATGCGCAACACCTACGCGCGGGGGCTGACGCGCGACGAGTGTGGTGCGTGCGGAGCGGGCTGGTTCGACGCGGAGGTGCTGGGGACGGTGGTGGGCGGCCCCACGCTGGACGCTGTGTTCGAGGCGGCGAAGGGCAAGCCCGGTCGGTGCAAGGGGTGTGAGGCGTCGCTCCAGTACGTCCCAGGCTGTCCGTCCTGCGGGCGGCAGGCGCCCACGTGTCCCGGCTGTGGCAGTTCTCCGCTCCCCGCCGTGGACCTTCGGGACGCGGTGGTGGACGTCTGCGTGAAGTGCCGGGGCGTGGCGCTGGACAAGGAGGAGCTGGCCCGGCTGCAGAAGGCGGTGACACCAGAGGCCCGGGCCCCGGAGCCCCGCGAACCCATCCAGGCCGCGGACTTCGAGCACGAATACGACGACCCGCGGGGGATGAGCCTGCTGCCCAAGGTGCGCCTGGGCGACGTGCCGTCCTGTACGACGTGCGGGCGGAAGATGGACCCGCGCTACGGGTTCGTCTGGGAGGAGCGGCTGTTCTGTGGAAGCTGCGCGCCGGAAGGCTCCGCGCCCTACACGGATGAGCTGACGAAGGCGCGTCCCAGTGAGACCTTCGACCGCAGGTCCCGGCACCTGAACACCGGCGCCGCCGAGTCCGCCGTCGTGTGGCTGTTGTCGAAGATCTTCAAGTAGCGCCTGGGTGTCATGACGCGTTGTCCGTCACGGCGCCGCGATTCGTGACAGGCGGTCCACGCCAGGGCTGAAGCAGCGCGACGACGCCTCTGTCGGTGCCATGGCCCCTGTCTTGCTCAAGGCCTCCTCTGCTTCTTCAAGGGAGGCTTTTCCGTGAGCCAATGGCTGCGCAGGTCCGTCCAGGGCGGCTTCGCCCTGCTTGTCTTTTCGTGTGCGGCGACCACCGCGCTCATCGTGAATCAGGGACTCTGGGGCATCGTGAGTCCGGCTCCGAAGGATACGGAGCCCGTGGCCCGGAGGCCTTTGGCGCCTCCTGATCCGAGGCTCGACACGGTCCGCTTCGCGCAGCTCACGGGCCTCTCGCTTCCAGCCACGAGTCCCGGGATGCAGGCCCTGGAGCCTGGCGGTCCTGCCATTCCCCGGAGCACGCTGGCCATCCGTCTGCTGGGGACGTTGGTGGCGCAGGATCCCCAGTGGTCCATGGCCTCCATCCATGAGCTCACGGGCGGTGGCGCACGGAGCCTGATGATCAGCGATGCATTCCAGGGCGCCCGCGTCTTCGCCATCGAGCGGGAGCGCATCCTGCTCATCGTCGACGGTCGGCTCGAATACGTCGACGGCGCTCCCCTGTCGGGCGCGGCGCCCGTGGCGGTGAATGTCCATCCCGGCGCGGCGATGCCCGGGAGCTCCGGACTGGGCCGGGGCATCCGGGCCACGGGCGAGCACTCCCGTGTCATCCCCCATGAGGATGTCACCGAAGCGCTGACGCATCTGAACGAAGTGCTGATGGAGGCCCGCGTGGTCCCCGCCTTCCGCGAAGGCCGCCCCGTGGGCTTCAAGCTGTTCTCCGTCCGGGAGGGGTCGCTCTACTCACGGCTCGGGCTGCGCAATGGGGACGTGCTCCAGCGCATCAACGGGCTGGACCTGGATGACATGGAGAAGGCGGTCCAGGCCTTCACGCAGCTGCGTGATGCCAGGCGCATCGAGCTGCAACTCGAACGCGGTGGAGCCCCGGTCCGGAAGGTCTTCGACGTGGAATAGAAGTGGCCTGTCCCCCCATGGGAGGGCTGCGTATCCGTCAGGCCTGCGCCGCCACCAGCTTCTCCTGCGCGGCCTCCCACCGGGCATAGAGGTCTTCCAGCTCCTCCTTGCCCACGCGGTGTCCGTCCATCAGCGGCTTCGCCCGGGCGAAGTCGTTGTAGAGCACCGGATCCGCGAGCTGCGCCTCGCGCTCCTTCTGCTCGGCCTCCACCTTCGCGATGCGCTCCTCCAGCTTCGCGATCTCCTTCTTGATGGGGCCCTCCACCACGGAGCGACGCTGGCGCGCCTCGGCCTCCAGCCGCTTGCGCTCCTTCTCGGAGACGACCGCCGCGCTCCCGGCCGCGCCCCTGCCGTTGGACGCGTTGGACTCCGCGCCGTCGGCCGCCAGTCGCTGCTGCTCCTGGTGGTAGAGGTACGCGTCCAGGTTGCCCGGGTGTGACGTGAGCTTCCCGTCCGCCACCTCCCAGACGTGCGTGCACAGGCCGTTGATGAAGCTGCGGTTGTGGCTCACGAACAGCAGCGTGCCGCCATACAGCTTCAGCGCTTCAATCAGCATCTCGGACGAGTCGAGGTCCAGGTGGTTCGTCGGCTCGTCCATCAGCAGGAAGTTGGACGGCACGAGCAGCAGCTTCGCCAGCGCCACCCGCGCGCGCTCGCCACCGCTCAGCACGCCGATGGGCTTCTCCACGTCGTCGCCGCTGAAGAGGAACGCGCCCAGCACGCCGCGCACGTAGCTCTCCGGCTTGTCCGCCGCCAGGGGCCGCACCTCTTCGATGATGGTGTTGTGGCGGTCCAGCTTGTCCGCGTGGTGCTGCGCGTAATAGCCCACCACCACGTTGTGCCCCACCGTCACCTTGCCAGTGTCCGGCGCCAACTCCCCCGCGACCATCTTGAGCAGCGTCGTCTTGCCCGCGCCGTTGGCGCCCACGACGGCGATTCTCTGGCCCCGCTCCAGCCGCGCGTTCAGCCCGTCGTACACCGTGAGCGCGCCGTAGCGCTTGGTGATGCCCTCCATCAGCACCACGTCACGGCCGCTGCGCTCCACCTCCGGGAAGCGGAACTTCATCGTCTGCCGCTCTTCGAGGACCGCCACCTTCTCCAGCTTGGCCAGCATCTTCGCGCGGCTCTGCGCCTGCTTCGCCTTCGTCGCCTTGGCGCCGAACCGGTCGATGAAGCCCTGCAATTCTGCCCTGCGCTGCTCCACCTTCTCCGCCTTCGCCTGGAGGAGCACCATCTCCTCGGCGCGCAGGCGCTTGTAGTCCTCGTAGTTGCCCGTGTATTCGCGCACGCCCTCCATCTCCAGCGACACCACCCGGTTGATCTGCCGGTTGAGAAAGTCGCGGTCGTGGGAGATGAGCACCATCGCCTTGTTGGAGCGGCGCAGGAACCCGTCGAACCAGGCGAGCGTCGGCACGTCCAGGTGGTTCGTGGGCTCGTCCAGGAGCAGCAGGTCCGGGTCCTGGAGCAGCAGCCCCGCGAGCGCCGCCCGCATCCGCCAGCCGCCCGACAGGGCCTGGGTCGGCTTGGACAGGTCCGCGTCCTTGAAGCCCAGCCCCTTGAGGATGCGCTCGGCGTGGTGCCGGCCGTAGCGGTTCTCGAAGTCGTCCAGCTCCGCGTGGAGGTCCGCCAGCGTCTGGGCCAGTTCCAGCTGCTCCTCCTCGTCCGTGGCGGCCGCCAGGGCCCCTTCGGTTTCCTTGAGGCGGGATTCCAGTGAGTCCCGGCCGGGCACGGTGCTCATCACCGCCTCCACGACCGTGCCTTCCGGCAGGCCGGCGATCTCCTGGGGGAGGTAGCCCGCCCGGGCGCGGCGGCTGTACTGAACAGTCCCCCCGTCCGGCTGGGCCGCCCCGGCGATGATCTTCATCAGGGAGGACTTCCCCGTCCCG
>NZ_RAWA01000062.1 GCF_003611675.1 Corallococcus sp. CA053C
CCTCCCAGCGGGGCGTGTGGGCGGATTCCCTCTTCTCGACAAGTCGCCGGACATGGTTATGGGGAAGGGCATTGGCGCGTTTCGTCAGCGCCCGGAGGCCTTCATGTCCGCAGAGACCCACCCCCAGCGGGAAACCCATTCATTCCAGGCGGAGATCCAGCAACTGCTGAGCCTGGTCATCAACTCGCTCTACAGCCACCAGGAGATCTTCCTGCGCGAGCTGGTGTCCAACGCGTCCGATGCGCTGGACAAGCTGCGCTTCCGCGCCATCACGGAGCCGGAGCTGCTCAAGGACGAGCCCGCGCTGGAGCTGCGCATCGTTCCGGACGCCGACAAGGGCACCGTCACCATCGAGGACACCGGCATCGGCATGACGCACGACGAGCTGGTGAAGAACCTGGGCACCATCGCCCACTCCGGCTCGCGCGAGTTCATCCAGGCGCTGGCGCAGAAGGGCCAGAAGGACATGCAGCTCATCGGCCAGTTCGGCGTGGGCTTCTACAGCGCCTACCTCGTCGCGGACCGCGTGGAGGTGGTGAGCCGCGCCGCGGGTGAGTCCACCGCGTGGAAGTGGGCGTCGGAGGCGCACGGCACGTTCACCGTGGAGCCCGCGGAGAAGGCCACGCGCGGCACCGCCATCACGCTGCACCTGAAGGCGGACCAGAAGGAGTTCCTGGACGAGTGGAAGCTGCGCCAGCTCATCACCCAGTACTCGGACTACGTCGGCCACCCCATCAAGCTCCAGGTGACGAAGCAGGTGGGCAGCGGGGAGACCCAGGCCACGGAGACCGCGCTGGAGGTGGTGAACAAGGCGAGCGCGCTCTGGCAGCGCGCGAAGTCGGAGATCACCGACGAGCAGTACCAGGAGTTCTACAAGCACCTGACGCACGACTACGACAACCCGCTCGCGTGGACGCACTTCAAGGCGGACGGCACGCAGCAGTTCACCGGCCTGCTCTTCGTCCCCAAGCACCCGCCGTTCGATTTGAACTCGCAGCAGCAGCGCGGCGTGCGGCTGTTCGTCAAGCGCGTGTTCATCATGGACCGCTGCGAGGACCTGGTGCCGCAGTGGCTGCGCTTCGTGCGCGGCGTCATCGATTCGGACGACCTGCCGCTCAACGTGTCGCGTGAGATGTTGCAGGACTCCGCGGTGGTGCGCGCCATCCGCAAGCACGTGGTGAAGAAGTCCCTGGACCTGTTGGAGAAGCTGGCCAAGGACAAGCCGGACGACTACCGCACGTTCTGGGAGTCCTTCGGCACGGTGGTGAAGGAAGGCCTCACGCTGGAGACGGAGTACCGCGAGAAGCTGGGCGCGCTCGTGCGCTACGAGTCCTCGCGCGAGGAGGGCCTCACGTCGCTCGCGGACTACGTCACGCGCATGAAGGAGGGCCAGGAGGCCATCTACTACGTCTACGGCGAGAGCCGGAAGGCGGTGGCGGACAGCCCGCACCTGGAGGCGCTGAAGCAGCGCGGCTACGAGGTGCTCTTCATGACGGATCCGGTGGACGAGTGGGCCGCGCAGGGCCTGCGTGAGTTCCAGGGCAAGCCGCTGGTCTCCGCGCTCAACGCGGACCTGAAGCTGCAGTCCACGGACGAGCAGAAGAAGGAGAAGGAGCAGCAGTCCGAGGGGCTCAAGGGCCTGACGGACAAGATGAAGGACGTGCTGCGCGAGGACGTGCGCGAGGTGCGCGTGTCGGACCGCCTCACGGACTCGCCCGTGTGCCTCGTGGTGTCCGAGGGCGGCACGCCGGCCTACCTGGAGCGCCTGCTGAAGGAGCGCGGCAAGGGGATGCCGCGCGTGAAGCGCATCCTGGAGGTCAACCCCAAGCACCCCGTCATCGAGCACCTGCGCGGCCTGCTCGCCCGCGACCCCGCCGCCCCGCAGGTGGGCGAGTGGATTGAGCTGCTGCACGACCAGGCGCTGCTCACCGAGGGAAGCCCGCTGAGCGATCCGAACCGCTTCGCCCGGCGCATGACGGCGCTGCTCACGCAGGTGGCCACGCACACCCCGGCCGGTACGGGCAACGGCATCCCGGCGGAGCAGGTGCCGACGCCTGCTGTCGCCGCCGCGCCCGCGCAGTCCACCTGAGCCTGTCGCTCGACGCGCCACCAAGCGGGGCGACACTGCTGTCGCCCCCCGCGCCCGCTCAGTCCTGCTGAGCGGGATGCTCGACGCGCCACCGGGCGGGGCCACGGCTTCCGCCCGGTGCGTTCACGCGGTGCTTCAAGCGCGGGCCTGGGCCGCCTGGGTCAGGTCCGCGAGCAGGGCCTCTCCCGTCCAGTCGCGGCGGGGGCCGGCCTCGGCCTCGCGGATGAGCTCGATGAGCCGGGCATTGACGGGGGTGGGCACACGCACCTTCTGGCCCAACCGGACGATCTCGCCGTTGAGGTAGTCCACCTCCGTCGTGCGTCCCGCCTTCAGGTCGTCCCACATCGACGAGCGCGCCCGCGCGTCGATGGCGAGCATCTTCTTCGCGAGCACCGCGAACACCCCATCCGGCAGCTCCAGCAGCCCGGGGATCCAGTGCGGCGGCAGGGGCGTCAGCTTCGCGGGCTTCACCCCGGCGGCGGCCAGCACCGCCAGCCCCTCGCGCTGCGCGAGCGACACACACCGCCGCCACGCGCGCTGCGACAGCTCCTCCTTCAACGGCAGGTTGGCGAGCGCGTTGACGGCGTTGTTGAGGTTCAAGAGCAGCTTGGCCCACTGCACGGCGCCCATGTCCGCGTGCTGCTTCACGGCCAGCCCCGCGCGGGCGAAGGCCTCCAGGAAGGGCGCGAGCCCAGCGTGCTGCTCGGCCTCCAGCGTGCCCTCGGAGCCCGCGAAGAAGGTGCCCTGCCCCTGCGCGGCGACGTTGAAGGGCACCATGCCGGTGAGCACCGTGCGGCCCGGCAACGCGTCCCGCAGCACCTGCGCGTTGTGCAGCCCGTTCTGGAAGCTGATCACCACCGCGCCGGGCTTGAGCCGCGACGCGAGCGTGCGCCCCGCCTCCTCCGTCGCGGAGGACTTCACCGTCACGAGCACCAGGTCCGCCGTGGAGAGCGCGTCCGGCGCCGTGTCGATGTTCACCAACGGGGCGGGCACCTTCAGGTCCGCGCCGCGCCAGTCCGTGAGCCGCAGCCCGTGCGTGCGCACCTCGTTGACCACGCGCTCCCGTCCGATGAAGCGCACCGTCGAACCACTCGCGGCGAGCCGGCCGCCCACGTAGCAGCCGATGCTGCCGGCGCCGAATACACAGAATTCTTGGGAAGAGGACATGGCGCGGATTGTGTCCCGGCCCCGCCCACCTTGCACGGGATTGCCGCGCCCTCGTGCCGGGCCTTCACGTCGCGGGCAGCAGCACGACGATGAGCACGTCCCACAGCGCGTGGCTCAACCACGAGGCCCACGGAGTGCCACGCCATTCGGCGAGGACGCCCCACGCGAGCGACGTGGGCAGCGCGGCCAGGGCCAGCAGCGGCTCCCCGAAGGCGAGCAGCAGCAGGCTGGACAGCACCGCCGACCCGGCCACCGCGCCCCACCGGCCCAGGCGCGCACGCAGCGCCCCCTGCACCAGCCCGCGCCAGAACCACTCCTCCGCGGGGACGAGCAGCAGCACCAGGGCCAGGGCCGTGCCCACGGAGCCCGTCCCGAACGTCGCGTAGACGGCGTGCAGGGGTTCGCAGAGCGCGTCGGTGAAGCCGCCGCAGAAGGCCCACAAGAAGGCGCGCGCGCCCGCGTACAACACCAGCGCCTGGGCCACGCTCCACGCGGCGTCCGGAAGCGACAGGCGCGGAGGAGGCCTGCGCCAGCGCCCCATCGCCCGCCACGTCACCGCGAGCCAGCCAGCGCAGAAGACGGAGGCGAGGGCGAAGAAGAACGGCGGGTGCGCGTGCACCAGCGCCGTCCAGGCCACCACGCCGACGGTGGCAGCGGCCCGCCAGCGGGGCAGGGCCGCGTCACCAGTCGACAGCGGGGCAACGGGAGGAGCGCTCATCGCGGGCGACAGCGTATCCCGCCGCGCAGGCTCCCGGCCCCCAGGCTCCACCGCCTCACCGCTTCACGCCGGCGGGCACGGACCGCGTGCACCGCCGACGCGAGGTGGACGGCTCACCTCAGGGGAGGCACGCCCCACCGCCCGAGCCATCGTCGGAGCACTCGTAGCCGGAGCGGCACGAGCCCTGACCGCCACCCGCCGGCGGCGTGCACGTCAGGAAGCAGTAGGCGTTCTCGCCGCTCGTGGTGCTGTAGCAGGCGGTGCCGGACGGGCAGCTCGACGACAGGCAGTCCTGGGTGCAGTAGCCGCCCGGGAAGTTGCTGGCCGTGATGCACAGGCCGCCGGTGCCGCACTGGCTGCCGCTGGTGCAGGGCTGCCCGATGGTCGTGTCGGGCGCCGGGTTCTCGTCCGGCTGGTAGGGCACCAGGGTGAAGCTGATGTCGCGCGTCGTCTTGCCGTTCGTGACCTCGACGGTCTCCACCTCCGTGGTGTCGCGCCAGAAGCCCACGCGGTCGCCAGCGTCGAAGTAGTCGCCCTCGCCGGTGTCGTCGATGGACGCCAGCACCAGGTACTCCCGGCCGGCAATCTTCGTGCTGTAGTTGAACCCGTCCGCCGCGGACACGGTGCCGATGCCGTCGTCGTCGATCTGCACCTCGCCCGCGGCGTCCAGGTAGGCGAAGGCGATGACGGCGTCCTTGTCATCGGCGGCGCCCACGCGGAACTTCACCAGCACCTGGGCGGTGCCCGCGCCCGAGGCGCCGGTGAGATCCAACTGCGCCACGTAGCTGCCCGCGGCCAGCGAGCCCGGGTTGACGTTGACGGTCAGCGACGCGGACTTGTACGCGGCGATGGACAGCGTGTTGCTGGAGACGGACACCGCGGAGCGGTTGGCGCCGGAGACCGCGACGCTGACCGACAGCGTGCCGCCGCCGTTGTTGCGCACCGACAGCACCTGCGAGTTCGTCCCCGTGAAGGCGAGCTGGGTGGTGCTGACGGCGAGCTTCGGGGGCTTCGTCGGGTCGCCACCGCCCTTGGCGCGCAGCACGGCGGCGTAGGCGTCCACCAGGCCCGCGCCGCAGCCCTCGGAGCACTTGCTCGTCGCGTCCGCGGTGTCCTTGAGGATGTCCTCCACCTCCTGGGACGTGAGGGCGGGGTTCTGCGCCAGCATCAGCGCGACGATGCCCGCGATGTGCGGCGTGGCCATGCTGGTGCCCTGGTACCACTCATACGAAGGCTGGTTGCTGCTGTTGGGCAGCGTGGACAGCACGCCGTCCGGGAAGCCGTCGCCGTTGCGGTCCTCGCTCGTCTGGCCGCCAGTGGCCATGATGTCCACGTTGGCGCCGTAGTTGGAGTAGCTGGCGCGCTTGCCGGTGAAGCGCACCGCGCCCACGCAGATGACGTTCTGCATGTTGCAGGGGAAGCTGCCGGACGCGTTCGTGTTCTCGTTGCCGGCGGCGACCACGAAGATGGATCCGCGCGCCACGGCCTGGTTCACCGTGTCCTGGAGCGACTGCGACGGAGAGCCGTTGCCGCCCAGGCTCATGTTGATGACCCGCGCCTTGGTGGCGTTGGGCGTGACGCCGGGGACGTTGCCGCCGCTCGCCCAGGTCATGCCCGCGACGATGTCCGCCAGCGTGCCGCCCTTGGTGCCCAGCACGCGCACCGGGAGGATGTTCTGGCCCGTCCAGGTGACCCCCGCCACGCCCACGCCGTTGTTGGACGATGCGCCGATGGTGCCGGCCACGTGCGTGCCGTGGAACGACGAGCCGCCGTTGGGCAGGTCCTTGCCCTCGTCCGTCGGGTTGGCGTCCACGCCGTTGCCGTCGCCCGAGGCATTGGGGTCGGAGATGAGGTCGATGCCCCTCAGCATGCGCGAGTCCAGGTCCGGGTGCTTCGTGATGCCGGTGTCCAGCACCGCGACGATGATGGACTCGCTCCCCGTGCCCAGGTCCCAGGCGGCGGGCAGGTTCATGTTCGTGTAGTGCCACTGCCGCGAGTAGAGCGGATCATTGGGGACGGCCAGCGGCCGCACCCGCACGTTGCTCTCCGCGTACTGCACGCCCTGCACCGCCTGGACCCGCTGGAGCACGCGCACGTGCTCCGCCTGGGTGAGGGCGCGCACGTTGGAGCCGCCGCTGGCCATGGCCTGGGGCTGGCTCACCTCGTAGCGCAGCAGGTGCAGGGTGTCGCTCAGGTAGGCCTGGTGCACGACGTGGTAGCCGTCGATGCGCGCCTGCGCGACGGCCTCCTCCGCGGACAGGCCCGGCGTGTCGAAGCGCACGATGATCTGCCCCGGCAGCAGGGACGACTGCTCCGTCAGCGGCTTCGACGGGATGCCCGTGCGCCACACGCCCCGGGCTTCGAGCGCGCGCGAGACGGACTTGCCCAGGTTCTTCGCGTTGGGCAGGGAGAAGAACGCGCTCAGCGCCGACGGGGCGCTCGCGGCGGCGGAGCCCGCCTGGAACGGCTGCAGGGTTCCTTCGACGGTTCCCTTGGTCGGAGTGGGGTCGACATCATCACCGTTACAGGCCGTGAGACCGAGCATCCCGAGGAGGGCAAGACGGCGGAGCATGAAGGAGTCCTTAGGACAAAACGTGTTTGCCTCCGACCCTAGGTCCGCCGCGGGCAGCGCGTCCAGCCGCCACTCGCTCGGCCGGAGGGCCCCTTCCTCCTGACGCCTAGCGTCCCAGGTCCATCAAGACCGCCTCCGCCGCGCGGCGTCCCGACGTGAGCGCTCCGTCGATGGAGGCGTTCTCGCGGTGGTCCCCGCACACGTAGAGCCCGGCGGCCAGCCGCACGGCGCGGTGCGGCTCCACCAGCGCGGACGGCGGCTGCGCGGGCAGCGCCTCCGGGAGCACGTACGTGCGCAGGTGCCGCCACGCGGACACCGCCGTGCCGAACCACTCCGTCAATTGCCCGCGCACGCGCGCCTCCAGCCCGGCCGCATCGCTCGCTTCACCCACCACCGACACGGACACCAGCGCCTGTCCCTTTGGCGCGTACGCGGGCGACACCTCGCTCATCACCGCCACGTTGTTCACCGGCCCCTGGCCCTCACCATCGAGCACCAGCCACGGCCCCTCCACCGGCGGCTCCGGCGCGGCGAAGTACAGGCTCGTCACCCGGTTCATCCGAGGCGCCGGCATGCCCACCAGCAGCGAGGTCGCCGTGGCGGGATCGGTCGCCACCACCACCGCGTCCGCGTGGAGCATCTCGCCGTCCGCAAGCCGCACCCGGTGGCCCCACGCCTCCGCCACGCGCACCTTCATGCGCAGCGCGCCCGACGGCAGCTTCAGCGCGAGCTGCTCCGGGATGGCGCCCATGCCCCGCTCGGGCACCACCGTTTCCCCCTGGGAGAACATCCGGAACACGAACTCCAGCATCCGGCTGGACGTCGTCAGCTCGCGCTCCAGGAAGATGCCGCCGAAGAACGGGCGCAGGAACGCGTTGATCATCTCCTCGGAGAAACCCAGGTCGCCGAGGAAGCGCTGTGACTCCTGCTGGGGCCGCTGCCAGAGGTCCGCCAGTTCGCCCGACGTCGCGAGCTGCCGCAGCTCCAGCACGCGCAGCTTGTCCAGCAGGCCGCCCACGGGCGCGAACACGTGTGACACCGCCTCCACGGGCCGTCGCAGCGGGTCCGCCAGCGTGTGCAGACGCCCACCCCTCCACACCTTGGCGCCCGGAATGAAACGGCGCGGTGACAACGCCTTGAGGTCCAACACCCGCCGCCCCTCCGGATAGGCGGTGAGGTACACCTGGAAGCCCCGATCCAACAGGAAGCCTTCATGCACGTCGGTGCGCACGCGGCCGCCTGGCGCATCCCCGGCTTCGAGCACGATGGCCCCCACTCGCGCCTCGGTGAGGGCCTTCGCGCACGCCAGACCCGCGAGCCCTCCGCCCACGACGATGACCCCGGGTTTCGCCATGGTCTTCCTCCAGTCCAGCGAGCGGGCGGACCCTGGCTTGATAACGCCAGGACGTGCAAGCGAGACTCCCGGGCGGTTGCGGGCATCCGACAGTTATTGCAAACGTTGCGTTCGTGCCCGCGAACCGTGGCACAACCCACGCCGGCATCCGCCGGTGTGACCTTCGGAGAGAGAAAGAGCAGGAGTTCCCCATGTTGATCGTGATGCGCCCAGACGCGACGGCCCAGGACATCGAGCGTGTGAACGACGAGATCCGCCGCCGTGGCTGGCATCCGCACGCGATCGCCGGAGGCTCCCGCACCGCCATTGGCATCACCGGCAACCCGGGCGCGGTGGAGCCCGAGCCGTTCCGCGTGCTGCCCGGCGTCGCGGACGCGGTCGCCATCTCCCAGCCGTTCAAGCTGGTCAGCCGCGAGGTGAAGCCCGACGACAGCATCGTGCGCGTGGGCAACCTCAACATTGGCGGCGCGGCCATCCACGTCATCGCCGGCCCCTGCTCCGTGGAGTCGCGCGAGCAGATCATCTCCACCGCGCAGGCGGTGAAGAAGGCGGGCGCCACCATGCTGCGCGGCGGCGCGTTCAAGCCCCGCACCAGCCCCTACGAATTCCAGGGCCTGAAGGGTGACGGCCTCGCGCTCCTCGCGGAGGCGCGCAAGGAGACGGGCCTGATGGTGACCACGGAGGTGAAGGACACCGCCACGCTGGCCGCCGTCGCGGAGCACACCGACATCCTCCAGGTGGGCGCGCGCAACATGCAGAACTTCAGCCTGCTGGAAGCAGTGGGCGAGACGCGCAAGCCGGTGCTGCTCAAGCGCGGCATCAGCGCCACCATCAAGGAGCTCCTGATGGCGGCCGAGTACATCGTCGCGCGCGGCAACACCCAGGTCATCCTCTGCGAGCGCGGCATCCGCACGTTCGAGAACATGACCCGCAACACGCTGGACCTGAACGCGGTGCCCATGCTCAAGGCGCTGACGCACCTGCCCGTGTTCGTGGATCCCTCCCACGGCATCGGCGTGCGCAAGGCGGTGCCGGCCATGATGCGCGCGGCCATCGCCGCGGGCGCGGACGGCATCATCGTGGAGGTCCACCCGGATCCGCCGCGCGCGAAGTCGGACGGCTTCCAGTCGCTGGACTTCTCCGAGTTCGAGAAGGCCATGGGTGAAGTGAGCGCCATTGCCCAGGCGATGGGACGCGAAATGGTACGGCTGGGATAGGCCATGACGCTCAAGGAAGCGCTGGGCAAGGTGGTGGGCCGGCGCGACCTCTCCCGTGAGGAGATGGCCTCGGTCATGGGCCAGATGCTCGCGGGCGAGGCTTCGGCCGCGCAGGTCGGCGCGCTGGCCGCCGCATTGCGCATGAAGGGTGAGACCGAGGATGAAATCCTTGGAGCCGCGGAGGCCATGCGGGCCTGCGCGGCGCGCATCTCGCCCGTGGCGGAGGTGGTGCTCGACACCTGCGGCACGGGCGGTGATGGGGCGCACACCTTCAACATCTCCACCGCGGTGGCCTTCGTGGCCGCCGGGGCGGGGGTGACGGTGGCCAAGCACGGCAACCGCGCGGTCTCCAGCCGCTGTGGCAGCGCGGACGTGCTCGCGGCGCTGGGTGTGTCCATGGAGCGGGCGCACGCGCAGGTGGCGCGCGACATCGACGAACACGGGGTGGGCTTCCTCTTCGCGCCCTCGCACCACAGTGCCCTCCGACACGTGGCGCAGGCGCGCAGGGATCTGGGCTTCCACAGCGTGTTCAACCTGCTGGGGCCGCTGACGAACCCGGCGGGGGCGCGCTATCAGCTGCTGGGCACGTTCGACCGCATGCGCGTGGAGCAGACCGCGCGCGTGCTGGGGCGGCTGGGCAGCCGCAGGGCCTGGGTGGTGCACGGGCACGACGGGCTGGATGAGATCTCGCCCTGCTCACCCACGGAGGTCGCGGAGCTGCGCGCGGATGGCACGGTGCACCGCTTCACCGTGACGCCGGAGGACGCGGGCCTCGCCACCATCTCGCGTGACAGCATCGCGGGAGGCGACGCGGAGGAGAACGCCCAGAAGCTGCGAGCCCTGCTCGCGGGCGAGCGCAACGGCATCCGCACGGCGGTGCTGCTCAACGCGGCCGCCGCGCTGCTGGTCGTCGGACAGGTGGACACGTTGAAGGACGGCGTGAAGAAGGCAGAGCACGCCATCGACTCCGGGGCCGCCGAACGCAAGCTGGCCGCGCTCATCGAGAGGGTCGCGGCATGACGACCTCCTCTTCGTCCGCGAAGCCGGTGGCACGCCTCCGCATGCAGGACGACCTCATGGCGCGCACGCTTCGTCAGGAGGCCCTGGCATGACGACCTCCTCGTCGTCCGCGAAGCCCGCGGAAGCCCCTGGCACGCTGGACGTCATCATGGCGCGCAAGCGCCGGGAGCTGGGGACCCGCCCGGCCCCGACGCATGGCGCGCAGCCCCCGACGCGGGACTTCGCGCAGGCGCTGGTGCGGCGCGTTCCCGGCCATCCCGTGAACGTCATCGCGGAGGTGAAGCGCAAGAGCCCCTCTGGCGGCGCCTTCCCGCATGCGGACGTGGTCGCGGTGGCTCGTGCGTATGAAGCCGCGGGCGCGTGCGCGCTCAGCGTCCTCACGGACGGGCCCGACTTCGGCGGCGACCTGGAGGACCTGGTCGCGGTCCGCGCCGCCGTCTCCATTCCCGTGCTGCGCAAGGACTTCCTCGTCGCCGCGAGCGAGGTGGAGGAGAGCGCGGCCTGGGGCGCGGACGCGGTGCTGCTCATCGCGGATGCGCTCGAGGACTCCGTGCTGCGGGAGATGGTGGCCGCCGCGAAGCAGCTCCGCGTGGCCGCCCTCGTGGAAGCCCACACGTCGGAGCACGCCGAACGCGCGCTCGCGGCGGGGGCACTCATTGTCGGCCTCAACAACCGCAACCTCGCCACGCTCAAGACAGACACCGGCACGGCGCTCCGGGTGATGCCCGAGCTGCGCTCCCGGTCCATGGCCCTGGTGGCGGAGAGCGGCCTGCGAAACCTCGCGGACCTCGTCGCCGCACGCGACGCGGGCGCGGACGCGGTGCTGGTGGGCGAATCGCTCCTGCGCGACGCCGACCCGGGCCAGGCCCTGCGCCGGCTGCTCGGCCTGGAAGGCAGGGGCCCGTGAACGTCACGGTGAAGGTCTGTGGCGTGACGCGCCTCGAAGATGCCCGGGGCGTGTGGGCCGCGGGCGCGGACGCGCTGGGCCTCAACTTCCATCCGGGCTCGCCCCGGTACGTGGACGTGGCCACGGCGGCGGCCCTGTCCCGCACCCGGCCTCCGCTGGGCGCGGTGGTGGGCGTGTTCGTCAACGCGAAGCCGGACGACATCCGGCTGCGCGTGCGCGAGTGCGGCCTCACCGTGGTGCAGCTCCACGGCGACGAGCCGCCCGAGGCCTGCTCCGGCTACGGCGTGCCCGTCATCAAGGCGCTGCGCGTGCGCGGGCCCGAGGACGTCGCGCGCGCCCGGGCCTACGTGGGCGTGGGCGACGTCTCGGGACTGCTGCTGGACGGCGCGGCCCCGGGCTATGGCGGCGGGGGCGTCACCTTCGACTGGTCGCTGGTGGCGCAGCTCGCGGGCTGTGGCGCGCCGGTGCTGGTGGCGGGCGGCCTCAAGCCGTCGAACGTGGTCGAGGCCGTGAAGGCCACCCGGCCCTACGGTGTGGACGTGGCCAGCGGGGTGGAGTCGGCCCCTGGCATCAAGGACCTGGACGCGGTGCGTGCCTTCGTGCGCTCGGTCAGGTCCCTCAACCTCTGGGAGTAGAGCCATGACGACGGAGACTGCCGCGGGCCGGTTCGGCCGCTACGGCGGACGCTATGTGCCGGAGACCCTGGTCCCCGCGCTGATGGAGCTGGAAGCCGCCTACGCGGAGGCCCAGCGGGACGCGGCCTTCGGTGAGCAGGTGGCGCGCGTGCTGCGCGAATACGTGGGCCGGCCCACGACGCTCACGCCCGCGCACCGCCTCACCGAGTCCTGGGGCGGCGCCCAGGTGTGGCTCAAGCGCGAGGACCTGGCGCACACGGGCGCGCATAAAATCAACAACACCATCGGTCAGGTGCTGCTCGCCCGGCGCATGGGCAAGAAGCGCATCATCGCGGAGACGGGCGCGGGGCAGCACGGCGTGGCCACCGCCACCGCGTGCGCCCTCTTCGGCCTGCCGTGCGAGGTGTTCATGGGCGCGCTGGACGTGGACCGCCAGGCGCTCAACGTCTTCCGCATGCGCGCGCTGGGCGCGGTGGTGCGGCCGGTGGAGTCGGGCTCGCGCACGCTGAAGGACGCGATGAACGAGGCCATGCGCGTCTGGGTGTCGCAGGTGGAGGACACCTACTACGTCATCGGCAGCGCGGCCGGGCCGCACCCCTACCCCACCATCGTGCGCGACTTCCAATCCATCATCGGCCGGGAGATCCGCGCGCAGACGCAGGCCGTGCTGGGCCGCCTGCCGGACGCCATCATCGCGTGCGTGGGCGGCGGCTCGAACGCCATCGGCGCGCTGCACCCATTCATCCCGGACACGTCCGTGCGGCTCGTGGGCGTGGAGGCGGCGGGCCACGGGCTCCAGTCCGGCCAGCACGGCGCGTCGCTGACGCTGGGCACGGAGGGCGTGCTGCACGGCTCGCGCTCGCTGGTGCTCCAGGACGAGAACGGCCAGATCCAAGAAGCGCACAGCATCTCCGCGGGCCTGGACTACCCGGGCGTGGGGCCGGAGCTGGCGCACCTGGCGAAGACGGGGCGCATGGAGGTGCGCACCGCCACGGACGACGACGCGCTCACCGCCTTCTACGAGGTCGCGCGCACGGAGGGCATCCTCCCCGCGCTGGAGACATCGCACGCGTTCGCGGCGGCGCGCACCCTCGCCCGCGACATGGGCAAGGGGCAGCACCTGGTCATCAACTGCTCGGGCCGGGGCGACAAGGACATGGCGACCATCGCCGCGCGCGGCATGCCCGCGGCCACGGGGGTGAAGTCATGAGCGCGGAACTGGGCAAGGCGTTCGCCCGGGCGAAGGCCCGGGGCGAGGGCGCGCTGGTGGCCTACGCGATGGCGGGTGATCCGGACCTCGCGCGGTCGGTGGACGTGTTCGCCGCGATGGTGGAGGGCGGCGCGGACGTGCTGGAGCTGGGCGTGGCGTTCAGCGATCCCATCGCGGACGGGCCCGTCATCCAGGCCGCGTCGGAGCGGGCGCTGAAGGCGGGCGCCACGCTGCGCCGCGTGCTGGACGAGGTGGTGCCGGAGGTGCGCCGCCGCTGCCCGGAGACGCCGCTGGTCATCATGACGTACGTGAACGTCATCATGGCCATGGGCGAGGAGCGCTACGCGAAGCTCGCGCGCGAGCGGGGCATCGCGGGCACCATCCTGCCGGACCTGCCGCCCGAGGAGAGCGCCGCCCTGCGCGCCGCGTTCGATGCGGAAGGCGTGGACCTCATCCCGCTGTGCGCGCCGACGACGCCGCCCGCGCGCGCGGAGGCCATCGCGAAGGACGCGCGGGGCTTCGTCTACTGCGTGTCCGTGGCGGGCGTCACCGGCATGCGCGCGGAGCTGCCCCCGAACCTGTCGGAGCGGCTGGACCTGGTGCGCAAGGCCGCGTCGGTGCCGGTGGTGGCGGGCTTCGGCATCTCCACGGGAGAACAGGCGAAGACGCTGGTGGCCCACGCGGACGGCGTCGTGGTGGGCAGCGCGCTGGTGCGTGCCGCGCACGCGGACGGACCGGCGGCGGCGAAGCAGCTCTGCGTGGACATCAAGCGCGGCCTCAAGCGCTGAATGCGTTACGGTCCTCCGGGCATCGAAGCCTGACACCCGGAGACCGGACATGATCACCCTGGGCCCCACCCTCGAAACCCCGCGCCTCATCCTGCGGCCGCCCACGCTGCAGGACCTGGACGGCTTCTGCGCGATGATGGCGGATCCGGAAGCCGCGCGTTTCATCGGCGGCGTCCAGTCGCGCTCCAATGTGTGGCGGGCGGTCTGCACCATGGCCGGCTCATGGGTGCTCCAGGGCTACGCCATGTTCTCCGTGTTCGAGAAGTCCACGGGGAAGTGGGTGGGCCGGCTCGGGCCGTGGAAGCCGGACGGCTGGCCGGGCACCGAGGTCGGCTGGGGGCTGCTGCGCGAACACTGGGGCAAGGGCTACGCCTCCGAGGGCTCCGCCGCCACCATCGACTGGGCCTTCGACCACCTGGGCTGGACGGAGGTCATCCACTCCATCGCCCCGGAGAACACGCCGTCGAAGCAGGTGGCCCAGCGACTGGGCTCCCGCTTCCTGCGCATGCAGCACCTGCCGGCTCCCTACGAGAAGGACCCCATGGAGATCTGGGGCCAGAGCCGTGAGGAGTGGCGGACACGGAAGAAGTAGCGCGGCCTTTTTCCCACCCATCCAGCCCGTGGCTGGCACAGATTGGCCGCATGAAGACTCGCGCGCCCCAGGTGGTCCTCGTCCGTCACGGTGAGACGGAGTGGAGCCGCTCCAGCCAGCACACCGGCCGCACCGACCTGCCGCTCCTGGAGACGGGGCGGAAGATGGGAGAGCAACTGGGCGCGCCCCTGCGCTCCTGGAGCTTCGCCGCCGTGTGGTCGAGTCCGCTGACGCGCGCCCTGGAGACCTGCGTGCTCGCCGGCTACGGCGACGTGGTCCAGAAGCGCGACGACCTGATGGAGTTCGACTACGGCGACTACGAGGGACGCACCGGCGCGGACATCCGCACCACCCGCCCGGGCTGGACGCTCTGGCGCGACGGCGTCCCCAACGGTGAGACGCTGGAGCAGGTGGCCGCCCGGGTGGACGGCGTCATCGCGGACGCGCGCGCCCTCAATGACGACGTGCTGCTCTTCGCCCACGGCCACGTGCTGCGCATCCTCGCCGCGCGCTGGCTGGGCCTGCCTCCAGACGGAGGCAGGCTGTTCCACCTGGACACCGCGTCCATCAGCGTCCTCAGCACCGAGGCCGGCGGCGCGCAGCCGGTCCTCGCGAGCTGGAACGACACCATGCACCTCAAGGGCTGAGCGCTACAGCTTCCCTTCCAGGAAGTTGCGCACCAGCGCCGGCCCTTCCGGAGTGAGCACGCTCTCCGGATGGAACTGGAAGCCCACCACCGGCCGCGACCGGTGCTTGAGCGCCATCACCAGTCCGTCCTGGCTCCACGCCGTCGCTTCCAGCTCCTTGGGCAGCGAGTCCGCCGCCACCACCAGCGAGTGGTAGCGCGCCGCCTGGAACCCCTGGCTCAACCCGGTGAACACGCCGGTGCCGCCGTGCTGGATGCGCGCCGCCTTGCCGTGCACGGGCTCCGGCGCGCGCACCACCTGCCCGCCGAACGCCGCGCCAATGGACTGGTGCCCCAGGCACACGCCCAGCACCGGCACGCGCGACTGGGAGATGGCCGTCACGCTCACCCCTGCTTCATGCGGTGTGCAGGGCCCCGGAGACACCACCAGGTGGGACGCGCCCGACGCGGCGACGCCCGCGGCATCCAGCGCGTCGTTGCGGACGACCTTCACCTCCGCCCCCAGCGTGTAGAGCAGCTGCACGAGGTTGAAGGTGAACGAGTCGTAGTTGTCGATGACGAGGATCATCGCCCGCCTCCCTCGCGCGCCATGCGCAGCGCGGCGGCCATGGCGCCCGCCTTCGCTTCGGTTTCGTCCGCTTCCTTCATCGGATCCGAGTCCGCCACCAGCCCCGCGCCGGCGGTCCACATCGTGCGGTCGCCGTCCACGAAGAAGGTGCGCAGCGCGATGGCCACGTCCAGCGTGCCGCAGAAGGACAGGTAGCCCACCGCGCCGGCATAGGGCCCGCGCCGCATGGGCTCCAGCTCGTCGATGATCTGCATCGCGCGAATCTTCGGAGCCCCCGACACGGTGCCCGCCGGGAAGGTGCTCGCCAGCGCGTCCAGCGCGTCGAAGCGCGTGGTGTCCAGCTTGCCGCGCACCTGGGACACGATGTGCATCACGTGGCTGTAGCGCTCGATGATCATCAGGTCTTCGATGCGCACGGTGCCCGGCGCCGCGACGCGGCCCACGTCGTTGCGGCCCAGGTCCACCAGCATGATGTGCTCGGCGCGCTCCTTCTCGTCCGCGAGCAGCTCCTTCTCCAGCGCCACGTCCTCGGCCTCGGAGCCGCCCCGGCGCCGCGTGCCCGCGATGGGGCGCACCACCACGTCTCCATCACGCACCTGCACGAGCAGCTCCGGCGAAGCGCCCACCAGCGCTCTCGCCTCGCCCAGGTCCACGAGGAACAGGTACGGCGACGGGTTCACGCGCCGCAGCGCCCGGTAGAGCGACAGCGGCGGGATGGCGCCCTTCGCCTCGAAGCGCCGCGCGAGCACCGCCTGGAAGCAATCCCCCGCGCGGACGTACTCCTTCACCTTGTCCACCGCGGCGGCGTAGCCCTCGCGGTCCCAGCACGCGACGGGCGCGGGGGCATTCTTCTGCGCGGGGGCCGGCGCATAGGCCTCCGGCGGCAGCGGGCGGCGCAGCTTCTCCGCCATGGCCTCGGCGCGCGCTTCCGCGTCCTTCAGCGCCGCCGCGACGCTGCCGTGCAGAGCGGGCCGCGCGATGGCGATGGCCTTGAGCGTCTGGGTGCGCGTGTCGTGGGTGACGAAGTCCTCGGCCACCAGCCATTCCGAGTCCGGGAAGCCGGTGTCGCGCGGATGCCGGTCCGGAACGCGCGGCTCGAACCACGAGGTGGCGTTGTAGCCCAGGTAGCCCACGAGCCCGCCCAGGAAGGGCGCCTCGCCCGGAAGCGTGGCCACGGAGAGCTCGCGCCAGAGGGTGCGCAGCACGTCCAGGGGGCGGCCCTCGCGACGCTCCTCGTGCGAGCCCCGCCACAACGTGAGCCCGTTGCCGTCCAGCCGCACGCGGCCCGCCGGGTTCGCGCCCACGTGGCTGTAGCGCCCGAAGCGCTCGCCGCCGTAGCACGACTCGAGGATGAAGCCGCGGCCTCCGCCGCCCAGCTTCAGGTATGCCGACAGCGGCGTGTCCAGGTCCGCCGGCAGTTCCACCGACACCGGCACCGCAAGACCTGACTCCGCGTGCTTCCGGTAGGCTGCCTTCCGCTCCTGCGCATCCATGGTCGATTGCCCTGGCCCCTCATCCACCACCCGGAGGGGCGCCCGGGTGCCCGGCCTTCCGGGCGCTTCAGCTACGGCTTCACTTCCGCGAACACGCCGTCCTGCCATTGATACAACTCGCGCCGGGTGTTCTTCCGCTCGCGCCCCTTCTCGTCCTCCTCGATGTTCGTCCGGGTCACCTGGGCGCGCTTCGCCGCCGGCTGGAAGGCGACCTTGAACGTGGCGATGGTCGGCGGGTCGGACAGCCCGCCCAGCTCCAGCGCGAGCTTCGCCTTGCCGAGCACGCCCTTCTTCTTCTCCGGCACCGTGTAGCTGACGTACGAGGTGACGAAGTCGCCGCAGCGCTCCGGCCGGGAGTCCACCATCAACAGCGCCATCCCCGCCTTCTTCGCCGCGACGAGCTTCACCTCCGCCGGCCCCCCCTTGCCACTGCCGTACGACTCGGACGCCACCATCACGTCCACGCTCGACACGCGGCGCGGCGGCTTCACGTTCGGCTCCAGCACGCGCACGCGGGCCTTGAAGTCGTTGCTCATCACCACCGTGGCCACTTCCAGCTCGCCGTCACCGTCCAGGTCGGCCTCGAAGCGGAACGGCGTGAGCGTGTTGCCGAAGACCCAGCCCGTGACAGGCGCCGAGCCCTTCGGCGCCTTCGCGTCCTCGACCGCCACCTGGTACCAGGCGTTGACGTACTCGCCGACCTTCGCGCGCATGCCCGCGGCCACGACTCGCACGCGGGTGCCCAGCATCAACGTCTGGACCACGGCCCCATCCGCTGCCGCAGTGGCGCGCAGGTTGGCCTCGTCCACACCCAGGTAGAGCGTCTGGCCCGGCTCGAACGCGGTGACCTGGAAGTCCTCCGGCGCCACCGCCTCCGTGCTCTCCGACGACACGCTGTACTCGAGGAGCGACGGTTCAGCCTGGGCCAGCGCCAGGGTCAGCAGCAGGGTGAGCGTCATCATGGGGGTTCGGAGGAGCGGTGGTGCGGACGGGGTGTCCTGGGTTTATCCCCCGTTCGCGGATGCCATCCAAGGGGCCCTCCGGTCGCTGGCTTCGTCCTATGGGCTGCAAGCAGCGCCTGACTGCACGGCCGCCCTCTTGTCAGCGGAGCGAAAGGCCCGGTTCCTCCGTGGGTAGCCCCCTCCCCAGGGCCTCGTTACCTCTAGAGGACCGTGGCCACCCTTTCCTTCCAGGACCGAACGCCGCTGGTCTCCGTGACGCCGCAGGGCCTGTACTGCCAGGCGGGGAACTTCCACATCGACCCCTGGCGCCCGGTGGAGCGGGCCCTCGTCACGCATGCACATGGCGACCACGCGAGGAGCGGCAGCCAGCGCTACCTGGGCGCCCGCGCGGGACTGGGCTTGTTGCAGCGGCGGCTGGGCGCGGACGCGGTCATCGACACGCTGGAGTACGGCGAGAAGCTGACCGTGGGCGACACCACCGTGAGCTTCCACCCGGCGGGGCACGTGCTGGGCAGCGCGCAGATCCGCATCGAGCATCAGGGTGAGGTGTGGGTCGTCTCCGGCGACTACAAGCGCACGCCGGATCCAACGTGCGCGCCCTTCGAGGTGGTGCGCTGCCACACGTTCATCACCGAGGCCACGTTCGGCCTGCCCATCTACCGCTGGGATGATCCGCGCCTCGTGGCCCAGGACATCCTGCGCTGGTGGGACGCGAACCGCGAGGCGGGACGTTCGGCGGTGCTGTTCTGCTACGCGCTGGGCAAGGCGCAGCGGCTGCTCGCGGAGCTGGGGAAGCTGACGGACCGGCCTGCCTTCGTGCACGGCGCGGTCAACGGGCTCGTCACCGCGTACCGCGAGGCGGGCGTGGAGATGCTGCCCACGCAGTTGGTGTCGGAGGCGGAGAAGGGCACGTCGTTCGCGGGCGCGCTGGTGCTGGCGCCGCCGAGCGCGGGCGGTTCGACATGGATGCGCCGCTTCGGTGAAGCGGAGACGGGCTTCGCGTCGGGGTGGATGCGCGTGCGGGGCAACCGGCGGCGACGGGGTTTCGACCGGGGGTTCGTGCTGTCGGATCACGCGGACTGGCCGGACCTGTTGCGCACGGTGGCGGACACGCAGGCGGAGAAGGTGCTCGTCACGCACGGCTACACGGATCCCTTGTCGCACTACCTGCGGGAGCGGGGCGTGGATGCCTCGCCGCTCGCCACGCCCTTCGAGGGCGAAGCGGAGGACTGACGCGTGCGCAGACTGGCCGACCTGTACGACACGCTCGACCAGACGACGTCCACCAACGCGAAGGTGGATGCGATGGCGCGCTACTTCCGCGAGACGCCGCCCGAGGACGCCGCGTGGGGCCTCTTCTTCCTCACGGGCCAGAAGCTCAAGCGGCTGCTGACGTCGAAGTTGCTGGTGGGCTGGACGCAGGAGCTGACCGGCATCTCCGACTGGCTCTTCGACGAGGTCTACGCGTCGGTGGGAGACCTCGCGGAGGTCATCGCGCTCTTGCTCGACGGAGCGAACCTCCCGCCCGAGCACGCCGAGGAGCTTCCCCTCTCCACCTGGCTGGAAGAGCGCCTGTTGCCCCTGCGAGGCCTGGACGCCTCGGAGCAGCGCGAGCGCGTGGTGGGCTGGTGGAAGTCCATGCCCCGCCGCGAGCTGTTCCTCCTCAACAAGATGCTCACCGGTGAGCTGCGCGTGGGCGTGTCCAACACGCTGGTGGTGCGAGCCATCGCGCAGGTCACGGGCCTGCCGCCCCCCAGCGTGGCGCACCGGCTGATGGGCACCTGGTCGCCCACGCGGGCCTTCTTCGAACAGCTCGTGGCCCCGGACGTCTCGGACGGGCACGTGTCGCGCCCCTACCCGTACTACCTCGCCTCGCCGCTGGAGCAGACACCGGAGTCGCTGGGCGAGTTGAGCGGATGGCTCGTCGAATGGAAGTGGGACGGCATCCGGGGACAGCTGATCCGACGCGAGGGCGACGTGTTCCTCTGGAGTCGCGGCGAGGAGCTGATCACCGAGCGCTTCCCGGAGATCACCGAAGCCGCCCGCGCGCTGCCCGAAGGCACGGTGCTCGACGGCGAGGTGATGGCGTACGAGGACGGCGTCCCCCTGCCCTTCGCCCGGCTCCAGCGCCGCATTGGAAGGCAGAAGCTCACGCCCAAGGTGCTCGCGGAAGCGCCCGCCGCGTTCGTCGTCTACGACCTGCTGGAACAGGACGGCAAGGACGTGCGCGAACTGCCCCTGCGCGAGCGCCGCGCGAGATTGGAGACGCTGCTCAAGGACCACCCGCGCTTCCCCCTCTCGCCGTCGGTGACAGCGCCCTCGTGGGAGGCCCTGGCCGAGCTGCGCAAGGAGTCCCGCGCGCGCAACGTCGAGGGCCTGATGATCAAGCGCCTGGATTCGACGTACCAGACGGGGCGCAAGCGCGGCGACTGGTGGAAGTGGAAGATCGATCCGTACACGGTGGACGCGGTGCTGCTGTACGCGCATCCGGGTCACGGCCGGCGCTCGTCGCTCTACACGGACTACACGTTCGCGGTGTGGAACGGCGAGGACCTGCTGCCGGTGACGAAGGCGTACTCGGGGCTCACCGACGAGGAGATCGGCCGATTGGACCGGTGGATCCGCGCCCACACGCGCGAGAAGTTCGGGCCGGTGCGCTCGGTGGATCCGGAGCAGGTCTTCGAGCTGCACTTCGAGGCCATCGCCCCCTCGCCGCGCCACAAGTCCGGCATCGCCCTGCGCTTCCCCCGCATCGCGCGCTGGCGCGCGGACAAGACGGCCCGTGACGCGGACACGCTCGATTCGCTGAAGGGGCTGCTCGATGTCGCCCACTAGCAGGCCGCGCCGCAACCGCATGCGCGGCAAACAGGCGCCGGAGAAGCAGCCGGCTCCCCCTGCTCCAACGAAAACCCGCGCGAAGAAGCGGCCCGCGCCCAGAGCGCCCTCCTCGTTCCAGGGGCCGCCGATGGAGCAACTGCGGCGCTGGTTCGCCTCGAAGAGCTGGACGCCCTACGCGTTCCAGGAAGAGGCCTGGGCCGCATACGCGCGAGGAGAGAGCGGCCTCATCCACGTGCCCACGGGCGCGGGGAAGACCTACGCGGCCTACCTGGGCCCGCTGGCGGACGTCGCGGAGCGCAAGCAGAAGGGCCTCCAGGTCCTCTACCTCACGCCCCTGCGCGCGGTGTCGCGAGACGTGGAGCAGGCCCTGCTCGAACCGCTGCTCGCGCTGGACACGGACCTGGAAGTGGAGAGCCGCACGGGCGACACGTCCTCCTCCGTGCGACAGCGTCAGCGCGAACGACTGCCGCAGGTGCTGATCACCACGCCCGAGTCCCTGTCGCTGCTCCTCGCGCAAGAACAGGCAGCGGAGAACTTCGCCTCACTGCGCGCCATCATCGTGGACGAGTGGCATGAACTCCTCGCCTCCAAGCGCGGCACGCAGGTGGAGCTCGCGCTGGCCCGCCTGCGCCGCTTCGCGCCGGACGTGCGCATCTGGGCGCTGTCCGCCACGCTCGCCAACCTGGACGAAGCCGCGCGCACCGTCGTGGGAACGGAGCGCACGCCCA
Source organism: Corallococcus sp. CA053C (assembly GCF_003611675.1). GTDB lineage: Bacteria > Myxococcota > Myxococcia > Myxococcales > Myxococcaceae > Corallococcus. The sequence goes on from NZ_RAWA01000062.1 coordinate 21,505, forward strand.
CGCTGGTGAGCGCGGACCTCCAGCGCCCGGTGGACGTGGAGACGCTGGTGCCGGAGCAGGTGGACACCTTCCCGTGGTCGGGACACCTGGGCTTCACCATGCTCCCGCGCGTCGCGGACTGGTTGGATCCGAATCAGTCCACGCTGCTCTTCACCAACACGCGCTCGCAGGCGGAGCGCTGGTTCGAGGGCCTGCGCTACCTGCGCCCCGAATGGGAGCACCTCCTCGCGCTGCACCACGGCTCCATCGACCGCGAGGAGCGCGAGCGCGTGGAAGGAGGCCTCAAGGACGGCAGCCTGCGGCTCGTCATCTGCACGTCCTCGCTGGACCTGGGCGTGGACTTCAGCCCGGTGGAGCGTGTCATCCAGATAGGAAGCCCCAAGGGCATCGGCCGCACGCTCCAACGCGCGGGCCGCAGCGCGCACCGCCCCGGCGCCACCTGTCGCATCCTCTTCGTCCCCACGCACGCGCTGGAGTTGGTGGAGATGGCCGCCGCCCGAGACGCCATCGCGCGCCGTGAGGTGGAGCCGCGCACGCCGCTGTCCAAGCCACTCGATGTGCTGGCGCAACACCTGGTCACCTGCGCGCTGGGCGGAGGCTTCACGCGTGAGGCGCTGCGCGACGAGGTCCGCACCGCCACGAGCTACGCGGGCCTCACCGACGAGGAGTTCGAGTGGACGCTCTCCCTCGTGCGCGAGGGAGGCCCCACCCTGCGCGCCTACCCGGAGTTCCGCCGCGTGGTGGAGCACGAGGGCCGCTTCCGCGTCACCGACGCACGCCTCGCGCGGCTGCACCGGCTCAACATCGGCACCATCAGCTCGGATGCCTCCGTGCAACTGCGTTACTGGAGCGGCGGCACGCTGGGCACGGTGGAGGAGTCCTACGTCAGCCGCCTGAAGCCGGGGGACACCTTCCTCTTCGCGGGCCGCCGTCTGGAGTTCAGCCGCTTCAAGGACATGACGGCCTATGTGAAGCCCGCGAAGGCCAGGGCCACGCAGACGCCACGTTGGGGAGGCAGTCGCCTGCCCCTGTCCACCTCGCTCGCGTCCGCGATGCGTCGCACGTTGGAGGCCGCGCGCCAGGGCGATATCACCCGGGATGAGATCGCCGCCGCGTGGCCCATCCTCGACGCGCAGGCCCGCCTGTCGCGCATCCCCGGCGACGGCGGCTGTCTGGCGGAGTCCTGCCACACGCGCGACGGCTACCACCTGTTCCTCTACCCCTTTGAAGGGCGGCTGGTGCACGAAGGGCTGGTGGCGCTGCTCGCCCTGCGCCTCACGCGCTTGCAGAAGGCGACCTTCAGCCTGTCGGTGAACGACTACGGGATGGAGCTGCTCACGCCCACGCCCTTCCCCTTCGAGGAAGCGCTGCGCCCCGCCCTCTTCACCCGCGAGCGGCTGGTGGAGGACATCCTGGAGAGCGTGAACCTGAGCGAGCTCGCGCGGCGCCAGTTCCGTGACATCGCCCGCGTGGCCGGGCTGGTGATGCCGGGCCTGCCCGGAGCGCGCAAGTCCACGCGCCAGGTGCAGGCCAGCGCCGCGCTCCTCTATGACGTCTTCGTGAAGTACGACCCGGACAACCTGCTCCTGCGTCAGGCGCGCCGCGAGGTGCTGGAGCAGCAGTTCGAACAGGGCCGCCTCGCCCGGACGCTGGAGCGCCTGGAGGCGAGCCCCGTCGAGTTCGTCCACGTCCACCGGCCCTCGCCGCTGGCCTTCCCGCTCGTCATCGAGCGCATCAGCGCGAGCGTGTCCAACGAATCCCTGTTGGACCGCGTGGAGCGTCTCAAGGAGCGATGGTCCCAGGCCGATGCCAGACCCGCATAGGTGATGCGGACGTGGAGCTGCTCCCGGAGCGCGCCCTGCACTGGCCCCAGGCCGGGGTGCTCGCGGTGGCCGACCTGCACTGGGGCAAGACGGAGTCCTTCCAGCAACACGGCATCCCCCTGCCCTCGGGCGTGCTGGACGACGACCTTGAGCGCCTGTCCGCCGCGCTCACCGCCACCCGGGCCCGACGCCTGCTGCTCGTAGGGGACCTGGTCCACTCGCGCCAGGGGCTCACCGGGGACGTCATCCAGCGCGTCAGCACCTGGCGCAAGGACCACCCCCACCTGGACGTGGTCCTCATCCGGGGCAACCACGACCGCCACGTCCGCGCCCTGCCCCCCGCCTGGAACATGGAGGACCGCGAGGACGCCCTGGACGAAGGCCCCTTCCGCTTCGCCCACCACCCGGAGCCCGCGGCCGGACGCTTCGTGTGGGCCGGTCACCTTCATCCCATGGTGCGGCTGGAGGGCGGCGCGGACCGGCTGCGGCTCCCCTGCTTCCACCTGCGCCCCGGCGTGGGCGTGCTGCCCGCCTTCAGCGCCTTCACGGGCGGGCTCAACGTCCGGCGCGGCCGGGGTGATCGCGTCTTCGCCATCGCCGGCACCGCGGTGGTGGAGGTCTAGGGACCCATGAGTCACGCGAAGCGGCGCCGACCCCGACTCCGAGTAGCCCCGCTCCAGCACCGTCGCACCCTGTAGCGCGCGCACCCTGAGAGGGATTGATCCAGGACGCGGCGGCGCGACGCGCAAAGCCCCTTCCGATCTCCAGAAGCGGGATTCATCACGCGCACGCGCAACTTGTTTCCAACGCGCGTGGAAGTGCTATGCGCTCTGTATTCCCACTCTCCACAGAATGGTTGACACTGCCGTGTCGATGGTCGATGGTCCCGCGCCGCATTGGGCCGGGATATGCATGAGGGACCCGCGCCCACGGCACCATCCTAGAGGTTCGTTGGACGTGACTGCCTTGCCGTCTGAGCGCCAGGAGCCACCGCCCGCCCGGTCCACCGGGGCCGGGATGGCACTCTCGACTTCCGCGCCGGACGGCATTCGTGCGTCCACCCTTGGTCTCATGTCGCCTTCAGTCCCCTTGCCCCTGGTCCTGGTATGAGCGGCCCTCTCTTTCCACGCTGGACGAATACGGTGTCGCGCCTGTCGGCCGCGATGCTCCTCGCGGTGCCCGCCATCGCCATCGGCGGCCTCTTGGCCTACGTGCGCTCGCCGCTCGTGACCAATCAGGCGCGCCCGGTGGAGCAGCCCATCGAGTTCGACCACCGGCACCACGCCGGTGACGAGCAGATCGACTGCCGCTACTGCCACTGGACGGTGGAGAAATCCCCGTCGGCGGGCATCCCCTCCACCACCGTGTGCATGTCCTGCCACGCCCAGGTGTGGAACAAGAGCCCGTACCTCACCGAGGTCCGCAAGGCGTTCTTCGCCGACCAGCCCATCCCCTGGGTTCGCGTCCACAACCTGCCGGACTTCGTCTACTTCAACCACTCCATCCACGTGGGCAAGGGCGTCGGTTGCGCCACCTGCCACGGCCGCGTGGACCAGATGGGCGCCATCGAACAGGCCGCCCCCCTGACGATGAGCTGGTGCCTCGACTGCCACCGCGACCCGAAGCCCAACCTCCGCCCCGCGGAGTTCATCACCAGCATGACCTGGGCTCCTCCCGCGGATAAGGCCGAGGCCGCCGAGCTCGCCGACAAGCTCTACAAAGAATACGACGTTCACTCGCGCACGAGCTGCTCCACATGCCACCGATGAACACCAAGCCTGACAGCGCGCCCGCGCAGGACATCCCTACTTCGTTCGCGCTCCCCGTCGTCTCGGGTCGCAACGAGGCCACGTCTGCCGCGCACGACCACGACCACGATCACAATGACGTCGTGACCGAGGCGCTCGCGCACGCGTCCACCCGCGCCGTCCCGGCGGAAGGCGCGTACGGCAAGACGTACTGGCTCGGCCTGGAGGAGAAGCTCGCCACGCCGGCGTTCCTGGAGGAGACCCGCCCGGAGTTCCCCGTCGGCGCGGACCTGCCCCCCACCGGCTTCGCCCGCCGCGAGTTCATGCAGATCCTCGGCGCGTCGCTCGCGCTGGCCGGCGCCACCGCGTGCAGCACCCGTCCCCAGGACGAGCGGCTGGTCCCCTACACCAAGACGCCGCCGGAAGTGGCCCCGGGCAACCCGCTCCACTACGCCTCCGGCATGACGTTCGCGGGCCACACCTCCGGCCTGCTCATCACCGCCCGCGAGGGTCGACCCATCAAGGTCGAGGGCAACCCCCAGCACCCCATCAACAAGGGCGCCGCCGGGCCGTTCGAGCAGGCCTTCCTGCTCTCCCTCTATGACCCGCAGCGCGCCCGCGTGCTGCGCCAGGGCAACAACCCCCGCTCGCTGCGCGTGCTCGCCGAGGACGTCTCCAACCTCGTGCGCACCAAGGCCGCCGGCGACGGTGGCGCCCGCCTGCGCTTCCTGTCGGAGCCCATCAACTCGCCGCTGCTCGGCGACGTGAAGGCGCGCATCCAGCGCAAGCTGCCCGCCGCGCGCTTCCACAGCTATTCCCCCGTGGACCAGGCCGCGGACGAGGCGCACCGCGCCCTCTTCGGCCAGCCCACGCACGCGCTCTACGACCTCACCCGGGCGGACATCATCGTCTCCCTGGACTGCGACTTCCTGGAGAGCCGGCCGGCGAACCTCGCCCTGGCGCGCCAGTTCGCGGACCGCCGCGACCCGAAGAACGGCGAGCTCAACCGCCTCTACGTGGCCGAACACCGCATGTCCATCACCGGCGGCATGGCCGACCACCGCCTGCGCGTGAAGTCGCAGGAGGTCTTCGGGCTCGCCGCCGCGCTCGCGCAGGCCGTGGGTGGCCCCGCCGCCAGCCTGGGCGCCTCCGCGTCCGGCAAGGCCGGGACGCTGCGCCCGGAAGTCGCCTCGTGGGTGCAGGCCGTGGCCCAGGACCTCAAGTCCAAGGCCGGCCGCAGCGCGGTGCTCGCCGGTGAGCGTCAGCCCGCCGCCGTGCACGCGCTGGCCCAGGCCATCAACGCCGCCCTGGGCAACCTGGGCACCACCGTGAAGGTCGTCCCGGCCGCCGCCCCGGAGGCCTCGGGCCTCGCGGAGGTTCGCGCCCTGGTGGAGGACATCAAGGCCGGCCGCGTGGACACGCTGGTCATCACCGCCTTCAACCCGCTCTACACCCTCCCGGTGGACGCGGGCCTGGCGGAGGTCCTGGACCCCAAGCTCAACGCGAACCGCAAGGCGCTGTCCGTCCTGTACGCGGGTCACTACGAGGACGAGACCTCCAAGTACGCCGACTGGTTCGTGCCCCTGGCGCACCAGCTGGAGACCTGGAGCGACGGCCGCGCGGTGGACGGCACGGTGTCCATCGCCCAGCCCCTCATCCAGCCGCTCTTCAACGGCGTGCCGGAAGCGGAGCTGTACGCGCTGTTCCTCGACGAGCCCTACCGCCCCGCCTACCAGATGCTGCGCGAGTACTGGACCGCGCAGGGTGGCGAGGCCGGCCGCGCCGACTTCGAGACCCGCTGGGAGACCTGGGTCTCCGAGGGCGTCGTCCCCGGCAGCATCGCCGCCGGACTGACGGCCTCCCCCGACCTGGGCGCCGCCGCCACGCTCGTGGGCGCGTACCAGCCGCCCGCGTCCGGTGACCTGGAGATCAACTTCGTCACCGACTACAAGCTCTTCGACGGCCGCTTCGCGAACAACGCGTGGCTGCAGGAGCTGCCGGACCCCATCACCAAGATCACCTGGGACAACGCCGCCATCCTCAGCCCCGCCACCGCCAAGCGGCTGGACCTGGAGAACGGCCACCTGGTGGAGCTGGAGTACGGCGGCCGCAAGCTGCAGGTCCCCGTCACCGTCCTCCCCGGCAACGCGGACGACACCGTCACCGTGAACCTGGGCTACGGCCGCACCGGCCTGCACGAGGTGGTGGCCAAGGACGTGGGCTTCAACGCGAACCTGCTGCGCAGCGTGAACGCCCCCTGGTTCGACGGCGGCGCGAAGCTCACCAAGGTCCGCGGCAGCCACACCTTCTCCCGCACCCAGTACCACTGGCGCATGGAGGGCCGTCCGCTGGCCCTGGACATGCCGGTCAGCGAGCTGGCGCACCCGTCGAAGGCCACCGAGCACCTCCTGGAGCGCGTCCAGGGGCCGCTGGAGCTGGGCAAGCAGAACAACCTGAACGACTTCGACTACGCCAAGACCCCCTCGGAGGGCTACAAGTGGGGCATGGCCATCGACCTGTCGCGCTGCACGGGCTGCAACGCGTGCGTCGTGGCGTGCCAGGCGGAGAACAACATCCCCGTCGTCGGCAAGGAGCAGGTGGGCCGCGGCCGTGAGATGCACTGGCTGCGCATCGACCGCTACTTCGAGGGCAGCGAGAACGACCCCACCATGGTCATGCAGCCCGTCGCGTGCGTGCACTGCGAGAAGGCCCCCTGCGAGTACGTCTGCCCGGTGAACGCCACCGTGCACTCGGACGAGGGCCTCAACGACATGGTGTACAACCGCTGCGTCGGCACGCGGTACTGCTCCAACAACTGCCCCTACAAGGTCCGCCGCTTCAACTACCTGCACTACACGCAGGGCAAGACGCCGACCGAGAAGATGCTGATGAACCCGGACGTCACGGTGCGCAACCGCGGCGTCATGGAGAAGTGCACGTACTGCGTCCAGCGCATCGAGCGCGTGCGCATCAACGCCCGCATCGAGCGCCGTGCCATCCAGGAGACGGAGCTCCAGACGGCGTGCCAGCAGACCTGCCCCACGCAGGCCATCGTCTTCGGCTCGCTCGCGGACCCCGCCCAGCGCGTCACCCAGCTCCACGAGGACGAGCGCGCGTACCGGCTGCTGCACGAGCTGGGCACCCGTCCCCGCACCGCCCACCTCATCCGCCTGCGCAACCCCAACCCTGCCCTCGTCGCCGCGGCCCCCGCTGAAGCAGGCACGACGCACGAAGGAGGTCACTGACCGTCATGGCCGAGACCGCACACGCTCTCCCGCTCGACCCGCTCGAGCCCCGGGACCTCGTCGCGCCGCACCACGACGACAAGTCCCTCAATGAAACGCTGCTGGACCATGTCTGGCGCAAGCCCGGCAAGGGCTGGTTCATGCTGCTGGGCATCACGTCCGCGGCGCTGGGCCTGCTCGTCATCGGCGTCACGTACACCCTGGCGCGCGGCATCGGCGTGTGGGGCAACAACCAGCCCGTCGGCTGGGCGTTCGACATCGTCAACTTCGTCTGGTGGGTCGGTATCGGCCACGCCGGCACGCTCATCTCCGCCATCCTCCTGCTCTTCCAGCAGAAGTGGCGCACGAGCATCAACCGCTTCGCGGAGGCCATGACGCTGTTCGCCGTCATGTGCGCCGGCCTGTTCCCGCTGCTGCACACGGGCCGTCCCTGGTTCGCCTTCTGGCTGTTCCCCTACCCCAGCACCCTGGGCGCGTGGCCGCAGTTCCGCTCGCCGCTCGTGTGGGACGTGTTCGCCATCTCCACGTACCTCACCGTGTCCGCGCTGTTCTGGTTCGTGGGCCTCATCCCGGACCTGGCCGCCCTGCGGGATTCGTCCAAGACGAAGCTGCAGCGCACCATCTACGGCCTGTTCTCCCTGGGGTGGCGCGGCTCCGGCCGGCACTGGCACAACTATAAAATCGCCTACCTGCTGCTCGCCGGCATTTCGACGCCGCTGGTGGTGTCCGTGCACACCATCGTTTCGTTCGACTTCGCCGTGTCCCAGATTCCGGGCTGGCACACCACGGTCTTCCCCCCGTACTTCGTGGCCGGCGCCGTGTTCAGCGGCTTCGCGATGGTCATCACGCTCATCGTGCCCGCCCGCAAGTACCTGGGCCTGCGGGACGTCATCACCGACCGCCACCTGGAGAACATGAACAAGGTCATCCTCGCGACGGGCCTCATCGTGTCCTACGGGTACATGATGGAGCACTTCGTCGCCTGGTACTCCCAGAACCAGTACGAGATCTGGACCTTCTACGTGAACCGCGCCACCGGCCCCTACGCCGGGGTGTACTGGCTGATGATCGCCTGCAACGTCATCACCCCGAACATCTTCTGGTTCAAGAAGTGCCGCACCAGCATCCCCATCATGTGGGTGGCCTCCATCGCCGTGAACATCGGCATGTGGTGCGAGCGCTTCATCATCATCGTCACCTCGCTGAGCCAGGACTTCCTGCCCTCGTCGTGGGACCTGTACCGCCCCACCTGGGTGGACTGGTCCATCTACATCGGCACGTTGGGCCTGTTCGGCACCCTGTTCCTGCTGTTCCTCAAGTTCGTTCCCGCCGTCGCGGTGAGCGAGGTGAAGGAACTGCAGCTCGAGCTGAAGCACGCCGCCCACGCCGCCAACGGCCACCACGGCACGGATTCCGCCGCGGTCACGCACGGAGCGCACTAGCGTCATGGAAGCCAAGGTCCTCGATTCCTGGGTGTTGGCCGAGTTCGCCACGCCGGATGCCCTCGTGGATGCCACCCGGCAGATGCGCGAGAAGGGCTTCCAGGGCATGGACACCTATTCTCCGTACCCGCTGCACGGCGGGTCGGAAGCGCTGGGGTTGCCCCCTTCGCGGGTGCCCTTCATCGCCCTGGGTGGAGCCCTCACCGGTCTGGTCACCGCGCTCGCGATGCAGACGTGGATGAACACCATCGACTATCCGCTCAACATCGGCGGTCGTCCGCTGTTGAGCCTCCCGGCATGGGTGCCCATCACCTTCGAGCTGACCGTGCTCTTCTGCGCGTTCGGCATCGTCTTCGGGCTGCTCGGCCTCAGCAAGCTGCCGCAGCCGTACCACCCTGCCTTCGAGTTCGAAGCCTTCCGCAGCGCGTCCACGCACGGCTACTGGCTGAGCGTGCCGCACCCCACGGGGCAGGACGCGACGGACACCACGAACCAGTTGAAGTCCCTGGGCGCCACCCAGGTGACCGTCGTCTCGGGAGAGAACGAATGAGGTGGCTCATCCCCGCCGCGGGGCTCGCCGCGCTCACCGGCTGCAACGTCAGCTCTGAGTTCCTCCAGCGCATGGAGAGCCAGGCCAAGTACGAGTACTACGAGACCTCCGAGTTCTGGCCGGACGGCCGCGCCATGCGCGTGCCCCCCGCCGGCACCGTCCCGCGCGAGCGCCCGGTGGGCAACCCCGGCATCAGCACGGGCCGCGCCAACGGCGTCGCCGTCACCAGCATCCCCCTGACGGTGGACAAGCCGCTGCTCGCCCTGGGCCAGAAGAAGTACAACGTCGTCTGCTCGCAGTGCCATGGCGTGCTCGGCGACGGCAACAGCATCGTGGCGGAGAACATGGCCCTGCGCCTGCCGCCGTCGCTGCTGGAGCTCGCGGACAAGCCGGCTGGCCACTTCTACACCGCCATCAACGAGGGCTACGGCGTGATGCCGTCCTTCTCGGGTGAGCTCGACACGCGTGAGCGCTGGGCCGTTGTCGCCTACGTGCGCGCGCTGCAGGCCGCCCGCAGCACCCCCGGGGGGGCCCAGCCCGTCCCGCAGGAGAACCGATGACTGCCATGGAGCGCTACACCGGCACGCCCAAGCTGATGGTGCCCGCGTTCGGCCTGGGCGTGGTGGGCCTCGTGCTCACCGCCGTGGGGTTCTTCATGAACCCCGAGGCCACCAGCTTCAGCTACCTGCTGGGCTTCACCTACTGGGTGGGCATCAGCGTGGCCGCCCTCATCATGCTGGCCATCTTCCACACGGCGAAGGCCAAGTGGCTCATCGTCCTGCGCCGCACCATGGAGACGATGGCCATCGCGGTGCCCGTCTTCGCGGTGCTCTTCCTGGGCCTCATCCCCGCCCTGAAGTACCTCTACCCCTGGTTTCCCGGCTCGCCCCTGCTCGCCAACATCCACGGCGTGGAGCTGGAGCACCTGGCCCACAAGCAGCACGGCTACCTGAACCCCACGTTCTTCGCCATCCGCCAGGTCATCTACTTCGCGGTGTGGATCTTCGTGAGCACCCGCCTCCATGGCTGGAGCACGAAGCAGGACGAGGCGGGCGGGCTGGACCTCACCGTCAAGCAGCGCCGCTTCTCCCCCGGGGCCCTGCCCTTCCTGGGGCTCACCATCACGTTCGCGGCCTTTGACTGGCTGATGAGCCTCACGCCGATGTGGCAGTCCACCATCTACGGCGTCTACTACTTCTCCGGCAGCTTCCTGGCGGCCTTCTGCGTGCTGCTGCTGGCCACGGTGAACGCCCAGGGCAAGGACCTGTACGGCAGCGTCGTCAAGACGTCGCACTACCACAACCTGGGCAAGCTCATGCTCGCCTTCACGGCGTTCTGGGCCTACATCGCCTTCTCCCAGTTCCTGCTCGTGTGGATCGCCAACATCCCGGAAGAGGCCCCGTTCTACGGCCTGCGCATGTTCGGCCCGTGGCGCCCCCTGTCCATCGCGCTGTTCTGGCTCCACTTCGTGCTGCCGTTCTTCACGCTGCTGTCACGCAAGCTGAAGGAGCAGCCCCGCAAGCTGGCGGTCGTCGGCGTGTATCTGCTTCTCATCCACGCGGTGGACTTGTACTGGCTCATCTGGCCGGCGTTCTCCGGTGAGGCCGGCCCGACGTTCCACTGGACCCTCATCACGGCCTGGGTGGGCGTGGGTGGTGTCGCGGTGGGCTACGCCCTGATGCGGGCGCGCGGTCGGTACACGCTTCCGGTGAAGGACCCGTACATCGCGGAGTCCCTGAGGTACGTGCAGCCATGAAGAAGACCCAGTCCGAAATCGAGTCCCGGGTCATCGTCGGCGCGCATGGCGTCGCGGCCGAGGAAGACCACCTCGTCATGGGGAAGGTCGTGGGCGTCGGCGTTGGCGCCATGGTCCTCTTCTTCATCGGCGCGGTGTGGGCCTGGCGCATCCAGGTCGTCACCATGGAGGAGGCCCAGCCCAACGGTCCTCCGCCCCGTCCCGCCGCCGTGGGCCAGTACGAGGTGGGCATCGTGAACCAGCGCCTGTTCGAACAGGACTGGCACGCGGTGGAGAAGCTGGGCGGCCAGCAGCAGGCCCTGCGCAACGGCTGGGGTGACCAGCCGGGCGTGACGGCCCACAAGACGCTTGACCAGGCCATGGACCACGTCGTCACGACCGAAGCCCAGAAGGCCCAGCAGCCGGCCCCGACGCCGGCCCCCGCGCCGCAGCAGCACACGC
>NZ_RAWA01000630.1 GCF_003611675.1 Corallococcus sp. CA053C
GAGACAGCCCGAAGTCCTGGCCTCCGCCGAGAAGTCGCTGGCCCAGGCCCGCCCCGACGAGCTCGGCCGCGCCGCTGTGCTCTACACCGTCTACTGCGGCGTCACCGGCGGGCGCTCCGCTGTGACGGGGGCCGAGCTGCCCCCGTTCGAGAAGTGCCCCATGCTGGTGCGCGCCGCGTGGCTCGCGGTCGCCCAGGCGATCAACACCCCGGTCGCGTCCGTGAAGGGCGCCCCGGTGGTGCCGCCCGGCCAGCAGCCATCCATCGGCCGCTCCGTCCACTTCCGGCACGGCACGACCACGTGCGCCGCGGACATCCTCGCCGTCAACCCGGACGGCACCGTTGCGCTCCTCGTGAAGCCGCCCAACGAGCACCCCTTCACCACCGACAACGTGGAGCAGGCGCCCACCGAGGCGCCCGAGCCCGCGAAGTGGAACTGGATGCCGCGCGTCTGAGCCGCCCCTTCTTCGTGGTGCTGTCCAACCCCCAGCAGGAGCAGCACCATGAAGAAGTCCCTCCCCCTGACCGCCGTCCTCGCGGTCGTCCTCACCGCGCCCGTGGCCCTGGCCCAGTCCACCACCGGCGCGGGCAGCAGCATCCTCGACGCGCTGCTCACCCCCACCAACGTCGGCATCGCCCTGGGCGTCGTCGCCAGCGGCGTGGGCCTCTTCTTCGGGGGCACCTGGCTCACCACGCGCCGCAAGCGCATCGTCGCCACCGTGGCCTTCCACGCCTTCCACGTGGTGGAGGACATCGCCGCGCTTGACGAGTCCGAGAACGGCTTCGACAAGGCGGCCCGGGGGCTGGAGGTGGCGGACTCCTGGATGAAGGCGAACGGCTGGCGGCCCCTCAAGCCCTGGGAGCAGGAGGCAGTGAAGCTGGAGTTCAAGTCGATGCACGGCGCGCAGTCGGCCGAGGTGAAGGTGCGCGCGGAGGCGATGGAGAAGGCGCTCGGAGCCATCGGCAGCGCCGCCGCGCTGGGGCCGCTCGTCGAGGTGGCCTCGGGCCCTTCGAAGCCCCGCGGGTAGCAGTCGCCGCGGGGCTTTCGCGAGTGCTGCGTGACGTGCCGGTCCGCACCGGCTACCTGGAGGCGTCCGCCGGCGCCTCCACCCTCACGGGCGCCTACGCGCGTCTGGAGGGTGGGGCGCGGCTCCGGGAGAACCTGGGACTCTTCGCCTTCGCGGAGGCCAACCAGCGCGAGCGGATGGCCGGCGTGGGCGCGCGGTGGACGTTCGGCCTGTAGACGGGACCGCAAGAGTCGAACGACCTCAACCCTTCGAAGTTGCAGGGCTGTACCCAGGTTTCGTTCACCTCGCGCGAGGGTGCCCGATTCCCGAACGGATCGCAGCGTGGTGGAAGTTCGGCTGGTGAAACACAGCGGCCCGCCCAAGACGCCGGGGGCGGGCCGCTTCGCGGGGGTACCGCTACTTCTTCGAGCCGTTCGACTTGACGCACTGGCAGGTGGGGATTTCAGGGTCCTTGCTGTCAGATACCTGGATGCTGGAAGGCCGCACCGTCCGGCCATCCTGGCACTGGGCGGCGCTTCCGGCCTCGCAGTTGATGGCACATCTCCCTCCCTTGGGACCGGTCGCCGTGCAGCGAGAGCCCCCTTCCGCGCTGACAGGGGTTTCTTCCTGTTTCGTTGGTGAGGGGGACTGAGCAAGGGCGGCGGACGCCACCAGGAGAGATGCAACGGCAGTCAGAAGTCTCATGCGACGAATATTACTGAGGCGCCCGGCGCAAGGGCTACCTAAGTCAGCAGGGACGCGTACTCCCTCGTGGGTAGGTAGCAGCCAGGAACGACCCGGCATCCCTCCTGCACCACGCGCGCGCATGGTGCGACCCTCGCGCCACGTCCCCCGAGGCCCCCAGAGTGAAGGCCTACCTCCAGACGTACACCATCACCCTGTTCCACGCCGACTGCCGCGACGCGCTGCCTGGACTCCCGCCGAATCCGTGGACGTGCTGCTCACCGACCGCCCTACGGCATGACCTACGAGGCGAAGAGGAAGAGCGGCGCGGCCATCCGCGCGGACGGCTCCCGCCAGGGCATGCGCGTCTTCCGCCAGTCGCTCACCGCCGCGGGCCACGCGCTCAAGCCGGACCTGCACGCCTTCGTCTTCTGCCACTGGGAGAACTGGCCGGGCTTCTTCGACGCAGCGAGCGCGCGCCTGCGCATCAAGGGCGCCCTCGTATGGTGGAAGGCCCGGGGCGGCATGGGCGACTGCGCGGCCGGCTACGCGCCCGACTACGAGGTGGTGCTGCACGGCGCCGGTCCGAAGCGCGGGCCGCTCGCCGGGAAGCGCCACGAGGCCGTGCGCGCCGGCTACCTGCCGGTGCCCGCGTAGGCGCGGACGCACCTCACGGAGAAGCCCGTCAACCTGCTGGCCTACCTGCTCGATCGCGCGTGCCCGAAGGGCGGCCTAGTCCTGGACCTGTTCGCCGGCAGCGGGGCCACCCTCCTGGCCGCGCAGCATCTCGGGCGCCAGGTCGTGGGCGTGGAGTTCGAGGAGCGATACTGCGAGGCCGCCTCGCGCCGGCTGGAGGCGCGCGCCGCCGCTCCCGCCCGGGCGGCCTGAGGCCTCACGCTGCCCAGCCAACATCCACGTCGACCAGTTACAGTGCAGCCTTCCCGCTCCACCCCGGCTTCTCAGCGGAATGGAGCGGAAGAGGTGCCGGTGTCAGCTACGATTTTCTTTCCTGTCCTGGTCTCCAGGATGTCCCGCATTTTCTGCAGGCTGCCTCACCGCCCAGAAACGCCTCCGGCATCTCCGCGTTGCCGCAGCTGGGACAGGAGCCGGGGCGGTGCGGATGCCAGGGGCTGGTGCAAGTGGTGATGCTGTCACCACCCAGGAACGTCTCCTGCTTCAGCGGGAACCCGTCGTGCGGGCACTTGCCAACAATCGTCGCCATGTTGTCCTCTATCCTTGACGGAGGAAGGCGCACCCCCATGGCGAGCCCTACCTCCTTGAAGCAGCTGAAGGATGGGCATTCGACCTGGACCTGCCGCTAGTAGGCGCGCGGCTCGGTGCCCCATCAGGCGACCTGCCCCGGTCAAGATGTGGCGCTCACGCAAAAGCGGTTTGGCGGGTTGGCTACCCGGCGCCCCTTCTGTCCTGGCATGGACAGACGCACGGCAGGTGCCCGGTGAGGTGGGCGGCGCAGCGGGACGACGCGGAGCCCGCGGTGGTGAAGGCGCTGCAGCTCGCCGGGTGGACGGTGGAGCGCGTCTCCGCACCCGGCTTCCCGGACCTGCTGTGCTGCCGGCGCGGGCAGGTGGTGCTGCTGGAGGTGAAGTCGAAGGGCGGACGGATGAAGCCCGCCCAGGTGGAGCTCCACGCCCGGCTGCGCGCGGCCGGCGTCCTCGTCGCCATCGTCACCACGCCGGAGGAGGCGCTGGCGGCGGTGCGCGGGGAGGCGGGGCGCACGGCCCTGGACGTCCGCGCGGAGAAGCGCGGGCGCTCGCAGCGCGCGCTCGCGACGTCGGCGGTGAAGCCGGGCCGGGCGGCGGGTGTTGTCGGACTGGTGCGGTAGAGGAAAAGACGACGGGCTCGACCGAGGAAGACGGTCGAGCCCGCTCAGGCCAGGAGCACCGGGAAAGCACCACTGGGGACGCCAGTATAC
>NZ_RAWA01000631.1 GCF_003611675.1 Corallococcus sp. CA053C
CCCTGAAGCCCTGAAGCCTGGGCGGTACGAAGCGACCCGTGGGTAAGACAGACAACCCCGGGTTCACTCTGGGGAACACCCTGGGAGCCCATACGGTTTTGCGATTATTTCGGCATATGCCGGTCTATTGACTTCCACTTCTTGCGAGGCGTAACTCCCGCTCCCCACTTTTCCGAGGAGTTGGGACAAATGCTTCGTTTCGTCGCGCAGCGCGGTGGCCGTGTCGCGGTGGTCTTTGGAACGCTGATGTCCCTGGCGGGCTGTAACAGCAGCGCCCCGGCTCCCGAGGAGAAGGCCCCGGTCGAGGAGACCGCGCCCACGCAGGAGGCGCTCCCGCACCGCGGCTGTGCCACCATCGAGCCGTCCGCCGATGAGAAGCTGGAGATTGAGGCCACGCTCGCGAGCCGCGTGTCGGCGATGCGCGCGGTGGGCTCGGTGAACGTGCCCGTGTACTTCCACGTCATCAACAAGGGCACGGGCGTCGCGAACGGCGACGTGCCGGCCTCGCAGATCACCAGCCAGATGAACGTGCTGAACGCGGCCTACGCGAACACGCCGTTCAAGTTCACGCTGGCGGGCACGGACCGCACGACCAACGCCTCCTGGTTCGCGCTGGCGCAGGGCAGCACCAACGAGAAGAACATGAAGTCCGCGCTGCGCAAGGGCGGCAAGGAGTCGCTGAACATCTACACGGCGAACCTCAGCGGCGGCCTGCTGGGCTGGGCGACGTTCCCCTCCAGCTACACCAGCAGCCCGTCCATGGACGGCGTCGTGATGCTCTACAGCAGCGTCCCCGGCGGCACCGCGTCCCCGTACAACCTGGGTGACACGGCCACGCACGAAGTGGGTCACTGGCTGGGCCTGTACCACACGTTCCAGGGCGGCTGTGCCAGCCCGGGTGACTCCGTCAGCGACACGGCTCCGGAGGCCTCGCCCGCGTACGGCTGCCCCGCCGGCCGTGACACCTGCTCCGGCGGCGGCGTGGACCCCATCTACAACTTCATGGACTACTCCGACGACAGCTGCATGAACACCTTCACCGCTGGCCAGTCGACCCGCGCGGACAGCCTGACGCTGACGTACCGCTAGTCCACCGTCTCCCTTTCAGTGGCCGTTTCCAGACGCCGGAGGTCTCCCAGTTGCACGGGAGGCCCCGGCGTCGTCCGTTTCCGGCGTGAAACACATACGCCCCGTCACCCGTCCCCGGACACACCGTTTGTGCTCATCGAGCTTTACTGTTATTTCAATTTTCAAGCCTGAGTTGACTTTCGCTGTTTCACGGGTGTATTTCCGTCTCCCCACTTTTCCGAGGAGTTGGGAAAATGCTCCGTAACGTCGCGCAGCGCAGTGGCCGTGTCGCGGTGGTCTTTGGAACGCTGATGTCGCTGGTGGGCTGCAGCAGCAGCGCGCCCGCTCCCGAGGAGAAGGCGCCGGTCGAGGAGACGACGACGCAGGAGGCCGTGCCGCACCGCGGCTGTGCCACCATCGAGCCGTCGGCCCAGGAGAAGGCGGAGATCGAGGCCGCGATCGCGGGCCGTGTGCAGGAGAAGCGCGCGGTGGGCTCGGTGAACGTGCCCGTGTACTTCCACGTCATCAACAAGGGCACGGGCATCGCGAACGGCGACATCCCGGACTCGCAGATCACCGCGCAGATGAACGTGCTGAACGCGGCCTACGCGAACACGCCGTTCACGTTCACGCTGGCGGGCACGGACCGCACGACGAACAGCACCTGGTACAACCTGGGCAGCGGCTCCGCGGCGGAGAAGAAGATGAAGGCCGCGCTGCGCAAGGGCACCGCCGCCGCGCTGAACCTCTACACGGCGAACCTCAGCGGTGGCCTGCTGGGCTGGGCGACGTTCCCCTCCAGCTACGCGCGCCAGCCGTCCATGGACGGCGTCGTGATGCTCTACAGCAGCGTCCCCGGCGGCACCGCGTCCCCGTACAACGAGGGTGACACGGCCACGCACGAAGTGGGTCACTGGCTGGGCCTGTACCACACGTTCCAGGGCGGCTGCGCCAACCCGGGTGACTCCGTCAGCGACACCGCTCCGGAGGCCTCGGCCGCGTTCGGTTGCCCGTCGGGCCGCGACACCTGCTCCGGCGGCGGCGTGGACCCCATCCTGAACTTCATGGACTACACGGATGACAACTGCATGAACCAGTTCACCGCGGGTCAGGTCACGCGCGCGGACACCCTGACGGCGCAGTACCGCTAGTCAGTCGCTTCGACAGTCTCCGTGGTTCCTGATGCCGGAGTCTCCCCAGTCACACGGGGGGCTCCGGCATCTTCCTTTGTGCACCGCCCCCTCGCGCCCCGGATGCGGAGGTTCGCGGCCGTGGACAAGCCGGGGCCGTGCTGGCCACAGTGGGGCTGGCCCTTCCGCCCCCGGAGGGTGCCCCAGAGGAGGGTGTGGCGCCGTGAGAGACCTGTTGATGATTCCCGGTCCGGTGGACGTGGACGCGGACGTGTTGCAGGCGCTGGCGGCGCCGGTGCCCGGGCACCTGGACGCGGGCTTCATCGCCACCTTCGGCCGGGCCCTGAAGCGCCTGCGGGAGATTTCACTCGCGCCCGGCGCGCAGCCCTTCGTCGTCGCCGGCAGCGGCACGCTGGCCATGGAGCTGGCGGTGGCCAACCTCACCGAGCCGGGCGACCGCGCGCTGGTGGTGAACACCGGCTACTTCAGCGACCGCATGGCCCACATCCTGGAACGCCACGGCGCGAAGGTGACGCACGTGCGCGCGCCCCCGGGCGGCGCGCCGGACGCGGCCCAGGTGGAGGCGGAGCTCCAGAAAGCCAGCTTCAAGCTGATGACCATCACCCACGTGGACACCTCCACCGCGGTGCTGGCCCCGGTGGAGTCGCTGGTGAAGGCCGCGCGCAGGCACGGCGTCCTCGCGGTGGTGGACGGCGTGTGCGCCACCGCGGGCGAGTCCTTCCACCAGGACGCGTGGGGCGCGGACGTGTACCTCACCGCCAGCCAGAAGGCGGTGGGCGTGCCCCCGGGCCTGGCGCTCCTGACGGTGAGCCCGCGCGCGCTGGACGCGTGGCGCCAGCGCAAGGTGCCCGTGGCCAGCGTGTACCCGGACTGGGCGGAGTGGCTGCCCGTGATGGAGGCCTATGAAGCGGGCAAGCCGTCCTACTTCGCCACGCCCCCCACGTCCCTCATCCGCGCGCTGGACGTGAGCCTGGGACAGATTCTGGCGGAAGGGCTGGAGGCCCGCTTCGAGCGCCACCGCCGCATGGCCCGCGCCTTCCGCGCCGCGTGGAGCGCCCTGGGTCTGCGCATGCTGCCCACGTCCGAAGCCGTCGCCGCCAACACCCTCAGCGCGCTGTACTACCCGGAGGGCGTGGACGCCTCGCTCGTCGGCCGCGTGAAGGCGCAGGGCGTGGCCATCGCCGGTGGCCTCCACCCGGACCTGAAGACGCGCTACTTCCGCGTGGGCCACATGAACCGCGTCACCGCCGCGGACGTGCTCGCCACCGTGGGCGCCATCGAGCGGGCCCTCCACGCCGGAGGCCACCGCGCCAGCGCCTCCGGCACGGGCGTCGCCGCCGCCCAGGCCGCCCTGTCCGACTGATGCCGCCCGCCTCCCGGGTCCAGGAAGAACCC
>NZ_RAWA01000632.1 GCF_003611675.1 Corallococcus sp. CA053C
GCTCGTCGAGGCGCTGGTGGCCACGCCGGCCTGGCTGGGACAGGCGCTGCGCGAGACGTACTCCCGCGGGCGCGGCCTGTTCCTGTTCATTGATCAGCTGGAGGAGCTCCTCACCCTCGCCGAGCCGCTCCGGCTGTGGGCGAGCACGGATGGCGGGGCGACGTGGACGGTGCGCTGCACCTTCCAGGAGCACCGGCACGGGCTGGCGTTGTTCGCGGACCCGACGCGAAGCGTGCTGTGGGCCACGTTCGGCAGCAACGCGACGCAGGCGGCGGTGCAGCGCTCCACGGACGGGGGGCGCACCTGGACGAAGGTGATGGGCGGCTACGCGGCCAACGCGGTGACGGGCACGGTGTTGCCCGGCGGTGAGCTGCTGTTGGGGCAGGCCACGCTGTACGAGCCGGAGCACCCGAAGCTGCTGCGTGTGTATGCCAGCGGGAGGGTGGACGCGCTCCTGACGCTGCCAGGGCCGGCGTACTCGCTGGAGGACCTGCCCGGAGGCGGCTGGGCGCTGGGCACGGCGAAGGCGAACGTGGGGGACGTGCAGCCCGCGTCGGACGTCTACGCGAGGCTCTTCACCAGCACGGACGGCACGACGTGGACCGAAGCCCTGCGCTACGAGCAGGCCGGGAACACAGCCGTGGCTCGCGCGGACGTCTGGGGCGTGCTGGCCTCCGGCGACCTGGTGGTGCGAGCGGAGAACCTGAAGGGCTTCGGAACGGGAGGGAAGGGGTTCCAGGTCCTGCGGGTGAAGCGCTGAGCCTCCGTGCTTCAGGCCGGACTTCCGTGGGAGGAAGTCCGGCCCGGTGTCGTGGTTACTGAGGCCAGGCGGGGTAGTGGAGGACGTTGCCGAACCGTCCCACCACCCAGATGTCCTCGGGGCTGGTACCCGCGATTCCGTAGAAGCTCGTGATGCGGGGAGGGAACGTCCACTCGCCGTTGTAACGGTAGATGCTGCCGCTTTCAGTGATGACGTAGATGGACTTTGCGCCGAAAGCGAGCACGCCGGTGTAGTTCTCAGGGGGAGGCGTGTCCGGGGGAGTGGGGACGGGAGGCAAGTCAGTGACTGTATTCCAGGTGGTTCCATCCCACCTCAGCAAGGTCCTGTCGTCACCTGCAGCGAAGGCGAGCTTGGCATTGACGACATGGATGCCCCTTAGGGGCGGGACATTCGGTACTCCTTGTTCGAGCTTCCAGGCCGAGGTGCCCGTGTCCCACCGGTAGATGACTCCACGCCCAGTGCCGTTGTTCTTCCCTACGGCGAAGAGGAACTCGGGCGACAATCCATGGACCCTGTTGAGGGGTGTCCCTGTTACTTGCTGAGTCGGCACGTTCGCGGTGCCGCCACCCCACTCGAAGGCCGCACCATGGCCCCCCTCGTTGCCAACGCCAAAAATCCGCAGGTTGCCACCCGCCGCGAAGCCGGTGAGGCCCCGGGTGTCGAGATCTTTGACCCCCCCCGACAGGCTGACCCTGGGGGTGCAGGTGTTGTCGCCAGGGTTCTGGATGAGGAGGGCGCCCTGGTCACGGCCGATATAGGCGGTTCCTGTTTGGGGATGAGCCCAGACGCTGTAGAGGGTCTGCTGGGTCGAGCCGTTGGTACAGTCACCCGCGATGGCGTTGAAGGTGTTCTGCGCGGGCAGTTTGACGGCTCGACTGGATTTGTTGCCAACGATCCAGGTTCCCCCATCAGCGTAGAGCGATACGTCAAACCAGTCCGTGCCGGCGTCATAGACGATTTGGTTGGACCATTTGGCGCCGCCTGAAGGACACAGGGCGCCATCATCCGCCGTGCCGTTGCAGTTGTTGTCCTGCTCATCACAGAGCTCGGCGGCGGCGGTATAGATGAACGGATTGCCGTCGTCGCAGTCACCTCCGTCGAGGACGTATCCCGCGTCTGGCTGGATGGCGCATGAGGCAATGCCCGCGTCGGCGAGCCCGCGACCGTCCGTGTCGTTGTCCGGGTACCAGGTCGGAGGCGGCACAGGAAGCTGGCAGAGCGTTCCACCGTCAGCGGGATTGCACTGGTTTGTCCCACTGCACTGGGACGGATTGTCAGTGCAGGAGGTATTGACCGCAAAGCCTTCGTCAATACCGGCAGCGCAGTTGTCATTCACGCCGTTGCAGATTTCAGGTGCGCCGGGGTTGATGGCGATATTCGTATCGTCGCAATCAGTGCTGGGCGATGAGGGGGGAAGGCGATTCTTGGGCAGCTCACCATTCACCAAGCACGTCGGCACCGGCGCGCCGCCCAGGGCCCCGAACTTGTCTTCATCGTTGTCCACCAGGGCCAACTGGGGAGGCGGGGCATTGCAGAAAACGAGGTTGTCCTTGCACGCCTTGACGCCCGAGCAGGTGTTGTCCGCCGTACAGGGGGCGTTGAGATCCAGCCCCTCGTCTTTGGTCCCGTCGCAGTTCTCATCCTGGCCGTTGCAGAGCTCGGCGGCGTTCGGATGGACCAGCGCCCCCGCTCCCGCAGCGTCGTTGCAGTCCGTGCCTCCCGACCCCGTGGCGACATAGCCGTCGCTATCCGCGTCGTCCGCGTTCACCGCCAGGGTCAGCTCCTGGGGCGTGCCCTTCTTCGCGCTCCCTTTCTGGACCGTGATGCCCTGGGTGTTGGAGCGCACGGCAGGGCTGACACAGGTGCTCCCGTCGGGAGGCGCCTCGAAAGCATCGGCCGTCACGGTGAGCTGGGTGCCCCACTTCTCCGGCACGAGCACCGCCACCACGACCTGTCCGTCCGCCGCAGCCGTCCCCCGGACCGCGACGTCCGTGGAGCTCTTGTCCCCACTGGCGTCATCCAGCGCCGTCACCCGGATGCAGCCCGGGACGAACTGCTGATAGGTGACAATGACCCTCACCCCATCTTGAGGGTCCTTACAGCCCGCGAGGGCGAACAGTGGCAGCAGCAGCAGAAGACGTCGCATATGCCGCGCATCCTACCGGCCTCTCCCCGCGACTGTGAGTGCCTGCTCGCCTCTTGAATCATCAAAGGATGCGGGGAACCGGGCGCGCCTCCGGGAAGTCCGAATAGACCACCTCCAGCCGGGCGTCGGCCGCCAGGCTCGCGGGCGTCACCAGCTCCAGGTCCACCGGAATCGGGCCCCGGTAGCGCTCCGCAATCTCCCGCTTCAGCCCCGCCACATCCAGCGCCCCCAGCTTCTCCAGCTTCCCGTACTCCACCCCCGCGCCCGCCGCGTACGCCTTGCGCACCAGCTCCGAGCAGTACATCGCCTCGTCCCCCCACCCGAAGAGCGCGTCGTAGGGCTTGCCCAGGTGCCGCTTCGCCTCCACCACCACCCGCAGCTTCGCCGCGTCCTCCACCCCCGTGGGCCGCAACACCAAGAGCCGCCCCTTCACCCCGCGCGCCTTCCACTGCGCGAACGGCGTGCGCTTCACCGGCTGCACCGCCTCCACCACGAACGCGCCCTCCGAGGTCACCTCCACCAGCCCGACGTGCGACAGCGGGCTGTGCGTCGCCACCTGGATGGCCTTCGACTGCCGCGATCCCGACGTCTGGAACACCACGTCCCCCGTCCGCACCTTCGCCGCCACGCCCGCTGCCTCGGGCTTTCGCGGCGCCGCCTCCACTCTGTGGGTGCCCAGCCACAC
>NZ_RAWA01000633.1 GCF_003611675.1 Corallococcus sp. CA053C
CCACCGTGCCGCCGCCCCTCCATCCGCCCCACCCGGCGCTCGCGGCGGCGCTGGCCTTCGGCCTCTTCGTGACGCTGGGGGCCGTCACCCAGCTGCTCAACCCCGGCTTCGGCGTGTGGTTCACGGAGGTTTTCCTCTTCCTGGGCCTCGCGTGGGTGATGCTGCGGCGCTCGGGCTTCAAGCCCGCCGGGTACACGGGCCTCACGCCCTTCCTGGGACCGCCCGCGCTGTTCGGCTTCCTGCTGGGCGTGGCCAACTTCTTCGCGGTGGTGGTGCCCATCCAGTTCCTGGCGCAGCGGGTTGCGCCCTCGTGGCTGCGGGAGATGTTCGACGCCTCGCGCCTCTTCGAGGGCCAGACGTCCGTGGAGCTGGCGCTGCTGCTGGGCGGGGTGTCGGTGGCCGCGCCGCTGTGCGAGGAGTTCTTCTTCCGCGGCCTCTTCCAGCGCGCCCTGACCCCTCCGGCCCCGGCCTCGCCCTGGCGCGCGTTGATCATCTCCTCGGTGGTGTTCAGCGCCTTCCACCTGGATCCGGTGGGCTTCCTCGCGCGCGCGGAGCTGGGGCTGCTGTTCGGCTGGCTGCTCCTGCGCACCGGCTCGCTGTGGCCGGGCATCGCGGCGCACGCGGCCAACAACATCGTGTCGTCGGTGCTGTTCCTCGTGGCCACGCACTCGGGGCTGGCGAAGGACGGGGCGACGGACGACGTGACGGACTGGCGCGCCGTGCTGGGCCTGGCGCTCGTCGGGTGGACGGGGCTGCTGGGCCTGCGCGCCGCGTCCCGGCACTTCCCCACCGTCTGGGGACGGGGCACGCCGCCGACCGACGACGAGGTCCGCGCCACGAAGCCCGTGCCGCTGTTCGCCCTCCAGTTGCTGCCGTGGGTGGTGGTGGCGACGCTGTCCCTCGTCGGCCTGGGGCTGGTGGACGGGCGCGGCGTGTCGCTGAGCGTCTACGACATCCAGCACCCGGTGCCGCCGCTGTCGAAGAACGCGGACCCGGGCCTCCAGGCGGAGCGCAAGGCGCTGCAGCAGCTGCGCAAGAGCGTCCGCAAGGGCGAGCTGCCGATGGAGGTCTACGAAGAGGAGCGGCTCCGGCAGGCCCAGGCGCACGCGCCCGTCAAGTCCAAGGCCACCCGCTGAAGACCCACGGTCGCCCTGCCCTCGCGGGCGCGGCAGGGGCCTTCCTGAAATGAAACGGCCCCCGGGCTTTCGCCTGGAGGCCGTGCCTTCCACGACGCCGCGCTGTCGGCGTCAGTCCGCCTTGTACGAACTGACGTGGAACACCGGCCCCACCATGGCGGTGGTGACGGCGTCCTTCTGCACGCTGCCCTCGGCGGAGATGCGCTGACCGTCCTTCTTGATCTTCCGGTCGCCGCCCGCCAGTTGGTACGTCTTGCCGTCGTCGCCCTTCAGGACCCAGACGCCGCCTTCGAGGTCCTGGTACTGCACCGTGCCGGAGAGCTTCATGCGTCCTCCCGCTTGAGCATCGCGCGAGCGATGACGAGGCACACCACCGTGTTGAAGCCCAGCCACGGCTTCGCCAGGAAGGTGAAGGGCATCCACGCCAGCGCCGGAGCGCCCGCCCACGCCGCGTAGGCCAGGAAGCCCGCGAAGCCGAGCGCCAGGCCGCCCACCGCCGGACGGAAGCCCCGCCACGCGATGGCCGGCAGCGAGAGCACCAGCGGAATCAACGCGCTGTAGAACAGCGGGTTCACCGTGCCGCGCCCGAAGATGATCCGCTGCCAGTCCGGGATGGGCAGCGAGGCCACGTTCACGACGTCGCCCGCCGCACCCGAGGCGCCCGTGAACCACGTGCGCAGGAAGAAGAAGCCCACCGTGGACAGGACCAGCGGCACGAGGAACGCCGGGCGGAAGAGGATGTTGAGGAAGCCCGGACGCTCACGCCCGCGCAGCGTCAGCAGCACCAGCGCCAGCAGCGCCGCGCCCCACGCGAGCGGCTGCCAGTGGGGCGTGCCGCCCGTGAACGCCTGCAGCGACGCGTTGGCGTTGAGGACGCCGTGGCCGTACTGCTCGGACCAGGCCTGGTCCCCCTGCGCCTTCGCCCCGGCGTAGAGCGCCTGCTCCACCTCGTCCGGGCCCTTGGCGCCAGCGCCGTAGAGCATCGCGGCGACCGCGGCCACGTGCGGGGCGGCCATGCTGGTGCCCTGGTACCAGGCGTAGATGGAGCGCGACGGGTCGCGAGGGTCGATGGTGTTCTGCAGGATGCCGCCCGAGTCGCCCTGGCGCTTGTCGCCACCGGGCGCCGCGATGTCCAGCTCCTTGCCATAGGACGAGTACGGCGAGCGCGTGCCGTCCGGGCCCACCGCGCCCACCGCCACCGCGCCCGGGTACGCCGCGGGGAACTCCACCTTGCCGCGCCCGGTATTGCCCGCCGCGGCCACCACGGTGACGCCCTTCTTGCGCGCGTACTCCACCGCGCTGGCCATGACCTGGGAGTAGCTGCCGCCGCCCAGCGACATGTTGATGACCTTCGCGTCGTGGTCCGCCGCGAAGCGGATGGCGTCCGCGATGTCCGCGGAGGTGCCGCTGCCGAAGTGGTTCAGGACCTTGATGGGCATCAGCGTCGCTTCGAAGGCCACGCCCGCCACTCCCTCGCCGTTGTTGGTGGCCTGAGCGATGGTGCCCGCCACGTGCGTGCCGTGGCCGTGGTCGTCGTTGGCGTGCTCGTCGTCGTTGACGAAGTCGTAGCCCTTCACGAACGACACGCCCTTCAGGTCCGGCACCTGCTTGAAGTCGTCGTGGTCCTCGTAGGCGATGCCCGTGTCGATGACCGCCACCACCACGCCCTTGCCCCGGTTGCCGTCCCAGGCCTTGGGCATGTCGATCATCTTCAGGTTCCACTGCGCTTCGTACTGGGGATCATTCGGCGTGTAGCTGCTGTGCACCTGGAGCAGCGGCTCCGCGGACTCCACCGCCGGGTGCTGGCGGATGCGCTGGAGCACGCCCTCCACGTCGTCCACGCCCACCGCCAGCGTGACGCCCGTCTGGGGCCCCTCCAGGGAGTTGAACTCCAGGTCCAGGCCCCACTGGGCCTCCCAGGAGTCGAACTCGGCCTGGGTGGTGCCGTCCTTGAAGTCCACCACGATGGCCCCGGACACCACGTCGTCCGAGCCCGCCGCCACGGCCTCCGCCTGCTCCGCTTCGAGCGCCGCCACGTCCGGTCCGGCCGGGACCTCCGGCTCCCGCGATGCGGAAGCACACGCCGAGGCCGACAGGGCCAGCGCCGCGAGAACCACGTTCCATTGCCTCATCCGCATCGGGACACTCCTTGAACGAAGACGCCTCGAAGACCCACTACGAACGAATGGCGGGACGATTGGGTCTGCCCCGTCAGTCTGTTCGCCCCCCGGTCGGCCGTGCAAGGCGACGAGGGTAAAGAAATGTGAAGAAGTCCGGAGGTTTGCACGCCCCCTACCCGCCCGACAGCCGCTGGAGCCACGCCGCCGCGGCCCGCCCCACCTGGGGAAGGTTGCGGTGGAACGTGGCGCCGGCATCGTCGATGACCTCTAAATCGCCCCCGGCCTCCGCGACAGCCGCCGCCAGCGCCGCCCGGGGCAGGCGTTTGTCCTCCGCCCCGACAATCACCAGCAG
>NZ_RAWA01000634.1 GCF_003611675.1 Corallococcus sp. CA053C
CACCAACGTCCCCCTCCCTGCCGCCCCGGCTGTGCGTGGGCGTGCTGTCCGGCACCAGCGTGGACGCGGCGGACGCGGCGCTGTGCCGCGTGGGGGGCACGGGCGCGGACGTGACGCTCGAACTCCTGGCCCACGTCTCCCGCCCCTTCACGCCGGACCTGGTCGCGCGGGTGCTGGGTCCCCAGGACGCCCGGAGCCTGTGCGCGCTCGGCTTCGAGCTGGGCGAACAGTTCGCCGAAGCCGTCCTCGCCGTGATGGCCAAGGCGGGGGTGGACCCCGGCGCGGTGCACGTCGTCGGCTCCCACGGCCAGACGATGGCCCACCTGCCGTCGGACCTGTCCCCCACCCCCTCCACGCTCCAGATTGGCGAGGCCGCCGTCATCGCCGAGCGCACGGGCCTGCCCGTCGTCAGCGACTTCCGCACCCGCGACATGGCGGTGGGCGGCCAGGGCGCGCCGCTCGTGCCCTACCTGGACTGGGCCGTCTTCCGGAACCGCGCGCGGCCGGACGTCACCCGCGCGTTCCTCAACCTGGGCGGCATCGCCAACGTGAGCGTGGTGGGCGAGCGCCTGGAGGACACGCTCGCGTTCGACACCGGGCCGGCGAACATGGTCCTGGACGCGCTGGCGCGCAGGGTGACGGGCGGACAGCTCGGGTGTGACCGGGACGGGAGCCTGTCGTCCCGGGGCCGGGTGCTGCCGGCGCTCCTCGCGGAGCTGCTCACCCACCCGTTCCTCGCCCGCCCCCCTCCGCGCAGCGCGGGCCGCGAGGGCTTCGGCGAGGCGCTGGTGGACCGGCTGTGGGCGGCCGCGCCGGAGCAGCCCTATGACTTGATGGCCACCGCGAGGGCCTTCACCGTGGAGGCCACCGCGCGCGCCTTCGAGACGTGGGTGCGGCCCCGCTTCCCCCACCTGGAGGCCGTGTACGCCTCGGGCGGAGGGACGCGGAACCCGGTGCTGATGGCGGACCTGCGGGCGCGGCTGGCCCCGGTGCCGCTGGAGCGGCTGGACGTGCTGGGCTTCCCGGAGGAGGCCAAGGAGGCAGCCCTCTTCGCCCTGCTCGCGGCCGAGCACCGGGCCGGAACGCCCGCGAATGTTTGCCCCGCAACTGGCGCAAGACGCCGAGTCGTTCTAGGTAAGCTGACACCGTGAGCAGCGTGAACCTGATGGCCCGCGAAGTGGCCGCGAAGATCGTCTTCTACGGCCCGGGCCTGTCTGGGAAGACGACGACCCTGCGAAAGGTCTACGAGACCGTTCGCCCGGCCCACCGCGGCGAGATGATGTCCATCGCCACCGAGGGCGACCGGACGCTCTTCTTCGACTTCCTGCCGGTGAAGGTGGAGCGCGTGGGCGACTGCTCCGTGCGGCTCGCCCTCTACACCGTGCCCGGGCAGGTCTTCTACAACGCGACCCGCAAGCTGGTGCTCCAGGGCGCCGACGGTGTCGTCTTCGTGGCGGACTCGCAGGCCGAGGCCATGGACGCCAACCGCGAGTCCCTGGCCAACCTGGAGGAGAACCTCCTGGAGAACGGCATCCGGTTGGATCGCTTCCCACTGGTGATGCAGTGGAACAAGCGCGACCTGGAGGGCACCCTGTCGGTGGAGGAGCTGCGCCGGGAGCTCAACCCGCGCGGCGTCCCCGACTTCGAGACCGCCGCCACCAACGGCCGCGGCGTGCTGGACACGCTGAAGACCATCACCCGGCTGGTCATCAAGGACCTGCGCGCCAAGCGAATCGTCCCCCCGCCCCGCCCCTCGCCGACGACGCCCGGCGGCGCCCCAGCGGGCCTGGAGGCGCAGCTCGCACAGCACCTGCACCAGCGTCAGCCGCCGTCCGCGCCGGTGTCCGCGATCGCCAACACCGCGACCCTCTCCGCGTCCGGCCTGTCGCCCACGCCCGTGCCGCGCACCCTGACGACCCCGGCCCCGCCGCGCGTGGAGCCCACGCCCGTCACCGTGGCGAACGCGGGCACCGGCGTCCTCGGGCCCACGAGCGCGCTGGCGCCGGGGGACCTCTTCGACCATGCCCGGGCCGCGGAGGCCGCCTTCACCGCCGGGGACTACACCACCTGCGTCACCGCCTGCACCGACGCCGTCCGGCGCGCCATGGCCTTCGCGGGCGACGGCACCCTGGCCCAGCAGGCCTTCCTGCTCCACGTGGACGGCGCGGACCTGCTGCGGTTGCAGGGGCTGTCCACCCAGTCGCACCTGCGCGTGGACGACGCGGCCTTCTCGCTCTACGTCCTGATGCAGGTCTTCGTGCGGCTCAATGCCGTAGGGCTTCCGACCGCCGGGTGATTCGGCGCGGGCCCGGGCGCCTCGGGCCCGGGCCGACCGTCAGCGCGGGAGCATGAGCTGCAACAACCCCATGCGGTGCAGCTTCGCGAGCGTCTTGAGCGTCTCCAGCTCGCGCGCGGGGCTCGCCAGCACCAGCGTGGACACGTCCCACGTTCCGCTGATCAGCCCGGCGATCTGCCGCTCCTCCGGCTTGAGCATCACCATC
The DNA here is from genome assembly GCF_003611675.1 of Corallococcus sp. CA053C. GTDB lineage: Bacteria > Myxococcota > Myxococcia > Myxococcales > Myxococcaceae > Corallococcus. Next base: position 2,502 of record NZ_RAWA01000634.1, read on the forward strand.
GCCTGGGGCGCCTGGACCATCTGCGGCACCACCAGCGGCGGCAGGTCCGCGTAGAGCGCGGCCACGTGCTCGCGCTGCACCAGGCGCGCGAACTCACGCACGCGCCGGTCCGCGGGGTCGCTGGCCAGCAGTGACGCGCACACGATGCCGGCCGCGTCGTACTGGCCCTCGCGCATCAGCACCGCGCCCTTCTCCAGCATCTCCGCCACCGGATCCGCTTCCACCTGCGGCGCGCCGTCCACCTCCACCAGCTTCGCGCGCAACAGCTCATGCACCCGGCGCGTCACCGACGAGCGCGACACGCCCATGGACAGCCGCAGCCGGCCCAGGTTCTGCGGCGTCGTCGTCAGGCCCAGGATGATCCGGTGCATCAACGGCTGGCTCGGGCTGGGCGGCGACAGCGCGCGCACGCTCAACGCGTCGATGGGCAGCGCCTTGTCCACGTCCCCCTGCTCGTCCACCCAGCGCAGGGATTCGAAGAGCAGCTCGCGAATGCTCATGTCGGACGGCACCCAGTCCTCACCGGTGCGGTCCGCGTCCTCCGTCCAGTGGAACGTGCCCCGGCCCGCGATGGTCAGGTCCGTCATCGCCGCGAACAGCTCCTCGCGGCCCAGGTCGCGCACCCACCGCGCCTGCACCCCGTGCGCGTCGAAGGCCGCGTCCACGTCCGGCGTGCGCGCCAGCTCGTCGAACGCCGCCAGCACGCGCTGCCCCGCAGCCAGCTTCGGCAGGGACAGGAGCCGGGCCACGCGGCCGCGCAGGCCATCGCTCGCGGTGGCGCCCACCTGGCCGGACAGGAGGAACAACTTGCGCTCGCCTGCTTCCCACGAGAGCTGCAACGTCCCCGTCTTGCGGGAGCTGTCCAGCCATTGGAGGAATTCGGGGAGCGGGTAGCTGAAGAGGTCGCCGTGGATGGCCATGCGTGTCGGATTCGAGGATACAGTTCCCCGCCGTGCGCGTCGCGGTCCTGTTCATCGACGGGGTGGGCATCGGACGGAAGGACCCGGCCGTGAACCCGCTCGCGGACCGCGACCACCTGCTGTCCTGGTTCCAGGACGCCCCCGCCCCCCTCCTCCC
>NZ_RAWA01000635.1 GCF_003611675.1 Corallococcus sp. CA053C
GTCCGCGAGCATCCCACCCAGGGGCGCGGCCAGCACCGCGCCCGCGCCGTTCAGCGAGACGACGAGGCCCGCCTGCTCCACGCTGAAGCCGCGCTCGCGCGTCAGGTACAGCGCCAGGAAGGGCGCCACGAAGGACCCCAACCGGTTCACGAAGGTGCCCACCCACAGCACCCAGTACGTCCGGGGCAGGCCACCCCCGCCGAGCGCTCTCAAAAACGTGGCAATGGGATTCATGAAGGGGGCCGGACGCGGAGTCGGAGGCGAGGCTGACCTCGCGCACCAGAATGCGCCGGGCCCCCGGCCGTTACCACTGGCTTTTGTTCACAGGGCTGGACTTCCCCGGCGCGCTCCTCCAGGTTGCGCCGCCACCGAAACGGCGAAGGCGGAAGCAGAGGGCATGGGTCAGGTCATCGGACTGCTGGGGGTGTGCCTGGTGCTGGGGGTGCTCGCCCGCCGCAGCGGTCGGTTCCCCGAAGCCACGGCGTCGGTCTTCAACGTCTTCCTGCTCAACGTGTCGCTGCCCGCGCTGGTGCTGCGCGCGATGCACCGGCTGGAGTTCGTGCCCGGGCTGCTCGTCGCCGCGGTGGCCCCGTGGCTGCTCTTCCTGGGGTCCAGCGCCTTCATGCGCCTCCTGGGCCCTCGCATCGGGCTGTCGCGCGAATCGGTGGCGGCGCTCGTCCTCACCGCGGGGCTGGGCAACACCGCCTTCGTGGGCCTGCCCATGGCGGCGGCGCTGCTGGGGCCCGCGGGCGTGCAGGTGGCGGTGGTGGCGGATCAGCTGGGCTCGTTCCTGGTCGCGGCGACGCTCGCCACGCTGACGGCGGCGAAGGCGAACGCGGGGGCGTCACTGCCCGCGCGGGTGCTCGTGCGCAAGGTGCTGGTGTTCGCGCCGTTCCAGGCCCTGGTGGTGGCGCTGCTGTTGCGGCCGTTCGCCTTCCCGGACTGGCTGGACGCCGTGCTGCAACGGCTGGGCGACCTGCTCACGCCGCTGGCGCTGTTCATCGTGGGCTTCCAGCTCCGGCTGGGGGGCTTACGGAAGCGGGCGCCAGCGCTCGCGCTGGGGCTGTCCTACAAGCTGGTGCTCGCGCCGCTCGCGGTGCTCGCCCTGCTGGCGTTCCTACCGGGGCTCGCGCTGGTGGTGAAGCAGGCCACCGTGCTGCAGGTGGCCATGGCTCCCATGGTGACGGCCACCCTCATCGCCGCCGAGTACGAGCTGGACACGGAGCTGGCGGTGCTCATGGTGGGCGTGGGCATCCCGCTGTCGTTCTTCACCGCGCCGCTGCTCCTGGCGCAGGTGCACTGAAGCACCCGTTTCTTGCCGTCCATCGCCGCCGCGGGCGGATGCTCCCCGGGCGGGCAGGTCACCGTGTGGAAGGGCGCTCGTTCAGGCGAGCGCCATGGTCTCGAAGGAGAGCTCCACGCCATTGGGCTTCACGCGCATCTGCGGGCGCGACAGCACGTGGCAGTGGGGGCAGTAGCCGTGGGCCCCAGCGGGCGTGGCCCGGATGGAGACCGCGCCGCCGCACATCATGCAGCCCTCGGGAAGATCGAAGTCCGCGAATCGCTCTCCGCTCTGGGTCTCGAAGTGGGTCATGCCATTGAGTTAACGCAGGATCAGCCCAACACAAGGAGGATGCGACCCGGGTCCAGGCCTGCAAACGTTACCGGGGGGTACACCGACTGCTCACCCACTGACACCGCAACCCCTTGGCCGGACGTGGACGGGCTGGCACGGGGATTTCATAGCGCACACCCTCGGACAGCAACGGGACGGGGGAGGTGTGGGATGGGCGCGGAGAACACGGTGACGGTGCGGTGCGACCGGAGGGGCTGGCGCGTGGAGGTGGAGGCTGGCGAGGGGGACATCCGGCGCTACCGCTACGGCAGCGAGGCGCAGGCGCGCTACTTCGCGGCGGTGTTCGCCCTGGGGCCGAGCGTGCTGCCCCCCAAGGACCATGCGCGAAGGCGGCAGGGGCCCCGCTTGCCTCTACCCATGCGGCCCTCTTTCGGAGAGGCTGCGCTGCATGAGTGATGCTCCCAAGCCCAAGCCCTTCATCATTCCCAACCGGCAGCACGTCACCAAGGAGCCGGATCCCGGCGGCCGCTGGTCCGCGCAGTTCCCGGACATGATCGGCTACACCAGCCAGGGTGGCGGCAAGGTGCCGGCCGACTTCGGATGGAACACCAACCCCAAGCAGTGGCAGGAAGAGCTGACGCCGCAGACGCTGGCGGAGCGCTTCGAGGAGCTGCGCATCCTGCCGCCGAAGCAGGAGGCGCCCGCGCTGCCCTCGGCCGCGGCGTCCACCGCGCCCACGCCGCCGCCGCTGCCCGGCATCAGCACCGCCACCGGCACCCCGAAGCCCTGAGCCCTCGCGCTAGCTGAACGGCAGGCTGGCCAGCCGCTCGCGGAAGCGGGCGAGCAGGTCCCTGGCGCCGGCTTCGTTGAGGCCCGCGGCCGCCTCCTGGCGGCCCTTGCGGAGGAAGACGTCGAAGGGCGCCGAGCGGCCGGTGAGCGCGCCCGCGGCCTCCACCGCTTCCTCCAGCACGCGCGCCGCGCCCGGCGAGCCCAGCTCCAGGTGCATGTCCACCTGCTCCAGCCGGACGCCGCTCGCTGCCCACACCGCGCGGTCGTGCACGATGAGCCAGGTGCGTGTCACCTCCTCCATCGCCTCGTCGAGGAGCGCGAGGAAGGGCTCCACGAGCCCGGGCAGCACGTCCGGCCCCAGCTCCGCCTGCGCGCCCGCGTCGCGCAGCCGGCCCCGCGCCGCGACGATTTCGCGCTTGGTGGGCGTGCGCAGCGCGAGCGACGAGGGCAGGGACATGAAGGCCGCGAGGCTCTCCTCCGCCTGACGCGCCAGCGCGGGCCGCTGGGCATCGGTCGCCTTCGCCGCGCGCTCCAGCCGTCCGTGCAACGAGCGACGCAGGTCGGCCGCCGCGCCCCGCAGGGCCACGCGCGCGCCCACCTGGTTCGAGTAGCCGGGCACCACGTCCTCGCGCCGCACGTCCGCGAAGGCCGCGGCGGTGAGGTAGACGAGGTCGCCAATGCGGTTGCGGAAGTCCGCGCGCGACGCGGCCAGCTCCGACATCAGCGTCCAGCGGTCGCTCACGACCTCCGGCCGCCGCATCTGCACGCCCAGCTCCTGCACGCGCTTGGAGAGGCGCTCGGCGCTGGCGTGCAGCACGGCCTCCGCTTCCTGCGCGCGGCGCTCGTCGGAGCTGGACGGGGGCGGGGCCCAGCCGCTGTCGCTGGAGGACGCGGGCCGGGCCGGCGGGGGAAAGGCGTCGCGGATGGCGACGACGAGCCGGTTGACGTCCACCAGCGTGTCGCCGATGGCGGGCGCCATCGTCTCCCAGAGCGACAGGTCCGCGGCGTCGTCGGGCTCGGCGGTGGTGGGCTCGTACTTCACGACGTTCAGGTGGCCCAGCCGGTCGATGGCGACGGCGGCCGCCTGGTAGACCTTGCGCAGCCGCTCCGCGAAGTCCCGGTCCATCAGGGACTCGAGCAGTGCATCCAGGCGGGGGGGCAGGG
>NZ_RAWA01000636.1 GCF_003611675.1 Corallococcus sp. CA053C
GGCGCGACCTGTGGGCGCTCGCGCTGGTGGCCCTGGTGCTGGTGAGCCTGGGGGTGGAGGTGGCCTATGCGGCGCTTTTCCATCAGGCCGTCGAGGGACGCACCACGGGCGAGGACGGGGTGTGGTTCGCGGACGCGGAGCAGGCGCGCTTCCGGCGGATCAACCGGCTCACGTTCGCGCTCAATGTGCCGCTGTATGCCGCGCTCGCGGGGTTGCTCGCGGTGGGGCTGGGGTGAGTCGTCAGACCACGGGCTGGCGCCAGGCGCGGGACAGGTGCCCGGGGCCTGTTTCGTTGAAGCGCCGCACGAGTTCTTCTCGGCCCTGTTTGCCGTGCTCCAGGAGGTAGCTGAGCTCCGCGGGCAGCAGGGCCTTCACGGTGACGAGGCGGACCTCTCCGTCCGGCATCGTGAAGTGCGTGGGGAGCGCGGGGGTGTCCATGCCCAGCAGCACGCCCACCCGGTTGTCCTTCGTCAGGAGTGTTTCCGGCAGGTGCTGGCCCGCGACCTCCATGGAGAGGAAGCCGGTCTTCACCTTCTCACGCAGGCTTTCGTGCTCCGCGAGCTCGTTGCCGATGCGCTCCAGCAGCAGCTGCTGCCAGCTCTTCGAGACATCGCCCAGGGGTTCGTCGGTTTCGAGCGCGAGCTCCAGGCCGAAGCCGACGGAGGGCTCCGCCCGGGACACGAAGAAGTCGGACAGGCCGTCCGTCACGAAGAGGGTGCGGCCTTCGGGGCGGTGGATGAGGCGCCAGACCTGGCGCTGCGCGGGCCAGCCTCCTCCGGCGACGGGAATGATGACCTCGTCGCCCAGCCTGCCCAGGGTGCGCCAGAAAGCTTCGCGGGCTGTTTCCGTGCGCTCGTAGAGGGCACGGAGCTTGCGATTGCGTTCGCGTTCCTCGGGGCTGATGGCACTGGGGCCGGTGACTTCCCGGAAGCTCACGCCCGTGACGTTCGCGCGCTCCAACGCATCCTTGATGTCCTCGGAGACGATGAGTGCGCCGGTCCATCCCCAGGTGCGGAACACCTTCTCGGCACCCACCTTCGTCGGATCGATGCGCATGTCATAGACCGACCGGTATTTTCCGGTCTTCTCGGGACGCCCGTCCTCTGGCTTCCAGTACGACACCTCCGCGGACTGCTCGTCATCAATGCATCGGATGAGCTTTGTGGCGACGAGAATGCAGTACGGCTCGGTCTGCCCGTCGACGTCGACGGGAATCACCTGCACGTCCTCAGGCGCCAGCTCCATGAAGAGATCCGCGACGCGCTGGTGGACGATGGGAGCACCACCGACGCTTGTTATGGAATAGTCGAGCGGTGCTCCGGGATGATGGACAGGAATTCTAAGCCCTTCCTCGACCTGCACGGGACATCCATCCTCGAACTGCCAGGGATCATCGATCTCCTGGCCCTCCGAATTTGTTGCCTCATCCAGCAGCCAGCGGTCCTGGATGCTCATGTCGTCGTCGAGCTTGAAGTATCGCATCGTCATGAGTCCTGTCCGTCAGTCCCGAGCCACCAGTTTATTGAGCGCGCTGCCGGGCTTGAGAATTTCTCTGGCCAACTTCTGGAGTTCCTCAACCAGTGGACCTCGACATTGCTCGATGCTCCGGCATCGTCCCAGTGCTCCCCTCAATCGCGCGTAGACTGCTGAATGGTACTCCTGGGGATGAGGCCCTTTGTGGCCCGGCACACGGACCCTGTTCGCTGCATCGTCGAGGGACATCCCCGCACGGTCGAAGAGTTCCTGGAACCTGGGCGACCACGGGCCTTCGTTGTGAGTTGCCTCCCACCACTTATTCGTGGCGATGTGGTGCTCGTGGCCCTCGACCGCGGCGCTCGGCCCCTTCGCCGTCATCGCCACCGCGCCCGGGGCCAATTCAATCGTCACCACGCCGCTCGACGACACGGCCACCGCGCCCACCTGGTCCGCCGCCGCGAGCAGGAAGCCTCCCTGCTCCGCTCCCACCAGCGCCGCCTGCGCCGAGCCCGGCAGCGTCGGAATCCTCGCCGCCAGCGTCTGCGCCGTGCTTCCCAGCGCCGCCATCGCCAGCATCACGAAGGCTCTCGCGGCCTGCTTCCCCATCACCTGGCCGTACTTCTGCCCCGCGTCCCGGATGCCGTCGAAGTCCTTCGCGTCCCTCACCTCCGCCGCCAGCACCCTCCAGCCCCGGACGAGACTCCACACCGTGTCCCAGCCCAGGTACGCAATCAGCCCCACCGTCAGCGCTGCCGCCACGCCCTTCGACAACAGCGGCTCCGGCACCAGCCACAGCGCGAAGTACACCGCGCCCGTCGTCGCCAGCAGCGTCACCATCGCCTCCGGGTCCGTCAGCCCCTCCAGCGCCTCCGCCGTCTCCTCCCACACCGAGTCCAACGCGATGCGGAAGGCCAGCGTGCGCTTGCCCTCCTCATCCAGCGTCGGGCCCCTCTCCAGCAGGTGCAGGCAGTCTCCGGACAGCCGCTTGCGCACGCACCAGCGTCCGTAGGCGGCCTCCAACGCCGTGCCTTCCTCGGACAGCCGGACGCGCCCCCGCCCGGGCTCCTCCACGGAGACGAGCCCCAGGGATGCTCGCGGACGCTGACCGAACAGCCGAAGCGCCTCCGCCCGGGGATGCGCGGACAGCGGCGCGGTGGGCGCCAACATCCGCACGGCCTCCGCGAACGCAGCACCGTCCAGCGCGACCGGCGGCGTCTCCGTGCGTGGCGTGTACTCGCGGGGCGCTCCCTCCCCCGTGTCCAACCGCCACGTCCGCGACGTCGCACACCCCGTCGCGAACAACAGCAACACCACTGGCACCCAGCGCGGCGTCATGCTCTTCCCGAGGTCAACGCCCCCTGCCCTCCAGAGCGGACTCCCGGAATATCAAGACGCCGCTCAGACCTGGAGCGCCACGCCCAGCTCCGCGTCTCCATTCAACAGCCAGGTGCGCGCCGCGGACTCCTGCCAGAAGCGGCGGAGGATCTTGTCCGTCCCACTGCCCGAGGCCACCCGGTTGAGCTGCAACGCGACAATCTGGTTCTGCACCAGCTCCGCCACCCGCGTCACCCCGGAGCGCAGGCCGTACTCCTGCACGCGACGGATGAGGTCCGCCGCCTCCGGCGACGCCGGCCGGAACGTGCGCAGGTCCGCCTCAATCTTGATGGCCTGCCCCGCCACCGTGTCCGTCGCCGCCTTCAACTCCACGACGAAGCGCTCCATCTCCTCCAACCGGATGTAGCCCTCCAGGGCGAAGCTCACGATGGACTCCGCGCGATCCACGTCGATTCGAAACATCGGGCGCTCCCTTCCTGGGGGGCCTTCATCACCCATCCGGCCCATGCGCACCAATGTCCCCCGGGATGACCCAAGGATTCAGGACTCCACGCCCACCCGCTCCAGAAGGAGGGCCAGCGCCCTCGCCGCCGCGGCCTGTCGCACCTGCCGCCGGTCCCCTGGAAACACGTGCCGCTCCACCACCGCCTCCCCACCGCGCCGCTGCACCGCGATGAACACCAGCCCCACCGGCTTCGCCTCCGTCCCACCTCCAG
>NZ_RAWA01000637.1 GCF_003611675.1 Corallococcus sp. CA053C
GCCTACGGGCGCGGTGAGCTGGAGCGCCGCGTGCGGGTGGAGGGGCAGGACGAGCTGAGCGAGCTGGGGTCCACCTTCAACCGGATGGGCGAGGAGCTGGAGGCGGCGCGCGCTCGGATGCTGCGCTGGAACGATGACCTGCGCGTGCGGGTGGAAGAGGCCACGGCGGAGCTGCGGGCCGCGCAGGCGCAGCTGGTGGAGGCGCAGAAGCTGGCGGCGGTGGGGCAGCTGGGCGCGGGCGTGGCGCATGAGATCAACAACCCGCTGGCCGGCATCCTCGGCAACGTGCAGCTGCTCCTGTTGGACAGGTCGAGCGGCGACTCGGACTTCGAGACGCTGCGGAAGATCGAGCAGAGCGCCAAGCGCTGCAAGGACATCACCCAGAACCTGCTGCGCTTCTCCCAGCAGCGCGAGCGCCCGGACCTGCGGCCCGTGGACCTGAACTCCGTCGTGCGCGACGCGCTCTCCCTCACGGAGAACCAGACGCGCGGCGAGGGCATCGACCTGGTGACGGAGCTGAGCACCACGGCGCCCCGCGTGAGGGCGGACCCCGGGCACCTGTCCCAGGTGGTGCTGGCGCTGCTGTCCAACGCGCGCACCGCGATGATCAAGACGCCCGTGAAGCGGCTGTCCCTGCGCACCGGCGAGCGCGACGGGATGTGCATCCTGGAGGTCGAGGACACGGGCAAGGGCATCGCGGAGAACATCCGCCCGCGCATCTTCGAGCCCTTCTTCACCACCAAGGACGTGTGGTCCAACGTGGGGCTGGGGCTGAGCGTCGCGTGGCGCATCGTCACCGAGGCCGGGGGGACGCTGGAGGTCCGCTCGGAGGCAGGGCAGGGGGCCCGCTTCACCATCGTGCTGCCCCGGGCCTGAGGGGCACGGAGTGTGGTAGTTAGGGCCATCGCATGGCCGCTTCCTCCTCCCGCAAGCGACAGGTGCCGTTCCTCGTCGGGCTCGTCCTCATCCTGGCCGCGCTGCCCGTGGGGTGGTTCGTCTTCCTGCGGGAACTGCCCGCTCCCACGCCTCCTCCCGTCGCCGAGCCCAAGGTGGCCGTGGCGGAGCCGAAGAAGGCCGTGGAGCTGGAGCTGAAGGACATCGATGGGCTGGTGGAGGTGCGCCATGGCCGCGACGGCGCGTGGACTCGCGCCGAGAAGGGCATGTCGCTGCGTGCCACGGACATGGTGCGCACGGGGAATGGCGCCTACGCCGTGCTCGTGAATGGCGAGGCCGTGGAGGTGCGCATGGCCGCCGGCACCGAGGTGTCCGTGGAGGAACTGACGGACTCGTTGTCGCGCCTGCTGCTCGCCAACGGCATGGCCACCACCACCGTGCGCTCCGGCATGCGCCACACCTTCGAGTTGAAGACGACGGACAAAGAGGACAAAGACGCGGCGGTGGCGCGCACCGGCGGCGGTACCTTCACCATGACGAACAACGGCAAGGGCACGGTGAACGTGGGCACGCGCGACGGCGAGGTGACGCTGACCGGCAATGGCAAGGTCGTCATCGTCCGCGCCGGCCAGCAGTCCATCGTCCGGCCCGGCGAGGCCCCCTCCGAGCCCGCCCCCGTCCCCAGCAGCCTCCTGTTGAAGGTGGAGTGGCCCGGGGACGACAAGGAGCTGCGGCAGCGCGAGCTCGTCGTCAAGGGCCAGACGGATCCGGGCAACCGGGTGGAGGTAGAGGGCAAGCCGATCCACGCGGATAAGGACGGACACTTCGAGCAAGAGGTGGTGCTCAAGGAGGGCCGCAACGACGTGAAGGTGCGGGTCCTGGGGGTGGGAGGTCTGGTCGGGGAGGACCAGCGCAAGCTCGCCGTGGACACGACGCCGCCCGTGACGACTCTCGGAAAACTCCGGAAGACCGCCAAGGTTGCCCCGCCCTGATCCGCTGCCGGGGCCCCGGGGTCCTGCGCGATGAGGCCCACCCGCCAGGTCGCGCCGCCCCGGGAAATCGTTCCGGGGCCCGGTGCGCCGCCACTTCCGGCGCTGGCGGGCCGCAAAGGGGTTCAGTCCCGACAGGGTGCCCTGTAGAGTCGGGGGGTCCTGGAACGTCTGATCCCCGCCCTGCTGTTGGTGTGTGCCCCGGTCTGGGCGGCTTCCCTGGAGCTGCTCGGACCGGACGTGCCCGTGCCTCCCGAGGGCTTCACGGTGGCGGTGGTGCGCCGGGACGCGAAGGGCGCGCCGGTGAAGTTCGCGCCGCCCACGGTGACGGCGGAGGGCGCGGACGTGCGGCCCGGACCGGAGGCCACCCCGCTGCGCACCTTCGTCGTGGTCCCCCGGGCCCAGGCGCGCGAGGTGGTGGTGGTCGCGAAGGGCGACGGCGCCGAGGCCCGCGCGCGCTACGCCGTGGGCCCGCCCACGAGCCGCGTGGAGCTTTCGCTGGAGCCCGCCCAGCCGGTGAAGGGCCGCGACACGGACGCGACGCTCACGGTGAAGCAGCTGCGGCCGGACGGCACGCCGGATGACAGCGGGGCACCCCCGGTGCTGCGCGCGAGCACCGGACGGGTGGAGGGACTGAAGCACACGGGGCCCGGGACCTACGTGGCCCGCTACGTGTTGCCGGAGACGGACTCGCCGGAGGCGGCCATCCTGGTGGCGCTGTCCGCGTGGCCGCACCCGCAGTCGGTGCATGGGGCCTACGGACGCCTGCTGGTGCCGCTGGCGGCGTCGGTGGATCTGCCCGGCGAGAGCGAGCCCGGGGCGCGGGTGTCCCTGGAGATCGCCGGCAAGCGCTTCGGACCCGTCCAGGTGGGCGCGGATGGGAGCTTCCTCCTGCCGCTGATCGTGCCGCCGGGCTACCCGATGGTGCGGGGGCAGGTGGAGGACCGCGCGGGCAACGTGGAGCGGATCGCCATCGACCTGCAGCTGCCTCCGACGAATGGGCTGGCGTGCGTGCTCAATCCGCAGCGGCTGCCCGCGGACGGCGTGGCCCAGGCCCGCCTGCTGTGCGCGACGAGCGACCCGAAGGGCCTGCCGGTGGCGGACGCGCGCGTCACCGTGAAGGCGAAGTACGGGCGGCTGGAGGGTCCCCGGCGCGACGCGAACGGCATGCTGGAGTGGCGCTACACCGCGCCGCGCGCGCTCGCGGCGGATGAGCGGATCGACGCGGCCTGGCCGCAGCGCGGTCCCGGTTCGCGCGAGTCGCTGCCGATGCAACTGGTGCAGGGGCCCGTGCGGGACGTGACGGTGTCGCTGACCGAGCCCCTGGTGCATCGCGGGACGGAGGGCCAGGTGGTGGTGGTGGCGCGCGACGAGGCGGGGCAGCCGCGCGCTGATGCGAAGGTGGAGGTCTCCGCGCTCGTGGGGTCGGTGGGCCCCGTGGTGGAGGCGCCGCCGGGGACGTTCACCGCGGCGTGGCGCGTGCCGCTGGAGGGCGTGGAGGGGAGCACGACGGAGGTGTCCGCGCGCGCGTTCGGGCCGTTGGGGACGGAGCCCGCGCGGCTCGCGGTGTGGCGGCAGGGTGGGGC
>NZ_RAWA01000638.1 GCF_003611675.1 Corallococcus sp. CA053C
GCTTCGCGGGGGCGGCGTCCGGGGCGCGGCTCTTCAGCAGGCCCCTCTCCAGCGGCGTCCACTGACGCTTCACGGCCACGGGCACCAGCTTCACCGTCGCCGGGCGGGCCGCGGCGGGCGAGGCCAGGGCCTTGCCATCCCGGCCGTTGCGCACGGTGACGCGCACCTGCGGCTTCTTGCCCGCGGTGGACGTGTCCGCGACCAGCACCGCGCTCAGGCCCAGCTCGCTCGCCACGGCGGCGGCACCGGCGGGCGTCGTGGGGTCCTCGCCCAGGCGCGAGGCGGCGGAGCGCACCGCGGACTCGGGGACGACTTCATAGCGGGCCGGCCGGCGGGCAAGCTCCGCCTCCAGCGCGTCGCGCGCGGCGTCCGCGTGCGGACCGGAGGCGAGCACCGCGACCCGGCGCACCTCCACCTTGCTCTTGCCCTTGCTCTTGCTGGCGGCCTTCGACTTCTTCGCGGACTGCGTCGTCTTCGCGGGCTTCTTCGGCGCGGCGTACGCCACGGGGCCCAGGAGCAGGGCCGCGCCCAGGAGGGCGGCGAAGGAGGACGAACGGGAGCGGATCTTCACGGGGTGCTCGGCTTTCCGGCGACCAGCCACTCCGTGAGGCACGCGGTGTCCGCCGCGTTCAGCGAACCGCCCTGCGGCATCCTCCCGCCGCAGCCGGGCGAGTCCGTCAGCTTCTTCAGGAAGAGCGACCCGGACGGGTTGGCGCTGTCCGCCAGGGGCATGGACGAGCACGTCGCGGAGGCGGTGGTGGTGTAGAGCCGGCCCGGCAACCCGGCCGCCTGCAGATCCAGGCCCGCGCCGGTGGCCTTGGTCTCGGTGGAGTGGCACGCGAAGCACTGCGCCTGGAGGATGCCGGAGGCGGTGGTGCCGGGCGCGCAGGAGCCGGTGCCCCCGGTGAAGCGCTCGGGGTCATCCAGCCCGCCAGCACAGCCGGCGGTGGTGACGAGAAGCGCGGCCGCGAACAGCGAGGCCAGCGGCGCGCGGTACGGACGACGGGCGGCGGAAGGGTTCGCGAACAAGACGACCACGTGGGCAAGAGGGGGGGACGACACGGCCCGCAGCCTACCCGGCCCGCGCTCGACTGTGCACCCCTCAACGGATCCGCTCTCACCGCGCGTGACACATGCCTCGTCCTGACGGGCAGGAACGGGTGGGCCGTTGTCACACCCGCGTCCTTCGTGGAGTAGGGAAGCGGGCTTTGGCTAGCGCTTCTTCTTCTTCAGGAAGCGGCTGACGCGCAGCTTCCCGAAGCGGCCGCCGAACAGGTACCAGGTGAGCACCGCGCCGAAGAGCGCCGCGGCCACCGCGATGCCCACGATGCCCAGCACCGGCACGTTCCCGTACATGGGCGGCCGGGGCGCGAAGGCGATGAACGCGCCCACGATGAAGCCGCACGCGCACAGGCCCAGGAAGGCGATGACGGCCACGCTGCGCAGGTTCTCGTTGAGCTTGTCGAACTGCTCCGCGCGCACCGTGACGCTGAACTTGCCCGTCTCCAGGTCCATGAGGATCTGCGACAGCTGCGTGGGCAGGTCCTGCGCCATGGACTGGAAGCGCAGGAGCGTGCGCATCAGCCCGCCCTGGAGCTGGCTTGCGTCATAGCGCCCGGCCATCAGCTCCTTCGCGTACGGGAGCGCGACCTCCAGGATGTTCATCTCCGGGTAGAGGCTGCGGAGCATGCCCTCGGTGGAGATGGCGGCGCGCGACAGCAGCGCGTACTCCTTGGGGATGCGGATGCGGTACTTCACCGCCAGGTCCAGCAGGTCGCGCAGGAGCGTGCGCGCGTCCACCTGGCCCAGCGTGGTGGGCAGGTGCTGGCCGAGGATGGACTCGATGTCGTTGCGGAAGCCCATCAGGTTGGCGCGCGCGTCGGGCACGCCCACGCGGTAGAGGATGCGCGCCACGGAGTCGCTGTCCTTGAGCGCCACCGCGAGGCACAGCATCACCAGCGTCTCCTGCATGGGGCGCGTGAGCCGGCCCACCACGCCGAAGTCCAGCAGCGCCAGCCGGTTGCCCTCCAGCAGGAGCAGGTTCCCCGGGTGCGGATCTCCGTGGAAGAGGCCGTCGTCGAAGAGCTGGCGGAAGCTGGCCTCCAAGAGGTTCTGCGCCACCTGCTTGCGGTCCGCGTCGGCCAGGGCGGCGGGGTTGATCTTCTCGCCGCGGATGAACTCCAGCGTGAGCACGGTGCGGCTGGAGAGCGCCGCGTGGACGCGCGGAATCTTGAGGTACGGGCGGTCCTTGTGGGTCTCCAGGAACGCGCGGATGTTGCTGGCCTCGTTGATGAAGTCCAGCTCCTCGTGGATGGCCCGGTCGAACTCGTCCACGATGCCGGAGGGCGTGTAGATGCCCGTCTCTTCCACCACGGCCTCCAGCAGGCGCGCCAGCGAGCGCAGCACGCCCAGGTCCGCGTCGATGCGCTGGGCGATGTCCGGCCGCTGCACCTTGATGACGACCTCCTCGCCCTCCAGCGTCACCGCGCGGTGCACCTGGGCGATGGACGCGGCGGCGAGCGGCTCCGGATCCACGTGCGCGAACAGCTCCTGCACGTCCTTGCCCAGGGCCTCGCGGATCTGCGAGTGGATCTGCTCCAGGGGGATGGCCTCCACGTTGTCCTGGAGCGTGGCCAATTCCTCCACGAACTCCGCGGGCAGCAGGTCCGCGCGGGTGGAGAGCACCTGGCCCAGCTTGATGAACGTGGGCCCCAATTCCGCGAGGAACATGCGGAAGCGGTGCGCGGTGGACGTGCGCTGGGACTCCTGGGAGACCTCCACCTTCTCCTTGCGGCCGAGCATGCGCCACACGCCCGCGCGCTCCGCCACCTCGCCGAAGCCATGGCGGGCGGCGATGACGGTGATCTGCCGGATGCGGTTGAGGTCCTGGAGGTTCATGGGAGGGAGGGCGCGGGCACCACCGAAGGCCGGGCCACGTAGCGCAATAGCACGTACCCCACGACCGCGGAGAGCAGCGACCCGGTGAGGATGCCCAGCTTGGCTTCCGCCAACAGTGCCGGCTGTCCGGCGAAGGCCAGCCCGCCCACGAACAGGGCCACCGTGAAGCCGATGCCCGCCACCACCGCCACGCCGTGGAGCTGCGCGAGGCTGGCTCCGCCCGGCAGGGGTGACACGCCCGCCTTCGCCGCGGCCCAGGTGAAGAGGAAGATGCCCACCTGCTTGCCCACGAAGAGGCCGACGATGATGCCCAGGGGCAGGGGCTTGAAGAGGTCCGCCAGGCCCATGCCGGACACGTCCACGCCGGAGTTGGCCAGCGCGAACAGCGGCACGATGCCGTACGCCACGAAGCCGTGCCACAGGTGCACGAAGCGGTTGAGCGGCGGCTCGATGTCCTCCAGCGCCTCCTCGATGTGGAGCAGCTGCGCGCCTCTCTCGCTCTCGTCATCCGCGCGCGCCACGAGCCCCTGGATGTACGTCGCCAATTCCTCCAGCAC
>NZ_RAWA01000639.1 GCF_003611675.1 Corallococcus sp. CA053C
CGACAACGCCCCGCCCTGTTCCATCCCGCCTCCCTCCACGCCACCGCGACAGAGCAAGGCATGTGCCTTGATGGCGCACTCCGAGGCACAGGGCATGGCCCCGTCCAGGCGCGCGCGAAGGGGCCCGGAAGCGGGACGGACAGCGGTGCTCCACCCGCGCTCTCGGTGCGCGAGGAGGTGGGACGCCAGGCCGCTAGAAGCGGGAGATGGCGAAGAAGCCCTTGATCTTGTCGTTCGTCTCGCGGAGCCGCTCGCTCAGCGTGCGGACGAACGTCCAGAGGAGCACGTAGGCCAGGTCCTTGTCCGTGAACATGAGCTGGTCCAGCTTCTCCCGCCCGATGACCCACACCGTGCAGTCGCTGTGGGCGATGGCGTCCGCGGAGCGGGGCGAATCCTCGATGACCGCCATCTCCCCGAAATACTGGCCGGCTTCGAGGATGGCGAGCGCCTCCTCGCCAATGCCCGGCACGGATTTGGAAATGCGCACCCGCCCGTCGGCGAGGATGAACATGTCCTGGCCGGTGTCGCCTTCACGGAAGACGAAGTCGCCCGCCGGATAGGTCCGGGATTGGGCAATCCGGGCGACCTTGGCGAGCTGGCCCTGGGTCAATCCCTCGAAGAGCGCAACCTTCTTGAGGACAGCGGCATCCATAGGGTCCAGGTACGTAACATGGCCTGGAGGACGGCGTCTGGTACCGTCCCAGCCCGAAAACGCAACAGCGCAGGAGGCGCCGTGTCGCAGGACAAGATCCAGAAGGTCACCATCATCGGTTCGGGCCCCGCGGGCTACACGGCCGCCATCTACGCGGCGCGCGCCAACCTGGAGCCCGTCGTGTTCGCCGGTGGCCCCACCTTGGAGCACCCGCAGCGCGTCCCGGGTGGCCAGCTCATGGTCACCACCGACGTGGAGAACTACCCCGGCTTCCCGGAGGCCATCACCGGCCCGGAGCTGATGGAGCGCTTCCAGAAGCAGGCGGAGCGCTTCGGCACCGCGCTGCACATGGAGAACATCACCAAGGTGGACTTCTCCCAGCGGCCCTTCCTGCTGGAGAGCGAGAGCGGCATGCAGGTGCGCTCGGAGACGGTCATCATCTCCACCGGCGCCACCGCCAAGTGGCTCAACGTCAAGGGCGAGGACACCTACAAGAACCGCGGCGTGTCCGCGTGCGCCACCTGCGACGGCGCCTTCTACAAGAAGCAGGACGTGCTGGTGGTGGGCGGCGGGGACACGGCCATGGAAGAGGCCACGTACCTGGCGAAGATCGTCAACCACGTCACGCTCATCCACCGCCGTGACACCCTGCGCGCCTCCAAGGTGATGCAGGAGCGCGCGCTCAACAACCCGAAGATCTCCTTCCTGTGGAACTCCGCGGTGGAAGAGGTCGTCGGCAACCCCAAGGGCATGACGGGCGCGGTGGTGCGCAACCTGAAGACGAACGACAGCCAGCTCGTCACCGCCACGGGCCTGTTCGTCGCCATCGGCCACACGCCGAACACGGAGCTGTTCCAGGGCATCCTGGAGACGCACCAGGGCGGCTACCTCAAGACGGTGCCGGGCAGCACGCGCACCAACATCCCCGGCGTCTTCGCCTGCGGTGACGTGCAGGACAGCTACTACCGCCAGGCCATCACCGCCGCGGGCACCGGCTGCATGGCCGCCATCGACGCGGAGCGCTGGCTCATCGAGCACGGCGAATGAGCACGAAGCACAAGCCCAGCCAGAAGACGGTGGCGGTGCACGCGGGCTCCCGGTTGACGGGGAGCAAGGCGGTGCCCGTCATGCCGCCCATCTTCCCGGCGGCGGTGAACTGGTTCGACAGCAGCGACGACCTGTCCGACGCGCTGGACGGCAAGGACTACGCCTACGCCCGCATCAGCGCGCCCAACGCGGCGCTGCTGGAGGAGGCCGTGGCGGCGCTGGAGGGGGCCGAGGCGTGCGTCGCGTACGCCAGCGGCATGGCGGCGCTGCGCTCGCTCTTCGACGCACAGCCGTGGAAGGCCGGCGACGTGCTGGTGATGCCGACGGATGGCTACGGTGTCACCCGGTTCCTCTACAAGAACCTGTGCGCTCGCTGGGGCGTGGAGCTGCGGCCGCTCAACCAGACCGACCCGGACGCCCCCGCGCGGATCCGCGAGTGGCGCCCGCGCATGGTGCTGGCGGAGAGCATCTCCAACCCACTCTTGCGCGTGCCGGACATCCGCGCCCTCGCGGAGGCGTGCCGCGACGCGGGGTCGGTGTTCGCGGTGGACGCGACGTTCCCGTCGCCCTTCGGGCAGCGCGCGCTGGAGCAGGGCGCGGACTACGCGGTGCAGTCCACCAGCAAGTGGCTCAACGGCCACAGCGATGCGCTGGGCGGCACGGTGAGCGGTTCGAAGGCGCGGATGGATCCGCTGCGCTCGGCGCGCATCCTGTCGGGGGACGTGCTGGGCCCCTTCGAGGCGTGGCTCACGCTGCGCGGTCTGCGCACGCTGCCCGTCCGCATGAAGGCCCACAACGAACACGCCGCGCACGTGGCGAAGCGGCTGTCGGACTCGCCGCTCCTGGAGCGCGTCATCTACCCGGGCCTGACTTCCCATCCGGACCACGCGGTGGCGGGCCGGGTGCTGGAGGGCGGCTTCGGGCCCATGGTGGCGTTTGAAATCCGCGGCGCGGGCCAGAAGGAAGGCGACCGGTTCCTGGAGGCGCTGCGGGTGTGCAAGCCCGGCCCGTCCCTGGGCGACGTGGGCACGCTGGTGATGCACGCGGCGAGCGCCAGCGCCCGTCGGATGACGCCCGAGGAGCGCGCCCATGCGGGCATCCGCGACAGCCTCATCCGCGTGTCCGTGGGGCTGGAGGACCCGGACGACGTGGCGGACGACCTGCTCGCCGCGGTGGCGAAGGGGGCCGGCCGGTGAAGATGGTGGACGTTGGCGACAAGCCGAAGACGGAGCGCGTGGCGGTGGCCACGGCCCGTCTGCGGATGCTGCCCGCCACTCGCGAGCGCATCCTCGCGGGGCAGGTGGAGAAGGGGGACGTGCTCGCGGCGGCGCGCATCGCGGGCATCATGGCCGCCAAGCGCACCCCGGACTTCGTGCCCCTGTGCCACCCCATCGCGCTCGCGGGCGTGGACGTCACGCTCACGCCCGTGGACGAAGGCCTGGAGGTCCGCGTGCGGGTGAAGACGGTGGACCGCACGGGCGTGGAGATGGAGGCGCTCACGGCCGCGTGCGCCGCGGCGCTCACCGTCTATGACATGTGCAAGAGCGTGGACCGGGGCATGGTGATTGAAGCCGTGCAGCTGGACCACAAGTCCGGCGGCCGCTCCGGGACCTGGGAGCGCGAGGCGCCCTAGGGGGTGTCCCTAATTATCTGAAGAAAGGTGCTGGAGGCCGAGCGGCCGCCAGCACCGTGGGCAGGGTTGAGCTTGCAGGGAAAGGAAGAGCTGAGCACCCCTGGTGAGTGCACCGACATGAGC
>NZ_RAWA01000063.1 GCF_003611675.1 Corallococcus sp. CA053C
GGTGGGAGGGTTTGACAGCCTTCCCCGCTGGCACCCGGGCATCATCTCCAGCGAGCGGGTGGCGCGTCCCGGCCCGGGCGCGGGGCCGCTGCGCCGGCTCACCCTGCGCGATGGCACGGTGTACCTGGAGGCGCGGCTGGAGCACGACGCGCACGCGCGCTGCTATGCCTACGCGATGTTGGAGGGGCCGCTGCCGGTGCGCGACTTCCGGGCGAAGCTGCGGGTGACGCCGGTGACGGCGACCGGTCAGACGTTCGTGGAGTGGCACGCGACGTTCGCGCCCGCGCCCGGGCACGAGGCCGAGGCGGCCACGCTGTCCCAGCGGATCCGCGACGAGCTCTTCGCCCCGGGGCTCACGGGGCTCGCGCACACGTTCCTGCCACCCCGGGCGCGTGCTTCCACGCCCGGGATGGAAGGGCGGCACTGAAGGCTCACAGTCGCTGGAGGAAGCGCACCAGGTCCTGCTTCTGCGTGGGGGTGAGGACCTCCGGTGGCCCGCCCGGGAACTCGGGTGGGTTCAGCGGCAGGTCCATGGCCACGATGCCGGGCAGGATGAAGCGACTGTAGGTGTCCACCGAGTCCGCGAGCGTGGCGTGGCTGTTGTCGTGGAAGTACGGCGCGGACCGGGCGATGCCGCGCAGGGACGGGACGTCGAAGGCCTCGAACTCCGTCGGGTCGCCGCTGATGAGCGCGCGGCCCGGGTCCGTGGAGTACCACTGGGCGGCGAGCGAGGGTCCGACGATGGGCGCGCCGTTCTCATCCAGCGCGGGGTTGATGTCGTCCGGGTGTCCGCTCGCGGTGACGGGGATGGGCGGCAGGTCGGTGACGGCGTGCTGCCGTGTGCCGTCGGTGTAGAAGCGGAAGCGGTAGTGGGGGAAGTCCACCGAGTCGTTGAAGAGCGGCACGACGCCGCGCTGGCCCAGGTACGTCATCAGCCCGAAGCCGATGTTGAGGAACTCGCTGTCCGGGCGGGGCACGTTGACGGGCGTGGGCCGCTGTCCCGGCGCGACGGTGTACTGGATGTTGCCGTTGGGCTTGAGCGCGAAGAAGAGCGAGTCGTGGACGTCCCGCCGCACGATGCGGTTGCGGGTGCGGTTGCCGTGGCACGCCTCGCACGCCAGGGCGTAGACGTCCCGGCCGCGCCGCTCGGACGCGTCGAGCACGAGCAGCGCGTCCGGATCCGGGATGTCGCTCAACGGCACGCCCAGCTCCAGCAGGTCCGACACGAAGCGCGCGCGGGGGGAGCTGTACACGCTGCGCTCGAACGCGGCGATGCGCTGGAGCACCGGCGCGGCCACCGTGCCGCCCTCGCTGTGGTTCGTGACGGCGCTCTGGGCCTGGGTGGTGAGGCTCGTCTCGCGGCCATCGACCTGGAAGGGGCCGGAGAAGCCGGTGTCGGCGATGCTCGGCACGCCGCGCCAGACGGAGATCTTCCGGTCCGGAGCGGTGATGACGTTCCCCTGCACGTCGATGACATCCATGTTCGGGGGCAGGGGGAGCACCACGCGCACCAGGCCCTTCTTGAGGTGCGCATAGGTTGGAGTGGGGGCTGCGGGGTCATCCGCGTCGATGCGGTTGAACAGCGGGTCCCCGGGGTTCCTGGCCCAGACGGCCTCCACGTGCTCCGGCGTGAGGGCTGTGTTGTCGGAGAGGACGTGGCACGTCGCGCACGAGCGGCCGTTGGTGCCGGGCAGCGCCTGCTGGAAGTGCTGCTTCCCGGCGACGGCCTGGCCCGGTGACCCCAGCGCCGCCTGGGACGTGGCGGGTTCGGGGACGACTTCCACGGGCGACGAGGCCCCGGTCTCCGTGCAGCCCACGAATCCGGCGAGCACGAAGGCCCCCACCGTGCGCGCGATGAAACGATGTCCTGCCATGTGTTCCCCTCCGGAAGATGCGGCGGCAGGGGAACACCGGGCGTCCCCGCACCTGTCACCGCGTCCGAAAGGTCCGAATCCGGAGAGTTGCCCCCAACCTGCCGCGCGGCGGTGTGAATCCCCCGGACTCCCGGGCACGATTCACCCGCACCGGGAGGGCAGGGGACCATGAACACCATCAGCAATGGCAGACAGGCAGCGAAGGTGAAGCTGGATCGCATCTCCGCGGCACCGCCGAAGAAGGCGGACCGGGACGCGGCGAAGACGGAGTTCGACACGCTGGGGGAGGAGCTGTTCGACCTGCAGGACCTGCTGTGGGGCGCGAAGATGAACGCCGTGCTCATTGTCCTGCAGGGGCGCGACACCGCCGGCAAGGACGGCACCATCAAGCACGTGGTGGGCAGCCTCAACCCGCGCGGCGTGAGCGTCACCTCGTTCGGTGTGCCCAGCGTCGAGGAGCGCGATCACGACTTCCTCTGGCGCGTGCACCTCAAGACGCCTCGCCAGGGCGAGTTCTCCATCTTCAACCGCTCCCACTACGAGGACGTGCTCGTGGCGCGGGTGAACAACCTGGTCCCCAAGCCGCTGTGGAAGGCGCGCTACCAGCACATCCGCGACTTCGAGACGCTGCTCACGGAGCACGGCACCATCGTCCTCAAGTTCTTCCTCCACATCAGCCAGAAGGAGCAGGAGCAGCGGCTGCTGGCGCGTGAGGAGGAGCCGCGCAAGGCGTGGAAGATCAGCGCCGGGGACTGGGAGGACCGCAAGCACTGGGCGGACTACTCGAAGGCCTATGAGGACGTCTTCGCCCAGACGTCCACCGAGCAGGCGCCGTGGCACCTGGTGCCCTCGGACTCCAAGTGGTACCGCAACCTCGTGGTGGCCCGCACGGTGGCCGAGGCCCTGCGCCCCTACCGCCAGCAGTGGCAGGACCGGCTGGACGAGGTCGGCGTGGAGAAGAAGGCCGAGCTCAAGGCGTGGCGCAAGAAGCGCTGAGGGCCGCGTGCATCGGCGCCCCGCGTCAGCCCCTCGCGTCATGAGGGGACGCGCGGGGACGGCCGCGCGAGGTGCGGACCGCTGACCCGGCCATGACATGGGGATGGGACAACGATGGCTGTCATCCGTCCCGGTGTGTCGCCGGGCGGTCACCGTCGGAGTCCTCGCCCCATGGAACGAGCCGCGTCGCTGTCGAGCAAGGACCTCATTGCCCGCACGCGCCCCTTCGCCACCCAGGATGGAGCGCGCTCGGGGCTGGCGCTGCTGTCCACCTACGCGGCGCTCGCGGGCGCGGTGGCGCTGGCGGTGGCCGCGCCCTGGTGGCCCCTGCGCATCGTGGGAGGCTTCATCGAAGCGCTGGTGCTCATTCGCGCCTTCATCCTCTTCCACGACGCCATGCACGGCGCGCTGCTGCCGAAGTCGCGGTGGGCGAAGGCGCTCTTCCAGGTGCAGGGCATCCTGACGCTCACGCCCGCGCGCATCTGGAATGACACGCACAACCACCACCACGCGAACACGGCGCGCATCGCCGCGGACTCCGCGGGCACCTTCGCCACGTGGACGACGGAGCAGTGGCGCAAGGCCTCCGGCTGGCAGCGGCTGGGGTACATGGTGGAGCGCCACCCGGTGACGCTGCTGTTCGGCTACGTCACCGCGTTCCTCATCAGCCTGTGCCTGGTGCCGTTCGTGAAGAACCCGAAGCGCTACTGGACCTCCGGGCTCGCGCTGGGGCTGCACCTGGTGCTGTCGGCGGCCGTCTGGCATTTCTTCGGACTCGCGGTGTACCTCTGCGCCTTCGTGGGTCCGCTGTTCGTCGCGTACGCGCTGGGCACGTACCTGTTCTACGCGCAGCACAACTTCGACGACGTGGCCATCCTGCCGGAGGGCGCCTGGACGCACGCGGACGCGGCGCTGGAGGCGAGCAGCTACCTGCGCTGCGGGCCGGTGATGGCGTGGTTCACGGGCAACATCGGCTATCACCATGTGCACCACCTCAACCCGCGCATCCCGTTCTACCGGCTGCCGGAGGCGATGGCGGCCATCCCGGAGCTGCAGGGGCCCCACGTCACGTCGCTCACGCTGAAGGACGTCGTGGCCTGCCTGCGCTTGAACCTGTGGGATCCGGCGCTGGGGCGGATGGTGCGGTACCGGGACGCGGTCCCGAGCCCCTGATCCGGGCCTCCAGGTCCCGGGCATGTGCCTCTTCCTGGGAGAGGAGGTCCTCCAGGAGCTGGCGGGTGACGGGGTCGCGGTCCGCGAAGGAGGGGATCAGCGCGCGGTAGGTCTGGAGGACGAGGTCCGCCGCCGCCAGCTCCTCGTGGATCCAGTCCCACCGGTCCTGGACGTCGTAGGGAGGGCTCGCGTCCAGGGACCGCAGGCCCGCCGGCTTGAAGTCCGGGCATCCGCCGAGCTGCTGGATGCGCTCGGTGAGCCGCAGTGCGTGCTCCTGTTCCTGGCGCGCGTGAGGCCCGAACTCCTGCTTCACTGCCTCGCGGTGGGGGCCCCTCGCGGACAGGTAGTGCGCCGTGTAGCGCAGCACGCGGACCACGCCGGTCGCGAGCACGTCGTTGAGCAGCTTGAGGGCGGTCTCCGCGTCGCCTACGCGGGAGCCTTCTTCGAGGTGCTCGCGGGCGCGGCGGTGGAGCTCCTGGAGGTCGGCGACGAATGGCTGTGGCCCGGACATGGTGGTGCCTCCCGACGCGGTGTCTCGGAAAGCTGGGGTGTCCGGGGTGGGGCTGGCCACCCCCCTGAAGGATGGGCCTGGCGCCGCCGGGAGGACACCTCCCTCGTCAGGCGCGGAAGCGGCGCTCCAACCAATCGACGGCGAAGGCCACCATCGGCCGGGCATCGACCAGCACGGAGGGAGCATCGCCAATCATGCCGCGCCGTCCCTGGCCGGTGGCGAGAAAGGCTTCGACGACTTCAGCGAAGAAGTCCTCCGCGAGTCCTTCCACCACGGGCTCGCTCGTGTCGAACTCCTCGAACGCGCGCCAGACCGTCCGGCCTTCGACGAGGAGCGGCGCCTCGTAGCGGAGGATGCGCTTGTGCGGGAGGTCGGCGAGGTGCTCCGCGTGATGGAGCAGCGTCATGGTGTCCAGCGGAGCGCCGAGCATCAGGCTCTTGCCACCGGAGGCGACAAGCTTTCCGAAAGGGGACTGGGGGCCATAGCCATAGTCGAGCGCGTGGTCGGAGGTGAACCACGCGGCGCGGCCTCCCAGGGCGGCGCAGGAGGCGCCGGGATTGCCGCTGCGCTTCGCGCCGGGAGTGGTGCGAAGCAGCTCAGGGAAGGCGCCGTTGTCGCGGACGGAGCGGGAGCGGAGCGGATCAAAGGGAGGAATCTGGTCGCGCAGCGAGGGATCATCGCGGACCTCGTCCTCCAGCTGCCAGTCGCAATAGCCAAGCAGCGTGCCCTCCGGCCCGAGCACATCGCCGATGGCGGCGATCAGCGCGTCGGGTCCTCCCAGGATGCGGCCCACGGAGCGCAGGCCCGCATGCGTCAGCACCGCGTCACCGGGTCCGAGCCCCAGCGTTCGCAGTTGTTCGGCAAGCACTGCGCGGGTCCAGGGGGTGGCCATGGTGGGTTCCTTGCTCAGGGATGCGCTGCCTGCTGAGCGGTGGAGGTGGGCAAGCGCAGGGGTGTGGCCTGTCCCATGGTAATGAAAGGCGCCCAGAAGTGTGGATGTGATTGGGTCCGCCTCAATTCCCGCATCGCCTCGCGCAGGGCCGTGGCCCGGCCTTGCCCCGCCAGCAGGTGGCGGTAGTAGGCCTCCATCAGCGTGCTCGTCGTCTGGTCTTCCACCTTCCACAGACTCATCACCACCGTCTCCGCTCCCGCCACCAGGAAGGCCCGGCGCAGCCCATACACGCCCTGGCCCTGCTTGACGTCGCCTCGGCCGGTGTCGCACGCGGACAGGACGACGAGCTGCGTGCCCCACAGGTCGAGGCCCGCCAGCTCCAGCGCCGTCACCAGCGCGCTGCCGGGCGGTGGGGTCTGGCTTGCGCCGGAGGACGCCGGGTCGCGCGCCCCCGCGAAGACGAGGCCGGAGCGCAGCAAGGGGTCCGCGGGACTCGATGCCTGGGGATCCTCGCCCAGCGCACCGAAGTGGATGACCGCGCGGGAGCCGGTGGGCTCGGGCGCGTCCTCCAGGAAGAAGCCATGGGTGGCGAGGTGGAGGATGCCGGGGGTCGGCAGTCGCAGCAGGCGTTCCTTGGTGGCTTCGGGGCCCAGGAAGAGCTGGGCCTGCGGAAGCAGGCGCTGGATGGCCTCGGCCTCCCGACGCGTGCCGGGCAGTGGGGTGGGGGCCCAGGCCCTCAGCGCCAGCTCCGTGTGAAGCGCGGGCGCGTCTCTTCGGGCCTCCGTGAGCGCGGCGAGTGGGGTGCTGAAATCCGGATTCGCGAGGACGACCACGGAGCCAGGGGGCACGCCCTCCCGTGGGTGCGACAGCAGGTCCTTGCCCGAGGGGAGATAGGTGAAATCAAAGGCATCCACCAGGAACTGGTGGCCATCGTGCAGGGCGGCGAAGGGCACCAGCGCGAGCTGGCCCTCCGGCGAAAGGAAGACGCGGCGGGTCTTCCCCAGCAGCCGGAGCA
This sequence comes from Corallococcus sp. CA053C, assembly GCF_003611675.1. GTDB lineage: Bacteria > Myxococcota > Myxococcia > Myxococcales > Myxococcaceae > Corallococcus. The sequence goes on from NZ_RAWA01000063.1 coordinate 6,462, forward strand.
GGGGCTGGAAGGCGCGTTGGTAGAGCGCCTGGGCGGGGGCTTCGAAGGAGGCGTCCCGATTGGCCAGGGCCTTCCTCAGTCGCGAGGCGGCCCGGTCGATGGGCTCCGCGGGTCCCAGGTCCAGTGCGCGGGTCGTCGAATCAGGGAAGAGCACCAGCGCGAGGTATCGCAGGGCGTCGGGACATGGGGACGCGCCAGCCTGGGGCACCAGCGGACGGTCCACGTAGGTGACGAACTCGACGAGCGCGCCGTCCCCAGGCAGGGCCGCGGCGACACGGTCGACAATCTCCGCGGGAGGCGGCAGCGCGGTCAGCGCGCGCAGGGGTGCGGAGCGCCTGGCCAGAGCGGCTTCGAGGGCAGCGCCCTGACCCGTCAGCGCATCGAGTCGCTCCTGGTAGGCCCGCGGAGTGAGCGAGCCGGGGCCCTGGAGTGACAGCTGGGCCAGCTGGGTGCGCAGTCCCCTCAGCCGCGCGAAGGTGTCGCGATCCTCCGCGCCCAGCCCCCGGTAGACGGTCCGGGAGATGTCCGCGGTCTCCTCGACGGAGCGGCCCTTGAGGAGCAGGGCCGCGCTGAGGGCCAGGCGTCGGACGCGGGCATCGTCGGGATGCGCGCGCAGCAGCGCATAGAGCCGCTCCTCGTCCCTGCGCAGGAACTGGAGGAAGCTCGCGAGGCGCGACTCGGAGAAGCCGAGTGCCTCCTGTCGCAGACGCTGCTCGGACAGGATGAAGGCTCGCGTGAACAGCGGCAGGGCTTCGGTGAGGCGATGCTGGGCGAGCCGCACCGTGGCGAGGTGGTTGAGTGTCTCGGCGACGCGGGGATGGTTCTGGCCGAGCGTTCCTTCCAGGATGGTCAGCGCGCGCTCGAAGCGCGCCCCTGCCTCCGGATACGCCCCCCGGGCGAGGTCGAGGCCGGCAATGCTGTTGAGCGAAAGGGCGACGCTGACATCCGTCTTGCCCCTGACCGCTTCCCGAAGGGCCAGCGCAAGCGCATGAAGCGGCGCGGCACGGCGATACAACCCCTGGGCCACGTAGAGGTTGGCGAGGTCGCTGAGGTATCTGGCGACCAGGGGATGGCGCTTGCCGCAGAGCGCTTCCATGATCGCCAGCCCCCGCTCGAGGAGCGGCTCGGCACGGCGATACGACCCCTGGGCCACGTAGAGGTTGGCGAGAGCGACGAGGTCGTCGGCAACGTAGGGATGGTTCTCGCCCACGGCCGCTCGCCGAAGGGTCAGCGCACGCTCGAGGAGTGATTGGGCACGGGTGTACAACCCCTGCTCCACGTAGAGGCTGGCGAGGTCGCGGAGTGAGTCGCCGACGAGCTGATGGTTCCTGCCGAGGGTCACTTCCCGGATGGCCAGCGCGCGCTCATGGAGCAGCTCGGCCTGGGCGTACAACCCCTGGTTCTCTTGATTGGTAGCGAGATGGGAGAGTGACTCGGCGACGAGGGGATGGCTTCCCCCGAGGGTCGCCTCCCGAAGGGCCAGCGCGCGCTCGAGGAGTGGCTGGGCAAGGGCGTACCTCCTATGGCCACAGTAGATGAACCCGAGCTTGTCGAGCAGCAAGGCGACGTCCGGAGGGCTCTTGCCGAGGGTCGTCTCCCAGAGGGCCAGCGCGCGCTCGAGGAGTGGCTGGGCACGGGCCTGCAATCCCTGCTGCCGGTAGAGGACGGCAAGCCAGTAGAGCGGCTCGGCGACGATGGGATGTTCCTTGCCCAGGGTCGCTTCCCAGATGGCCACCGCGCGGACATAGAGCGGCTCGGCCCGGCTGGAGAACATCTGTTGGTGGTAGAGACTGGCGAGGTTACTGAGCGTTTGAGCGACGTCCGGATGGTCCTTGCCCAGGGCCGCTTCCCGGATCGCAAGCGCGCGCAGATAGAGCCGCTCGGCGCGCGTGTAGAGGTCCTGGGAGGAGTAGAGATTGGCGAGGTGGTTGAGCGACTCGGCGACGAGGGGGTGCTCCCTGCCGAAGGCCTCCTCCCGAATGGACAGAGCGCGCGCATAGGGAGGCTCGGCGCGTGCGAACAATTGCTGGGCCGCATAGAGGTCGCCGAGGGTGGTGAGTGTTTGTGCGACCTCCGGGGCGTTCTTGCCCAGGGCCGCTTCCCGAATCTCCAACGCGCGCTGCAGGAGCGGTTCGGCCCGGGCGGAGTTCCCCTGGAGCAGGAGATGACGTCCGAGCTGGTCCAGACTCCTCGCGACCTCTGGATGCGTGCTCCCGAGCACGACCTCGAACAGTGAGAGCGCCTGTTCATCCCGCGAGACGGCCTCGGTGTACCGCCCCGCGTCCCAGAGGGTGTTCGCCTCATCGGAGGCCGCCTGCGCCTCCTGAAGCCGAGCATCCCGTGGTGCCACCCCGGCAGCCGCTCCCTCCGAGCAGCACACCATCACCACCATCAATCCCAGGAGAAACTGCCGCATGTCGGTCCCTCAAGGCCAGGAGCCTTCGGGCCGGGGAATCATGCAGAGAAATCCAGGTCATCAACGCTGTGCGGCGAAGTCCTCCACTTGCCGCCACACGCGAAAGACATTGCCCGAGGCAATCTTCTCGATGTCCGCCTCGCTGTAGCCGCGCTCCAGCAGGACGCGGAAGAGGTTCGGGTACTGGGAGACGTCCTTGAGCCCGATGGGCAGCGAGGGGCCCACGCCATCGAAGTCGGAGCCGAGCCCCACGTGGTCGATGCCCACCAGCTTCACGACATGGTCGATGTGGTCCGCCACGTCCTCCACCCGGGCCAGGGGGGCGGGGTGTTCGCGCAGGTAGGACTCGATGAAGGCCTTCATCTCGGGGCTGCCCTTCGTCAGGGAATGCTCCTGGCCTTGGGCCTGGAGCACCGCGTCCAGTTGCCGCTCGTAGACCTGGACGGCCGGGGTGAGGAACTTCGAGCCGAAGTTGATCATCACCACGCCTCCCTTCGCGGCCACGGCGCGGATGAGCTCATCGGGGATGTTGCGTGCGAAGTCGGGGGTGAAGTGACGGCACGAGGAGTGCGAAGCAATGACAGGCACCTGGCTCAATGCCACGGCCTGACGGATGGCATCGTCGGAGAGGTGCGCGACGTCGACCATGATGCCCACGCGGTTCATCTCGGCCACCACCTGCTTGCCGAAGGGGCTGAGCCCGTTCCAGGTGCCCTTGCCCTGACTGTAGGAGGCATCGCTGATCAGGTTGTCCTCGGAGTGCGTGAGGGTGATGTAGCGCACGCCGCGCTGCTGGAAGTGGCTGACGTTCTCCAGCCGGTCCTCAAGGGCCGCGCCATTCTCGATTCCCAGCGCGAAGGAGACCTTGCCTGACTGGGAGTTGCGCCGGGCCGCCTCGACGGAGTGGGCCATGGCGAACTTCGCGGGCGAACCGAGCGCGACCTTCTCCATCATGTCGATGAGCGAGTCCGCGAGCGCCTTGGCTCCGCCCTTCGTCTGGTATTCGGCGGGGATGAAGATGGACATGAAGGCCACGTCGAACCCGCCCTCCACGGCGCGCGGGTAGTCGAAGTCGCCGCCCGTCGTGCGCAGGGCGATGTCCTCGGTCGGCGACCCGTCCGGACCCAGCGTCTCATGGAGGCGGTAGGGCACGTCGATGTGGCCATCCGCGATGATGATGCGCCGGGCGAGCGCGCGGCCCTGCTCCGCGAGGTCCACGGGAGCCGTCTGGACGGCCGTGCCATGGGTGCAGGCCGGGGTTGCGAGCAGAAGGAGGCTGAGAAGCGCGGAGGTCGGTCTCATGGCCTTCGCATAGCGACACTTCACGCAACTTCACAAGTCCGGAGCGGGTGGGCGGCGTATGAACGTCTGACGAAGGAGAGGCTCTGATGGCATCCGCGAAGGCACTGCTGGGAAGCGTCCTGGGGCGCTTCCTCTTCCACGACTCCAAGGTGACGCAGGTGCGCGACGTGTCGCGAGCCTTCCGCCAGGTGGACTGCGAAGGCCCGGCCTTGAGAGGGCAGGGGTGGACCCCCGGCGACAAGGTCCAGGTGTACCTGCCAGGCCTGGGCATGCGCACGTACACGCCCATGTCGTGGGACGAGCAGCGCGGAGCCACATCGTTCCTCGTGTACCTGCACGGCGACAGTCCCGGAGCGAAGTGGGGACGCGACGTGAAGGCAGGGGACACGGTCCAGTTCTTCGGGCCCCGGCGCTCGCTGGTGTTGGACGAGGGCGCGGCGCCCGTGGTGCTCTTCGGTGACGAAACGTCCTTCGCGGTGGCGCATGCCCTCCGGACCGCGGCGAAGCGAGACGTCACGCCTATCTTCGAAGTGTCGAGCCGTGAGGACTGCCAGCCCGCGTTGCGAGAACTGGGCTTCGAGGGCCAGGACGTGGAGCGCCAGGCAGGCGATGCGCACCTGGCCCAGGTCCACGAACGGCTGCGAGAAGCGCTGCGCGCGAAGCCGGGTGCGACGCTGGTGATGACAGGGCGTGCGCAGTCCATCCAGGCCCTGCGCTCAAAGATCCGGAGTGACGGCGAGCGCGCCACGCCGAAGGTGAAGGCCTACTGGGCCGTGGGCAAGGAAGGCCTGGACTGAGAGCGCGGCCTCACGCCGGAGCGAAGTGGAGCCCGCGCAGCGTGTCCTCGCGGCCACGGCTGACTCCGGCGGGGCGGCGCTTGGGCTTCTGTCGCAGGAAGCGCGAGGCGTCTCTTCGGCGGTAGCAGGTGAGGAGCCGGTCCTCGTCGTTGAGGATGAGGATCCACCCGCGCGCCTGTCGCGCCAGGGATGAATCGCGCAGGCCCCAGGGCAGGTCGCGCTCGTGCACGGTGAGGTGGGTGGCACCGCATGCGCGCGCAGGCGTGCCGAACTCGAGGATGAACGCGACGACGTCCTCACGCAGCCTCCAGCGGGCGCACTGCTCGATGAAGAGGCGGGTGAGGGAGAACACGGACGACACGGGGCTCTGGCGCATGGCGGCTATCTCCTTGCGCTCCTCCCAATACACTTGTCGTTCCAGCCCCCCGCGCACGCGATTCCAGGGACTTGCGCGGCGCCTCCGCGGCCTCCGAAAGACAATCCGTCAATCCCGTGCGCCTGCCGTGTCAGCAAGACACGGACGGGGCTCGCCTGCCTGCTTCGCTGCTCGCGCGGAGGAAGGGAATGTGGCCCGCACCGACGAATTCCTGCACGACGCAGGCGGCTTTTTGTCAGGCTCGCCGCGCGTCGAAGGAACTGGGAGGACGGGGCACGATGGGTCTTCGCTCGAAAGCACTGGGAATCGTCCTGGGTGCGGGTGCGGCGGGAGTGACGCTGGCGCTCGCCTTCGGAGCAGGGTGCGGAGGTCGCGCGGCCCACTCCGCCGCGACGAAGCTGCCGGCCACGGAGGCCCAGTCGCTCCGTGCGCCGCAGGCCTTCTCCTCCATCGGTGACAAGAAGGAGCGTTCGCGGGCGCTGTTCCTGGAGGCGAGCCGGGTGATGCTGCACCCCCGGTGCGTCAACTGCCATCCCGCGGGTGACAGTCCGACGCAGGGCGATGACTTCCAGGTGCACGACCCGCCGGTGGCGCGAGGCCCCGCGGATCAGGGCGTGCCGGGCCTGGAGTGCACGTCGTGCCACCAGGATCGCAACGTGGAGCTGGCGCGGGTCCCGGGTGCGCCCAAGTGGCACCTGGCCCCCAAGGTGATGGCGTGGCAGGGGCGCACGCCCCGCTCGCTGTGCGAGCAGTTGAAGGACCCGGCGCGCAACGGCGGCAAGAGCCTGGCGGAGCTCATCGAGCACTCCGCGCATGACGAGCTGGTGGGCTGGGGATGGAAGCCGGGGTCCGGCCGGGTGCCGGCACCGGGGACGCAGGCCGAGTTCGGGGCCCTGGTGGCCGCGTGGGTGAAGGACGGCGCGGAGTGCCCGCGCGAGGAGAGTCAACCGTGAGCATCCGCCTGCGCGTGAATGGAACCGAGCACGAACTCGACGTGGATCCGGAGATGCCGCTGCTCTGGGCGCTGCGCGACGTGCTGACGTTGACGGGGACGAAGTACGGCTGTGGCCAGGCGCTCTGCGGAGCGTGCGTGGTGCACATCGACGGGGCGGCGGTGCGCTCGTGCGTGACGCCGGTGCGCCGCGCGGAAGGGCGCGAGGTGATGACCATCGAGGGTCTGTCGCCGGACGGCTCGCACCCCTTGCAGAAGGCGTGGGTGGACCTGGCGGTGCCGCAGTGTGGCTTCTGTCAGGCGGGGCAGATCATGACGGCGGCGGCGCTGCTGGCGAAGAAGCCGAAGCCCACCGACGCGGAGATTGATCAATCGCTGGCGGGCAACCTGTGCCGCTGCGGGACGTACACGCGCATCCGCTCCGCCGTGAAGAAGGCGGCAGGACTCCCGAACGAATGAGCGCTCCGACCATGCAAGACCTGCGCATCCGGCTGTCGCGCCGTTCCGTGCTCGAAGGGCTGGGCCTCGTGGCCGCGGGGCTGGGCCTGGAGGTGGTGCTGCCCTCCCGGGCGTACGCCGGGCCCATGCCCACGTCCCTCCCGGAGGTGCCCACGGAGGGCCTGCGGGCGAACGTGTTCGTGCACGTGGCGCCGGACGGGCTCGTGACCATCGTGTGTCACCGTTCGGAGATGGGGCAGGGCGTGCGCAGCTCGCTGCCGGTGCTCATCGCGGACGAGCTGGGCGCGGACATGGCCCACGTGAAGGTCGTCCAGGGCGACGGCGACGAGGCATACGGAGACCAGAACACCGACGGCTCCAGCAGCGTGCGGAAGATCTTCGACGACCTGCGCTACGCGGGCGCGACGGCGCGCACGATGCTGGTGGCGGTGGCGGCGAAGCGCTGGAAGGTGTCGCCCGCGGAGTGCGAGGCGCGCGACCACGCCGTCTTCCACAAGGGCACCCAGCGGGTGCTCAAGTTCGGAGAGCTGGCCACCGACGCGGCGAAGCTGAAGGTGCCGGAGAAGCAGGCGGTGACGTTGCGGCCGCGCAGCGAGCTCAAGCACCTGGGCAAGGAGCTGCCGCTGCTGGACGGCCCGGACATCGTGACGGGACGCGCGGTGTTCGGCGCGGACGTGAAGCTGCCAGGGATGCTCACGGCGGTGATCGCGCGTCCGCCGGTGGCGGGCGGCAAGGTGGCCCGCTACGACGCGACGAAGGCGCTGGCGGTGCCGGGCGTGCGCAAGGTGGTGGAGCTGCCGGCCGCGACGAAGCCGTTCCTGTTCCAGCCGCTGGGCGGCCTGGCGGTGGTGGCGGACAACACCTGGGCGGCGATGCGGGGCCGCGCGGTGCTGGACGTGACGTGGGAGGGCGGGGACAACGCGACCTACGACTCGGAGGCGTACCGCGAGCAGCTGCTGGCGGTGATTTCGAAGCCGGGGAATGTGGTGCGCAACGTCGGTGACGCGGAGGCCGCGCTGGCGAAGGCCGCGACGCGCGTGCAGGCCACGTACAACACGCCGCACCTGGCGCACGCGCCCATGGAGCCGCCCACCGCGGTGGCCCGCGTGGAGCACGGCACCTGCGAGGTGTGGGCGCCGACGCAGGACCCGCAGACCGCGCGCAGCGAGGTGGCGAAGGCGGTGGGGCTGGATCCGTCGAAGGTGATGCTCCACGTGACGCTGTTGGGGGGCGGGTTCGGCCGCAAGTCGAAGCCGGACTACGTGGTGGAGGCGGCGCTGGTGGCGAAGGCGGTGGGAGCGCCGGTGCGCGTGCAGTGGACGCGCGAGGACGACGTGCGCCACGACTACTACCACTCGACGAGCGCGCAGCGACTGGAGGCGGGGCTGGACGCGAGCGGCAAGGTGGTGGCGTGGCACCAGCGCATCGCATTCCCGCCCATTGGCTCCACGTTCGCGGACGCGACGTTCGCGGGAGCCGGGGAGATGGGGCAGGGCATCGTGGATCTGCCGCTGGCCATCCCGGCCATCCGGATGGAGAACTGCGAAGCGCGGGCCCACACGCGCATTGGCTGGTTGCGCTCCGTGGCGAACATCTACCACGCGTTCGCGGTGCAGAGCTTCATCGACGAGCTGGCGCACGCGAAGGGCGCGGATCCGCGCGACACGCTGCTGGAGGTGATGGGGCCCTCACGCATCGTGACGCTGAAGGAACTGGGTGTGGCGAAGGTGCCGAACTACGGCCAGTCGCTGGACGAGCACCCGGTGGACACCACGCGGCTGCGGCGGGTGATCGAGCGCGTGACGGGGCTCGCGCGGTGGGACGAGCGAAAGCAGCAGGGCCGGGCGCTGGGGCTCGCGGCGCACCGCAGCTTCCTGACGTATGTGGCGGTGGTGGTGTCGGTGGTGAAGGACGCGAACGACCACATCCGGGTGGACGAGGCGTGGATCGTCGCGGACGCGGGCACCATCGTGAACATGGAGCGAGTAAGGGCGCAGATGGAGGGCGCGGTGGTGTTCGGCCTGAGCCTGGGGCTCTACGGCGCCATCACGATGAAGGACGGAGCCACGGTGGAGAGCAACTTCCGCGACTACCGGCTGGCGCGCATCGCGGAGACGCCGAAGAAGATCCACGTGGACATCATCCCCAGCGACGGCCGCCCCGGAGGTATCGGAGAGCCCGGAGTGCCCCCCGTGGCCCCGGCCCTGGCCAACGCGGTGTTCGCGCTCACGGGCACGCGGGTGCGCGAGCTGCCGTTGGTGAAGTCCGTGAAGGTGTGACCGGGACGGGGGAGCGGCAGCACTTCAGGACTCCGTCCTGCGGCGCTTCGCGCACTCCTGTTCGAAGGTTTCGAGTGCTCTGGAGGCAGCGTCGCCCACGGTGCCAACCCATCCTGGCACCGGGGTCGGGTCCTCAATCAGCGCCTGGAGTACGGGAGCAAGCGGCGGCTTCGCGCTGTTCCGGAGACAGCGGCTGCGGCTCTTCCATGGTCACACTCCATTGACGCGGCCTGCGCAGAAGCTATCCCAGGCGCTCGTGCAAGGTGTGACCTGACCCGCTCCGTGACGTGCTAACGCGCTCGCCGCCTTTGAACTCGGAACGCGCTGATCCGCGCCAGGGCCTTCGCAGGAGCCTGGAGGTGCTCCTGCGAAGGCAGGTCTGGCGCGCTGCCTACTCGAACGCGGAGAAGGAGAAGGTGGACTGGAAGTCCACTTCCGCGCCCTTGGTCGTGAAGGTGGCCGCGGCGGGGCCGCGCAGCACGACGTTGAACTTGCCGTTGAGGAAGCGCGTGTAGTCCGCGTCCGGCATCGCCTCCGAGTCGAAGTCGACGACCAGCTCCACCGGGCCGGTGCCCGTGGGGTTCTCCACGTGGCCGGCGACGTAGGTGTTGTTGGACTCTTCCGTGAGGAACAGCACCTCCACGCGGCCGGTGAAGACCTCCGCCAGGGAGGTCACGCCCACGCTCCCCGCGCCCAGGGTGAGCGTCAGCTTCGTGAGCTCCACGCGAGACGGCGACTTGCCGTCCAATTCCACGCGCGCCTCATCGACGAAGACCTTGTAGGGGTTGCCCGACTCGGTGGAGATGCCCTTCTGCGAGGTGACGGTGCCGTTGTTGGTGTCGGACGACTTGGCCTTGAGGTTGATGCCGACGGGCGCGGAGTACGACACCGGATCTCCACCGCAGCCGATGAGCGACAGGGTGACGCACAGCACCAACGGGAGGACGCGGCTCAGCAGCATGGGGGACTCTTCTTGGGAAGGAAGCGAGGGGCGCGCCCGGCCTGCGGCCCCACTCACGGTCTGCACCGTCAGGAACAAGACCCCCGGACCTGTTCTCCGGCCACAACGCTCCTCCCCGCAGGGCCGCCAACCGTCCACCGCGCTGGAGTGGTCGCCGGTCCGGTTGAAGCCCGCCATCCCCTGCGCTACACCGCTCCGCAGTCGCTAGGAGTGCCTCCGGAAGGGGGCTGAGACGGTCGCGTTTCCGCGTCCGACCCTTTGAACCTGAACCGGTTAATACCGGCGGAGGGAAGCGGAAGGGTGCTCCAGGCCCGTCCCGTCTCCCGTCCGTTGTCACGAGGAGCCGTCCGATGAGTGGAGCGTCCAAGAGCCTGAAGGTCGACGGGAAGGTGCTGGAGGGGATCAGCCGCGGCCCGCTTCCCGCCTCGCAGAAGGTCTACGTGTCCGGGACCCTGCACCCCGACATCCGTGTCCCCCTGCGCGAAATCACCCAGACGCCCACGCGCCACCACGGCGCGGGCGGCGGCCCCGAATCCCCCAACCCTCCCGTCCACGTCTACGACTCCAGCGGCCCCTATACCGACCCCGCCGCGGACATCGACCTGCGCCGGGGCCTGCCCGCCCTGCGCGAAAACTGGATCCACGCGCGCGCGGACACCCAGGAGCTCGCCGGCATCACCTCCGAGTACGGCCGCGCCCGTGAGGCCGATCCGCGCCTCGCCGGCCTGCGCTTCAACCACCTTCGCAAGCCCCGCGTCGCCAAGGCCGGCAGCAACGTCAGCCAGATGCACTACGCCCGCAAGGGCATCATCACGCCGGAGATGGAATACGTCGCCGTGCGCGAGAACCAGAAGCTGGACGCTTCACTCGCCGCCCAGCACCCCGGCCACTCCTTTGGCGCCGCCATCCCGCGAGTCATCACGCCCGAGTTCGTGCGCGATGAGATCGCCCGGGGCCGCGCCATCATCCCCGCCAACATCAACCACCCGGAGCTGGAGCCGATGATCATCGGCCGCAACTTCCTGGTGAAGATCAACGCCAACATCGGCAACTCCGCCGTCACGTCCTCCATCGAGGAGGAGGTGGAGAAGATGGTCTGGTCCATCCGCTGGGGCGCGGACACCGTCATGGACCTGTCCACCGGCCGCAACATCCACGAGACGCGCGAGTGGATCCTCCGCAACGCCCCCGTGCCCATCGGCACCGTGCCCATCTACCAGGCCTTGGAGAAGGTCAACGGCAAGGCGGAGGAGCTCACCTGGGACATCTTCCGCGACACCCTCATCGAGCAGGCCGAGCAGGGCGTGGACTACTTCACCATCCACGCCGGCGTCCGCCTCAAGTACGTCCCGCTCACCGCGAAGCGCCTCACCGGCATCGTCAGCCGGGGCGGCTCCATCCTCGCCAAGTGGTGCCTCGCCCACCACCAGGAGAACTTCCTCTACACGCACTTCGAGGAGATCTGCGAGATCATGAAGGCGTATGACGTCAGCTTCAGCCTGGGCGACGGCCTGCGCCCCGGCTCCATCGCCGACGCCAACGACGCCGCGCAGTTCGGCGAACTGGAGACGCTGGGCGAGCTGACCAAGGTGGCCTGGAAGCACGACGTGCAGGTGATGATCGAAGGCCCCGGTCACGTCCCCATGCACCTCATCCAGGAGAACATGACGAAGCAGCTCGCCGTGTGCCACGAGGCGCCGTTCTACACGCTGGGGCCCCTCACCACGGACATCGCGCCCGGCTACGACCACTTCACCAGCGGCATCGGCGCCGCGATGATCGGCTGGTTCGGCACGGCGATGCTCTGCTACGTGACGCCCAAGGAACACCTGGGCCTGCCCAACCGCGATGACGTGAAGGAAGGCGTCATCACCTACAAGATCGCCGCCCACGCCGCGGACCTCGCCAAGGGCCACCCGGGCGCGCAGGCTCGCGACAACGCCCTGTCCAAAGCGCGCTTCGAGTTCCGCTGGGAGGATCAGTTCAACCTGTCGCTCGACCCCGAGCGCGCTCGCGCCTTCCACGACGAGACGCTCCCCGCCGAAGGCGCGAAGGTCGCCCACTTCTGCTCCATGTGCGGCCCGCACTTCTGCTCCATGAAGATCACCCAGGACGTGCGCGACTACGCCGACAAGGTCGGGGTCGACGAGGTCCGGGCGCTGGAAGCGGGGATGAAGGAGAAGAGCGAGGAATTCAAGAAGTCGGGCAGCGAGTTGTACCGCTGAGCCCCCAGGCGGACAGGGTTCCCTGACGGGGCGCCCTGTCCGCTGGATGACAGGCACCAACGCGCCGTGCCATGTTGCGAGCCTTCCGGGCGCATCCCGTTGCGCCCCCTTCAGATTCGGGAGTGCGTTTCATGGACCCAGGGCAGCGCGAGGATCAGCAGTTCGGCACGTTCATCACCGGCTCGCCGACGGCGACCACGGATGAGAAGACGATGGGGATGCTGGCCCATCTGGGCTCCATCGCCGGCATCGTGGTGGGCGCGGGCTTCCTGGGCTGGGCGGTGCCGCTGTTCCTGATGCTGACCAAGGGCAAGGAGTCGTCCTTCGTCCGCGCGCACGCGGTGGAGTCGCTCAACTTCCAGATCACCACCTTCATCGCGATGGCCATCTCCGCGGTGCTGATGTGCGTGGCGGTGGGCTTCATCCTGGTGCCCATCGTGGCGCTGGCGTCCATCGTCTTCACGGTCATCGCCGGCCTGAAGGCCAACGACGGCGAGCTGTACCGCTACCCCGTGAACCTGCGGCTGGTGAAGTAGCCCTCAGCCGCCAATGCCCATCATGGGCAGGAGCGTGGCGCCGTTTCCGGCCTCCGTGAAACGGTGCCCCTCCGGCTTGTCCCCCAGCGCGCGGCGCACGGCCATGGCCAGCTCCGCGTCGGTGGCGCCGCCCCGGATGAGCTGATGCAACGGCGCCTGCGCCCGGCCGCCCAGGCAGCTGCGCAGGTCCCCATTGGACGCCACCCGCACCCGGTTGCACCCGCCGCAGAAGTTCTGCGTGAGCGGGGAGATGAAGCCCACGCGCCCGCTCGCCGTCCGCCAGTAGCGCGCCGGCCCGGACGTGGGGGACGCAGCGTCCTCCGCCGGCTCCTCCGTGAGCGCAAGGCCCGTGGCCTTCAGGCGCTCCAGCAGCTCCGCCGTGGGCACCGGCGTGCCCTGGCCAAAGGGCATCAGCTCGATGAAGCGCGGGGTGATGCCGCGCGCGTGCGCGAAGGCCACCAGCGCGGGCACCTCCGCGTCGTTGAGGCCGCGCATCACCACGACGTTGAGCTTCAGTGACTGGAAGCCCGCGCCCGCCGCAGCGTCGATGCCGCGCATCAGCGCGTCGAAGTCCCCCTGCTTGGAGATGCGCCGGAACGTCTCCGGCGACAGCGTGTCCAGGCTCAGGTTGAGCTGGGTGACGCCCGCGTCGCGCAGCGGCACGGCGAGCGACTCCAGGCGGCTGGCGTTGGTGGTGATGGCCAGGTGCTCCACGCCCGGCACCGCGGCGAGCCTGCGGGCGATCTCCTGGATGTCCGGCCGGATGAGGGGCTCGCCGCCGGTGAGGCGCACGCGGCGGATGCCCATGCGCGCGAACACGGAGACGATGCGCTCGAACTCACCCGCGTCCAGCAGGTCCTTCTTGCCGCCCCAGGACGCCGGGGAGCAGTAGGTGCAGCGGAAGTTGCAGCGGTCCGTGATGCTCAGCCGCAGGTACGTCATGCACCGCCCCTGCGCGTCGAGCAGCGGGGGGGCGAGCGGGTTGGGAGCGGGCAGGGGGGCGATCATCACGGGCCTTCCGCGTTCATAACAACCCGCCCCGGGGAAACCCATCACTCCCCGTCGGGGCGTTCAGCCCTCGGTGCCCGAGGCGGAGCGGATGGCGACGGGCGGGGTGGCCAGCGCCGTGGCCGTGGCCGCGCTGGAGGGGCCCACCGGGGTGTGATCCGGTTCGTCATCCAGGTCGGTGAGGCGCGCCAGCTCCGTCTCGGCCTCGGCGGCGTCGGCGGCGGCCTGCATCGGGTTGAGCTTCTTCTCCGCCATCTCCTTCTTGATGCGGATCAGCCCCTCCTCGCCAATGTCGAGGAACGCCTTCACCACGTCCGGATCAAACTGCGTGTTGGCGCAGCGTTTGATCTCCTGGATGGCGTTGGCGAACGTCGTGCCTTTGCGGTACGGCCGGTCGCTCGTCATCGCGTCCAGCGTGTCCGCCACCGCGAAGATGCGCGCGCCGATGGGGATCTCGTTGCGCTGGAGGTTGCGGGGGTAGCCCGCGCCGTCGAACCGCTCCTGGTGCGACAGGACGATGTCCGCCGGGGTGGAGAGGAAGGGGATGTTCTGGATCATCTGGAAGCCGATCTCCGGATGACGCCGCATCTCCAGCCACTCGTCGGGGGTGAGCTTGCCGGGCTTGAGCAGCACGGCATCCGGCACGCCAATCTTGCCGATGTCGTGCAAGAGCGCCCCGCGGCCGATCTCCTCCATCTGCTTGCCGTGGATGCCCATGCGGCTGGCGATGGCGCTCGTGTAGCTGACGACGCGCTGGGAGTGGTCGCTCGTCTCGTGCTCGCGCGCGTCCAGGGCCGCCACCAGCGCCAGCAGCGTGTTCTGGTACGTGTTGGCGATGTTGTGCAGCGCGCTGCGCAGCTCGGCGGTGCGGTCGCGCACCTTGCCCTCGAGCTTCTTCTGGTAGCGCTTGCGCGCCATCTCGATGCGGCGCTTGGCGAGCGCGCGCTCGATGGCCCGGATGAGGTCGGTGAGCTTGGGTGGCTTGAGCAGGTAGTCCACCGCGCCCCGGCGCAGACAGTCCACCGCGGACTCGGTGTCGCCGTAGCCGGTGAGCATGATGACGGACGTGTCCGGCAGCCGCTCGCGCAGGTTCTCCAGCAGCCACAACCCGTCGCGGCCCGGCATCTTCATGTCGCTGATGACGAGCGGCGTCTCTTCTTCGCCCGCGACGTCAAGCGCCATCTCGGCACCATTCGCGACGACGCAGTTGTAGCCCTCCTCACGGAGGAGCACGGAGATCACGTCGCGGACGGAGTCATCGTCGTCGACGATCAGGATTCGGGGCGGGGCGGGGGGGATGGCTTCCACGGCGGAAGATTCTAGAGGTTTCCGGGTCTTAAAGGCGAACGAGTGCGAGAAATTACCACCCGCCTCGCCTCCTTGCCGTCCAGGGCAGGGGTCAGGCCCTGGGGCCCCTGCGTCAATGCGACCTCAGCCTCGCGCCTGTGCCCCCCGGTCATAGCGGAACGGGGTGAGGTCGACGGACGGCTTCTCGCCCAGCACCGCCTGGGCCACCAGCTTGGCGGTGATGGGGGTGAGCAGGATGCCGTTGCGGAAGTGGCCGGTGGCCAGGAACAGGCCCGGCATGGGTCCGGCGCCAATGTAGGGCAGGGCGTCCTGGGTCCACGGCCGGAAGCCGGCCCAGGTCTCCGTGACGGGCGCGCTGCCCAGCTCCGGACACAGCTGGAGCGCCATGTCGAGGATCCGCGCCAGCCCCGCCGCCGTCACCTGCTTGTCGTAGCCCACGTGCTCCATGGTGCTGCCCGCGATGACGCGCCCGTCCGCGCGCGGCACCAGGTAGCCCTTCGCGGACGTCACCACGCGCTCCAGCAGGGGCAGCCGCGTCTGCAGCTGCACCATCTGGCCTCGCGCCGGACGCACCGCCTGGGGGGACACGCCCGAGCCCTGGACCAGGGAGGACCAGGAGCCCGCCGCCAGCACCACGGCGTCCGCGCGCAGCACCTCGCCGTCCAGGTCCACGCCCACCGCGCGGCCCTGCTCGTGCACCACGCCGCGCACGTAGCCGCTCTTGAACGTGGCGCCCACGCGCGCGGCGGCCATGGTCAGCGCGCGCACGAGCAGCCGGTTGTCCACCTGATGATCATCCGGGAAGTGCGCGGCGCCCACGGCCTCCGGGGACAGCCGGGGCTCCAGCTCGCGTGCGCCCTTGCCGTCGAGCAGCTCCGCGCGCAGGCCCATGCCGTGCTGCCAGCCCACGGTGGACTCCACGTGGTGGTGATCCGCTTCGTCGAACGCGACGCGCAGCAGGCCGCAGGGCCGGTAGGCGATGTCCACGCCGGACAGCTCGCGCAGCTCGGTGGCGAACTGCGCGTAGAGGGCGCGGCTTCGCAGGCACAGTTCGAAGAAGGGGCCCGGGCCTTCGGACTCCCACTGCGGCGCGAGGATGCCCGCGGCGGCGCTGGAGGCTTCCGCGCCCGGGATGGAGCGCTCCAGCACCGTCACACGTGCGCCCGCCTGCCTGAGCCGCAGTGCGATGCCGCAGCCCATCACGCCTCCGCCCACCACCAGGACGTCCGAGGTTCCCATGGGGCGCTTCTGCTCAAGCAGGGACGGGTTTGCAAGCCTCAAGCAGGGGGTGACTTGACGCGGACCCCTCCCGTCGTTAACCCTAGGGGCGTGCGTTCCATGTCCGTGCATCACCACCATGCGCATCATCGGCCGGCCCAAGACGGGACCGTTCGCCGCGCGCATGCCTGGGTGACGCACTAGAAGCGCACCTCCTCCGGCAGATGCCGCAGTGAATCGAAGGCCCGTCCCCCCAGGACGGGCCTTTTTTCGTTTCAGCCCCCGCGAGTCCCCCGAGCCCACCCATGTTGAAGATTGCCCTGCCCAACAAAGGACGTCTGTCCGAGGAAGTGCGAGAGCTGTTCAACGACGCGGGCCTGGAGGTCCGCGGCCGGGGCGAGCGCGCCCTCACCGCGTCACTGGGCGGCGAGTTCGAGGCCATCTTCGTCCGTGCCCAGGACATCCCGGAGTTCGTCGCGGACGGCGCGGCGCAGGCGGGCGTCACCGGGTGGGATCTGGTCAACGAGGCGGGCCGCGAGCTCGAGTCGTTGATGGACCTGGAGTTCGGCAAGTGCCGGCTGGTGGTGGCCGCGCGCGAGGACAGCGGCATCACCCGCGCGGAGGACGTGAAGGACGGGATGCGGGTGGCGTCCTGCTTCCCCCGGCTGACGCAGGCGTGGTTCCAGCAGCGCGGCCAGCGGGTGACGGTGGTGCCGGTGAGCGGCGCGGCGGAGATCGCCCCGCACCTGGGCATCGCGGACATCGTCGTGGACCTCACCTCCACGGGCTCCACGCTGAAGATGAACGGCCTGCGCGAGGTGTCCACGGTGCTGGAGTCCAGCGCGCGACTGGTGGCGTATCCGGCCAATGGCGCGGATGCGCGGCGCTCGCTGGAGGAGCTGACGCAGGCGCTGGCATCGGTGCTGGCGGCGCGAGGCCGGCGCTACCTGATGGCCAACGTGCCGAAGTCGTCCCTGGAGCAGGTGCGCGAGGTGCTGCCCGGCCTCAACGGTCCCACGGTGGTGGACGTGATGGACGGGGGCAACTTCGTCGCGGTGCACGCGGTGGTCTCCGCCCGCACCATCTACCGCACCGTCAACGCGCTGAAGGCGCTGGGCGGTCAGGGCATCCTCGTCACGCGCATCGAGAGGTTGATGGCATGAGCGCCCCCGTCCTCAAGTACCAGGGCGCGCTGTCCGCCCTGACGCCTGACGCGCTGCGCCGGTTGTTGGATCGCAGTGCGGGTGAGGCCGATGCCCAGGTGGCCACCCGCGTCCGGGCGCTCATCGCCCGCGTGCGCGCGGAAGGGGACCGGGCCCTCTTCGACTTCGCGCGCCAATTCGACCGCGTGGAGCTGGAGGCCCTGGAGGTGCCCCGCTCGAAGTGGGATGTGGCGCTGGAGTCCCTCTCCTCCGACGTGCGCGACGCCCTGATCCGCGCCGCGCGCAACATCGCCCGGGCGCACGCGGCGCAGCGGCCCACAGCGATGGAGGTGGAGACGGAGCCCGGCGTGGTGGTGGGCCGGCGACCGGATCCGCTGGGCCACGTGGGTGTGTACGCGCCCGGAGGCCGCGCGGTGTACCCGAGCAGCGTGCTGATGGGTGTGGTCCCCGCGAAGGTGGCGGGCGTGGGGGAGATCATCGTCTGCTCCCCGCCGGGACCGGACGGTCTGCCGAGTGCGGGCGTGCTCGCGGCGGCGGCGCTGGCGGGCGCGGATCGCGTCTTCGCATTGGGCGGCGCGGGCGCGGTGGCGGCGCTGGCCTATGGGACGCAGAGCGTGCCCCGGGTGGACCGAATCGTCGGGCCGGGCAACGCGTACGTGGCGGCGGCGAAGCTCCAGGTGGTGGACGCGGTCGCCATCGATGCTCCCGCGGGCCCGAGCGAGATCCTGGTGGTTGCCGATGCGAGCGCCCGGCCGGACGCGGTGGCGCGCGAGCTGCTGGCGCAGGCGGAGCATGATCCGGACGCGTGCTGCGTGGCGCTGGTGCTGGGCGCCTCGTTGGCCCAGGCGGTGAAGGACGAGGTGGAGCGCCAGGCCCGTTCCGCGCGGCGGGGCGACATCGTCCTGTCGGCGCTCGGGAGTCGGGGCGCGGTGCTGCGGATCGACGCGTTGGAGGAGGCATGGCCCTTCGTCGCGGACTTCGCGCCGGAGCACCTGCTGCTCGCGACCGCGACCGCGTCGGAGGATGTGGCGCGGGTGCGCAACGCGGGCACGGTGTTCGTGGGGCAGCGTGCGTCGGTGGCCTTCGGCGACTACCTGACGGGCGCCAACCATGTGTTGCCCACGGCGGGCCTGGCCCGCGCGTACTCGGGGTTGAGCGTGCTGGACTTCTACCGGTGGACCACGTGGCAGCGCGTGACGCCGGAAGCAGCGGCGGCGATGGCGGACGACGTGGGGACGCTGGCGGACAGCGAGGGGCTCTTCGCCCACGCGGACGCGGCGCGGGCCTGGAGGCTGCCATGATTGCGTTCCGCGACACGTACCGGGACATCCCGCTGTACTCGCCCGCGAAGAAGCCCTGCCGGGTGGACCTGAGTGACAACACGAACCTCTTTGGCCCGCCGCCGTCGGCGGAGCGCGTGCTGCGCGAAGAGGGGCTCCAGCGCCTGTCGCGCTACCCCGCGGGCTATGCGCCGGACCTGAAGCGCGCCGTGGCCGCCTACGCGGGCGTCGCGGTGGAGAACGTCACGACGGGCTGCGGATCCGACGACGTCATCGACTGCGCGCTGCGGGCCTTCCTGGAGCCGGGCGACGCGGTGGCCTACCCGGATCCGACCTTCGTGATGGTGCCGCTGTTCGCTCGGCTGAGCGCGCTGCGACCGGTGCCGGTTCCCTTGAAGGCGGATCACGACCTGGACGTGGACGGGCTGCTCGCCACGGGCGCGAAGCTCCTCTACGTCTGCACGCCCAACAACCCCACGGGCACGGTGGCCTCGCGCGCGGCGCTGGAGCGACTGGTGGACCGCGCGCCGGGCGTGGTGCTCATCGATCAGGCCTACGTGGAGTTCGCCAAGGGCGGAGACTTCATGGACCTGGCGCGCACGCGGCCCAACGTGCTGGTGACGCGCACGATGTCCAAGGCGTTCGGCCTCGCCGGCATGCGCGTGGGCTGGGCGGTGGGAGCCCCCGCGCTGGTGGCGGAGGTGGAGAAGGCCCGGGGCCCCTACAAGCACACGTCACTGGGTGAGGCCGTGGCCATCGCCGCGCTCACCGAAGACGTGCCTTGGATGGAGGCCTGCGTGGCGGAGGCGGTGGAGAACCGCGAGCGGCTGCGCGGTGGGCTGAAGGCCCTGGGGCTGGATCCGCTGCCCTCGGAAGGAAACTTCCTCCTCGTCCCCGTGCCGGAGGCGCGGCGGGTGGGGGAGGCGATGCGGGAGCGCAACGTGAACGTGCGGGTGTTCGAGAGACTTCCCGGCGTGGGGGACGCGCTGCGCATCGGCTGCGGGCCGTGGCCCCTGATGGCCTCGGCGCTGAAGGCGCTCAAGGAGGTGCTGTGATGCGAGTGACCCTGTTTGACTATGGCGCGGGCAACCTGCACTCGCTGGCCAAGGCGCTGACGACCGCGCCGGACGTGGAGGTGCGGGTGCAGGAGGATCCGCTGCGGGCGCTCGACACCGACGTGCTCGTGCTGCCCGGCGTGGGCGCGTTCGGATCCGCGGCGGCACGGCTCGCTCCCGGGCGCGAGGCGATGCGCAAGGCGCTGGACGCGGGCCTGCCGTGCCTGGGCATCTGCCTGGGCATGCAGCTGCTCTTCGAGGAGAGCGACGAGGGCGCGGGCGCGGGCCTGGGCTACTTCCAGGGCCGGGTGACGCGACTGGCGGCGCGGCACGTGCCGCAGATTGGCTGGAACGACGTGGAGGAGGATGCGGCGCTGGAGTCCGCGAAGCTGGCCTCCGTGTACTACGCGCACAGCTTTGTCTGCCGCGCCATGGAGCCGCGCGAGGTGGTGGGCTGGACGACCCACGAGGGCGACCGGTTCCCCGCGTCGGTGCGGCGCGGGAAGGTGCTGGGCGTGCAGTTCCACCCGGAGAAGTCCTCCCGCGTGGGCGTGCGCTTCCTGCAGGCGTTCCTGAAGGAGGTGGCCCCGTGATCGCCATTCCGGCCATCGACCTGCGGGAAGGCGCGTGCGTGCAGTTGGTGGGAGGCTCCTACGACGCGGAGCGCGTGCGGGTGGAGGATCCGCTGGACGCGCTGAAGCAGTGGCGGGCGCTGGGCTTCCGCACGTTCCATGTCGTGGACCTGGACGCAGCGCTGGGCAAGGGCTCCAACGCGGAGGTGATCACGCGCCTCGTGTCACATGCCCCGGGACTCGCCTTCACGGTGGGCGGAGGCGTGCGCGACGTCGCTCGGGTGGAGGCGGTGCTCGCGGGCGGTGCGTCGTCGGTCGTCGTGGGCACGCGCGCCATCGAGGACCTCGCCTGGCTCCGCGAGGTGGCGGAGCGCTTCCCGGGGCGGGTGGTGGTGGCCGCGGACGTGAAGGGGCGCGAGGTGGTGACGCGCGGCTGGACGTCCGGCAGCGCGCGGGACATCCGCGACGTGCTGGCCGCGCTGGAGCCGTTGCCGCTTGGCGGGATGCTCGTCACGGCGGTGCACAAGGAGGGACAGCTGGGGGGCGTGGACCTGCCCCTGATGGCGGAGGTGGCGCGCACGAGCCGGCACCGGCTCTACGCGTCCGGAGGCGTAACGACGCTGGAGGACCTGCGCGAACTGGCGAAGGTGGGCGCGCACGGGGCGGTGGTGGGCATGGCGCTGTACACGGGACGTCTGGACGCGCGCGCGGTCGCGCAGGAGTTCGCGGAATGAGCACGGGCACGAGCACCAGGGTCGTCCGGGAGACGAAGGAAACGAAGGTCCAGGTGGAGCTGGCGCACGGCCCGGGCGCGGCGAAGGTGGACACGGGGCTGAAGTTCTTCGACCACATGCTCGCCACGTTCGCGCGCTACGCGGGCCTGGAGCTGACGCTGCACGCGCGGGGTGACCTGCGCCACCACCTGATGGAGGACGTGGCCATCACCCTGGGCACCGCGGTGCAGCGCGTGGTGCCCGCCACGGCGGCGCGCTACGGCGAGCGCACCGTGCCCATGGACGACGCGCTCGTGCAGGCGTGCCTGGACGCGGGCGGGCGCTTCTACTACCGGGGCCCGCTGAAGAACCGGCTGTATGAACACTGGATGCGCTCGTTCTGCGAACACTCGCGCATCACGCTGCACCTGCGCGTGCTGCGAGGCCGGGACAGCCACCACCTCACCGAGGCGGCCTTCAAGGCGCTGGGGCTCGCGCTGCGCGATGCCATGGTGGACTCGGGTGTCGTGTTCAGCATGAAGGGCAGCGTCACCCTGGAGGTGGAGTGATGCTCAGCCGACGGCTCATTGTCTGTCTGGATGTGAAGGGCGGACGCGTGGTGAAGGGCGTCCAGTTCGAAGGCCTGCGCGACGTGGGGGATCCCGTGGCGCTGGCGCTGCGCTACGAGGAGGAGGGCGCGGACGAGGTGACGTTCCTGGACATCTCCGCGAGCGCGGAGGAGCGCGAGACGCTGTGGGACCTGGTCCAGCGCACGGCGGAGCGCCTGTTCATCCCGCTCACCGTGGGCGGAGGCGTGCGCACGGTGGACGACGTGGGCCGGGCGCTCCGGGCGGGCGCGGACAAGGTGAGCATCAACTCCGCCGCGGTCGCCACGCCCGAGCTGCTCACCGGCTGCGCGGAGCGCTTCGGCGCGCAGTGCGTGGTGGCGAGCATCGACGCGAAGCGGGAAGGGGACCGCTACCGCGTCTACACGCACGGAGGCCGCCGTCCCACCGACCTGGACGCGGTCGCCTGGGCGAAGGAGTGCGTCCGGCGCGGCGCGGGCGAGGTGCTGCTCACCAGCATCGACCGCGACGGCGCGCGCACCGGCTATGACCTGGAGCTGACGCGCGCGGTGGCGGACGTGGTGGACGTGCCCGTCATCGCCTCCGGTGGCGCGGGCCGCGCGGAGCACGTGCGCGACGCCCTGACGCTGGGCGGAGCGGACGCCGCGCTCGTGGCGGGGATCCTCCACGACGGCCTCACCACCGTCGGCGCCCTCAAGACGCTGCTGCGCGACAGCGGCCTTCCCATCCGGAGCACCTCATGACCGCGGACCCCAGAGACCTGATGCAGGCCGCCGCCGAAGTGGCGCGCAAGGCCGGAGACGTGGCGCTGGGCTTCTTCCGCGGCGGCATCGCGGTGGACACCAAGAGCGACGGCACGCCGGTGACGGTCGCGGACCGCACGGCCGAGTGGACCGCGCGCCAGTGGCTGGAGGAGCGCTTCCCGGAGGACGGCATCCTGGGCGAGGAGTTCGGCGAGACGCGGCCGGGCGCGAAGCGTCGGTGGATTTTGGATCCCATTGACGGCACGAAGACGTTCATCCGCGGCGTGCCGCTGTGGGGCACGCTGGTGGCGGTGGCGGAAGGGGAGCGCATCCTCGCGGGCGCGGCGTACTTCCCGGCCGTGAACGAGCTGCTCGTCGCGTCCCCGGGGCTGGGTTGCTTCTGGAACGACGCCCCCACGCGCGTGTCCTCGCAGGCGGCGCTGTCGCAAGCGGTGGTGCTGATCACCGACGAGCGCTTCCTCCAGGCCCCCGAGCGGGGCGCGGCGTGGCGGGAGCTGTCCCGGCAGGCGGCCATCTCCCGCACGTGGGGGGACTGCTACGGCTACCTGCTCGTCGCCACCGGGCGCGCGGAGGCCATGGTGGATGAAGCCCTGTCCCCGTGGGACGCGGCGGCGCTGCAACCCATCATCGAAGAGGCAGGCGGCGTGTTCACCGACTGGAAGGGCGCGCGCACGGCGTTCGGCGGTGACGGCATCGCGACCAACGCGGCGTTGGCGGCGCGCGTACGCGAAGTGCTGGGAGCGGGAGGCAGGTCATGAAGCTGGACGTGGCGGCGTTGAACTTCGACAAGGGCCAGGGCCTGGTGACGGTGGTGACGCAGGACGCGAGCACCGGCGACGTCCTGATGGTGGCGCACGCGGATCGCGAGGCGCTGGAGCGCACGCTCGCCACCGGTGAGATGCACTACCGCTCCCGCACGCGCGGCCTCTGGCACAAGGGCGCCACCAGCGGGAACACGCAGAAGGTCGTCTCCCTCAGCGCTGACTGTGACGGCGACGCGGTGCTCGCGCGCGTGGAGAAGGCCGGCCCCGCGTGCCACACCGGCGACGAGACCTGCTTCGGCGAGGGCCGCTGGGACGCGCTCGCGCACCTGGACGCGACGCTCGCGGCGCGCGCGGCGACACCTCCCACGGAGGGCGAGAAACCCGGCTACACGCGGCGCCTGCTGGGGGATCGCAACCTGCGCCTGAAGAAGCTGGGCGAGGAGGCCGCGGAGCTGGTGACGGCCTGCGCGGACGCGGATCCACACCGGGCAGCCGAGGAAGCGGCTGATCTGCTGTACCACCTGCTCGTCGCGATCCGTCCGCTCGGCCTCACGCTGGACGACGTCAAGGGCGTGCTCACCGCCCGCGCGCAGCCTCCGAAGGGCTGACGAAGCTCGGATCATCCCGAAAAAGAGGGCGTGTCGGCTGCGACCCAGGCAGAGTTATCCAGCTGTACTGCAGCCTGACAGCGTGGCTGGCACACAAGCGCCCCAAAGGTGCAGGAGTGTGTCCGCTACTCTTCAACCGCTCCTGCGATCCTGGTACAGATTCCGCCTTGCGGCGCGGGCCGCGCCTAACGAGGCGCCCCAGTCTCAGCGTTCGCTTCACCGGAGGATTCGTGACTTCCACGTACCAATCCGAACTCATCGACCGCGTGTTCTTCTCGCGTTGGCACAACCCGCCGACGAAGGACGACGTCGCGGCCATCATGGCGCAGATGGAGGAGGCGACCCAGCGGCTGGGGACGAACGTGCTGTACATCGCCTCCATCAGCCCCAAGGCCAAGGTTCCGGACGCGACCGAGCGCGCGCACCTGAACCAGATGGTGGCCGAGGGTCGCCGGTTCTGTGAGCAGTCCTGGCTGGTGTACGAAGGCACGGACCTGCAGCACAACCTCCAGCGAGTCATCATCTCGGGCGTGCTCATCCTCACGCGCACGTTCGACAACTACCTGTCGGTCGCCAAGTCGGCGGACGCCATCGTCAAGGACGTCTCCACCGCGCTGAAGCGGGACGCGTCCGGCATCTTCAAGACGGCGCGCGAGCGCGGCCTCATCGCCTGAGTTCCACGCGAGCGACGTCGGACCCCCGTTCCGACGCCGCGTGATTTCTGGCGCCCGCGCTACCGGGCGCCGATGATCTCCAGCTCCTTCAACTCCACGCCCGGCCGCTCCGGCAGGACGCTCACTGCGTCCACGTCGAGCAGTGGAACGGCGGGCTTGCAGATCTCCCACGCGCCCGTGCCGCGGAAGCGGCAGACGGTGGGATCGACGTGGAAGGCCGCGCCCTGGCTGTCCTTGCGTCCCACGCCGTCCGGCGCGCGGATGATCGCGCGCAGCGTGCCCGGACCCGTCGCGCGCACCTGGAACGACGCCACGTGCTGCAGCGCCGGCGCGTAGCCCAGGCGCAGCGCCCCTTCCGACTCCAGCGGCAGCTTCACGCCCGACAGCGCGTCCTGATCGAACGCGCGGAACGCGTCGCCCGCGCCCGTGGACTGATCCGGTTCGATGGGCGCCGTCTCCACGGTGCCTCCGGTAAACAGCGTCGCGAGCCACGGGGCCCGCGCACCCTGCTGGACGGCCGCCGCGTTCAGCACCGGCAGGGGAAGCTGCCCCGTCTTCACACAGGTGGGCGACAGCGCCTCCGCCAGCGCCAGCACGGAGGGCTCCACGTCCGGCCCCGATACGGCCGCAGGCCCCAGGGCCGAGCGAACGAGCTCCTGGCACCCCGTTCCCAGGGCCGCCCCCGCGTGCTCCAGGCTCCAGCGCGCTTCCTGGAGGTCCGGCCGCTCACGGCGCGAGGCCTGCTCCAGCGCCCGCGTCACCGCCTGGCCGCAGGGGTTGTCCCCAGGCGCGCAGCGCTCGCACAGGGTGGCGAGCAGCGCGCGGGGCAGCGCATTCCCGTGGATGGGGTCGATGAGCGGCGCGCGGGCGGCCAGGGCCGTGCCCCGCGCGCAGGCGGTGGCCGGAGGGGTGGGGCAGTCGCCGAGCTGCCGGCTCACGGCGCTCCAGGCGGTTCCGGCATCGTCGGTGGGGCCGGCGTCGGCTTGGAGGACGTCCGCCAGCACCGCGTCCAGGCTCCGGCACGCGGCGGGGCCCAGGT
>NZ_RAWA01000640.1 GCF_003611675.1 Corallococcus sp. CA053C
CGATGACGCCCCGCCCTCGATGATCTGAAGCCTCCCCTCTTCCCCCTTCCTCTTCCTGGAGATTTCCCATGAGACACCGCTTGCTCGTCGTCCTCCTCGCCGCGGGTGCCCTCGGAGGCTATGCCTCCGGCTTCGCGAGCCTCGCCCGCCACCACCGCTCCTCGTGCCACCGCGGCGACTGGGGCGCCACCGCCTACCGCAACGGAGCGCCGCCGTACTGGGACTGGCACGCGCAGCGGGCCCCGAATGCCTCGGGGGATGGCTCGGGGAATGCCTCGGGGCCCGCTGAAGCGTCGGGAGCGCGTTAGGATTCCGGTCGCCCATGCCCACCCGCGTCCTGCTCATCGATGACGACACCCGGATGTTCGAGCTGCTCGCGGAGTACCTCGGGCAGAACGGCATCACCGTCAGCCACGCGCCCGACGGTGGACGCGGGCTGGCGGCGCTGGAGGCCCACGCCTTCGACGCCGTGCTGCTGGACGTGATGATGCCGGGCATGGATGGGCTGGAGGTGTGCAAGCGCATCCGGGCGAAGAGCCGCATCCCCGTGCTGATGCTCACCGCCAAGGGGGATGAGACGGACCGGGTGGTGGGCCTGGAGCTGGGCGCGGACGACTACCTGCCCAAGCCCTTCGGACCGCGCGAGCTGCTCGCCCGCCTGCGCGCGGTGCTGCGGCGGGCCCAGCCTTCGGCGGTGGCGGACCGGCTGGAGTCGAGCGGGGTGTCCATCGACGTGTCCGGGCGCGAGGTGCGGGTGGAGGGGCGCGCGGTGGACCTGACGGGCCTGGAGTTCGACCTGCTGCTCGCGCTGGTGCGCCGGGCTGGCCGGGTGATTCCCCGCGACGCGCTGCTGGGCGAGGCGGGTCGCAGCGACACGGTGGTGAGCGAGCGCACGGTGGACGTGCACATCTCCCACTTGCGCCAGAAGCTGGGGGACGTGGGCACGCGCCTCATCAAGACGGTGCGCGGCGTGGGCTACGTCTTCGCCAAAGAGGGCACCTGATGGACTGGCGCCACCCGCATCACCCCGACGATGGCTGCGTTCCTCCCCATCATCGCCCCCGCTTCGGCAGGCACGGACGCCACGGGCACCACCGTCCGCCGTGGCACCTGGGCCGGCTGGGGTCCTTCGTGCAGGCGCGGCTGCGGCGGCGGCTGTTCGTCATGTTCGGAGCCACCATCCTGGTGACGGTGCTGGTGGTGTCCGGAGTGATGAACCTGGTGGGCGGCTCGACGTGGACGCAGGAGACGGAGCGCGTGCGCGCGTTCGTGGGCCACCGCTTCGCGGAGGTATGGGACGCGCCCGTCGAGCGCGCTTCCCTGGTGCGCAGCATCTCCAGCGACCTGGACGTGGACGTGGAGCTGATGGATCTGTCCGGCGCGGTGGTCGCGCGAGGAGGGGCGCCGTGCGATGAGCCGGACACGTCCTTCCCGGTGATGCGCGAGGGTGTACTCCTGGGCACGGCGCGGACGTGCTACCTGCGCATGCGCTCGCGCAGCCCCCTGCGCGGCGTGTTGCCCCTGGGCATCGCGGTGCTCGTGCTGTGGACGGCGGCGGGCGGCATCTCCTACAAGATGGCGCGACCGGTAGACCATCTGGTACGGGCCACGCAGGAGCTGGGCGCGGGCAAGCTGGGGACGCGGGCGAGCCTCCACCGCCACGCCACCGGCGAGTTCGCGGTGCTCGCCGAGTCCTTCAACGACATGGCGGCGCGCATCGAGAAGCAGATGGCGGATCAACGCGAGCTGCTCGCGGCGGTGTCCCACGAGCTGCGCACGCCGCTGGCCCGGCTGCGGGTGCTGACGGAGCTGCTTCGCGATGGCGGCGGCAACCCGCGCACGTTGGACCAGGTGGACCGCGAGGTGGTGGAGCTGGACGCGCTGGTGGGCGAGCTGCTCGCGAGCTCACGCCTGGACTTCGGCCAGCTGACGCCCAAGGCGCTGGAGGCGGGGGTGCTCGCGGCCCAGGCACTGGAGCGCGCCGGGCATTCCGCCACGCTGTTGCAGCCGGAGACGGATGACGTGACGCTGCTGGCGGACGCGACGCTGCTGGGCCGGGCGCTGGTGAACCTGCTCGACAACGCGCGTCGGCATGGGAACGGGGTGGAGGCGCTCCGGCTTCAGGACCACGGGCCGGAACACCTGGCGTTCTGCGTGGAGGACCGGGGCCCCGGCCTGCTGCCCGGCGAGGAGACGCGCATCTTCCAGCCGTTCTACCGGAAGGACCGGGGCGGCGAGGCGCGCGAGGCCGGCTCGTTGGGGTTGGGGCTCGCGCTGGTGCAGCGGATTGCCCGGGCCCACGGCGGGGACACGTTCGCGGAGAACCGGCCCGGCGGAGGCGCGCGGGTGGGCTTCACGGTGCGGAAGAAGGGCCCACCGAGCGCCCTGGAGCGTCCGCAGGCGTAGGGAGGGGCCGCGACGTGCGGCCCCCCAAACCCGCGCTACGGCTTCGCGGGCGCGTCCGTCGCGGCGAACGTGAACGCGGCGTCCGCCGGAGCGCCGTCCTTCACGGTGACCTCCGCCGTCTTCGTGCCCAGCGTCTCGTGCCACGCCTCCAGCGTGTACGTGCCCGCGGGCAGGCCCGTCAGGGTGAACGTGCCGTCATCGCCCGTGGTGGTGAAGTACGGGTTGGGGTTGCTCACCACGTAGGCCGTCATCCACGGGTGCACGTCGCACTTGAGGCGCAGCACCTCCGCGTCGGCCGGCATCGGCTTCTGCACCGGCGCGCCCGAGGGCGGCTGGGCCACGTTGAACACCGGCCTCGCGCCCACCACGCCGCGCACGTTGTGCAGCGTGCCGTCGCTGTTCTTGAACATCACCTGCTGGCCCGCCACCGCGCCCTGCACGCGCGGCACGTAGGTGCACTTGGACTGATCCACCACCACCGGCGTCGAAGGCGCGGCGGGCGCTCCCGCCACCGTGCCGCGCACGCGCACCAGCACGTTCTTGAGCTTGCCGTCCTTCACCAGCACGGACTGCTCCTTCTCCGGCCGGCCGTCACACGCGGGGTCGGCGCTGGGCGCCAGGTCCGCCATCACCGGCGCCGTGCCGGTGAACGACACCGTGCCCTTCACCACGCCGTTGCCCGCGGGCGCAGGAGCCGCCGCTTCACCCGTTCCCGCGCCCGCGTTCGGCGCGGGGGGCACGGCCTGCTGCGTGGGGGGCGTCTCCCCCGCCGGAGCCGTCACGGCGGGCGTGGGCGCTTCGTCCTTCTTGCACGCGGGCAGGGCCAGCAGCCCCACGACGGCGACCATCGACAAGCCAGGCGTACGCAGCTTCATGAGGCAGTCTCCTCGACGTGGATCCAGGTTGCGGTGCCGCCGTCGTAGTGGAAGGCACCGGGCAAGTCCAACAACCGCGGGGGCTACTCGCGGCGGCTCACGCTGAACGCCGCCAGCCCCACGAACACCGCCGCGAACGCGAGCAGCGCCGGCACCTCCC
>NZ_RAWA01000641.1 GCF_003611675.1 Corallococcus sp. CA053C
CGCCCAGTCCCTTCGAGCCAAAGGAACTCAGGGTCTTGCGCTTCTGCATCGGCGGCGGGGCCGCCTCGGCATACCCTTCCGCCATCGGAGGAGCCATGGTCGCGACAGGCATCGGCTCGGCCGCGAGCGCGTAGGCAGCGGTCTCGCCGTTGCGCATCATCGCCACGGCCCATACGCCCATCACGAAGCCCACCACGAGGCCACCGGCCCCGACCTTCATCGCACGCGAGCTCATGGCGACTCCCGGGCGACCCACGCGCCCCAGTTCACGACGTCTTCCGGCAACCGCGTTCCACTCACCACCACCGCGCGGGGATCCGTCAGCTCCAGCAAGTCCGACGGCAGGCGCGACAGCCGCAGCTTGCGGCCGAACGCATCCGTCACCTTCTCCCCGCGCTGCTCACACGCGGCGAGCGACGCCGTCCACAGCCGGGCGAGGCCCGCCGGATCCAACGTCTCGCCCGCGGGCGCCGTCTGCTCCCACTTGCGCGTCTGCGCGTGCAGCTCCGTCAGCACCGCGTAGAAGGGCTCCGTCAGCTCCGCGTCCGGGGAGAAGGGCGTGGTCGCGCTCGCCGCCACGCGCGTCTCCAGCTCCTCCGGCGCGGGCACCTGCGTCACCCGCAGGAGCGCCGCCGCCGCCGCGTTCGCGCCGCGGATCCGCCCCATCGTCAGCGCCTGGCCGTCCAGCACGCCAAAGGCCGGCGAGGACACCGTGGGCGAGGGCCGCAGGCCATCCAGCGCATCCGCGCCCGGCAGCGGCGCGAGCTGTGACAGCGTCTCGTCCACGCCGAAGAGGCCCACCGCCGCCGCGCCGTCCTTGCCGTCCACGACCGTGTGGACCTGCAGGTGCGCCAGCGCTCCGGGCGCGTACGCGGGCTTGTCCGGCGACACCTCCACCGTCAGCTTCGCGCGCGGCGCCACGTACACGCGCGCCTGCGCTTCCACGCCCTCCACCTGGGCCCAGCCCTCGAAGTCCGCGGGCAGCGTGAAGCGCGCCGAGCGCGTGGCCATGTCCACCGTCTCCTTCAGCCGCGCCTGCCCCGCCACCAGCACCAGCGTCCGGGGCAGGTCGCCCTGGAAGCCCGGGCCGCGCAAGAGCTCCACCTTCACGACCTCGCCCGCCTTCGCCAGCACGGGCGTCGCCCGCAGGCGCAGGACCGGCAGCCGCGCGGGGCGCACCACCCACTTCGTCTCGCCCACGTCCTGGCCGTCCCACTTCGCCCGCACCTTGAGCTCGTAGCCGAGGAACGTGGTGGCCTGCGCCTGACGGGCCTGCCCCGGCCCTTCCTGGGGCTCCACGGTGAAGTGCACCACGCCCATGGAGGCCCCTTGCGGCGAGCCGTCCTCCAAGGCCTCCGGCGTTGGCGCCGGCACGCGGATCCGCGCGAAGCGCTCCTTGATGCACGCGAGCACCGTCGTGGGGAGCACCGGCTCCCGCGACGTCCCCGGGACCCACGACACCGCCACGTCCCGCTGCCCGGCCACCTGTCGCCACGCCAGCGTGATGGGCAGCTCCGAGGACTCCGACAGGGTGGGCGGCAGGCACGCGCGCGCATCCAGCGCGGGGACGGCCAGGGCTTCGACCACTGCGTCCGGTTCACCGAAGGCCGCCTGCGGCTCCAGCTCCAGCAGGGGCAGGCCGGGATCCGTGACGGAGAACTGCATCACGAGCATCCGCTCCCTGCCAGACGACAGCGCACGACTACGCAGCACCGTCGCCACGCACGCGCAGGGCCCCTCCTCGGCGCCGACCACGTCCTGCACCTGCCCCGACGGGGCCACCCGCGCCGCGAGCTCCACCGTGGCGGACCCGGTGGACGGAGAGACGAAGCGCGCGCAGGGATGCAGCGCGGGCAGCAGGCGCTCCAGCGCGAGCTGATCCGCCATCGACGCCTGCTCTTCCTCGTCGTTGTTCAACAGGTCCCGCGCCGACGCCAGGCTCACGGGCGGCGGGCGCGGCAGCACGCGCACGGGCTGCGGCGGCACCACCACGTTCACCGCGGGGCCCGGGTCCAGCTGGAAGGCGGCCACGCCGTCCTCGTCCGCCACCGCGCGCACGCCCGGATCCGCCGGATCCCACGCGCGCGTCACCGTCACCTCCGCGCCCGGCAGCACCCGGCCCGACGCGGTGGTGGCGCGCAGGTACACGCGGTTGCTGAAGCCCGCGACGAGCCCGTCCTCCAGCTCCGTCACCGCGGACACGGCCAGCGCGTCCTCGGACAGCAGCAGCGACACCGCGCCCCGCACCGGCTCGCCCGTGGCGTCCTTCGCCTCCAGGCGGGCGCTCAGCGTCACCTGCCCGCGCAGGTCCGCGGGCACGCGCGGCAGCGTCACCCGGAAGCGGCCCGACGCGTCCGTGCGGACCTTCTGGGGAAGCTCGCCCTTGAGCCACTCCGGCGGAGGCGGCCACGCGCCCGCATGGCTCCACGTGAGCGCCACGTCCGAGTCCGCCACCGGCGCGCCGGACGCGTAGGACACCTGCCCTGTCACCTCCGGCGTCTCGTTCGCGCGCCAGAAGGGCTTCGGGCTCTGGGCCTCCATCCGCAGACGCGGCAGGCTGAAGGGCTCCACCGTGAAGCGCGACTCGCCGGACGCGCCGCCGCTGGTCCACGCCACCGTCCACTCGCCCGTGTTCGCGCCCCGGTCCAGCGGAAGGTCCCCGGCCACCACGCCCCAGGGCCCCGCGGGGGCGCGCTCCTCCAGCACCACCTCCCCGGTGGGGTCCATCACCTTCCACGTCCCCGGCCGCCCGTCGAGCGGCGACAGGTCCTTCGCGCGCAGCACCACCGCGCGGAAGCGCACCCGGTGCCCGGGCTCATACAGGGGCCGGTCCGTCAGCACCCGCACCCGCGCGGGCGCGTACAGCGGCAGGGCCGCCTCCACCGTGTCGCTGCCCAGCGGCGTGGTGACGCGCGCGCGCAGCCGGTAGTCGCCGTCCGGCACCTGAGGCAGCGTCATCGGCGCCGTCAACGGTCCATTGCCTTCGCGCTCCCAGCGGGATTGTTCGTCCACCGGCAGGGGCGTCTCCTTGCCGGCCGCGTCCACCAGGAACAGCGCCGCGGTGCCCCGGCCCACGGGCGCCCGCAGGACGTTGCCCTGTTCGTCCACCGCGTGCGCCTCCGCCCAGACCGCCACGCGACTGGAAGCGCCTCGCGCCAGGCCGTCGGCGGACAGCCCCGCCGTCTGGCGGAACGCGCCGTCCGGGCACTGGTGGACCTCCACGCCCTGGAACACCCAGGCGGAGAGACACCGCCCGGACGCGGCCATGGCCAGGCCTCCCCCCACGAGCAAAACGCCAAGCCCGCCGGCGACCCACCGCCGACGCTGGATGCGACCCGTCATGCACTCACCCCGTTCATCCACTGTACGCCGGAACACCCGGGGAAGGTCCCGCCCCCCACCCCTTTGCGGTGTCCTCGGGTGGGTGGGCTA
>NZ_RAWA01000642.1 GCF_003611675.1 Corallococcus sp. CA053C
CAGGGGAGCAGGCGACCTCGCATCACCCTTGCAAAGCAGACGTCCCACCCTACCTTGCTCTTGACCTTTCTGGAGGCGGCCTACGTTTCAGCCCTTGTTCGCCCTGTCGCTCCTCGTGGGCGCGTCCCCGACGTCTCAGGTAGCACCCCGGTCTGACATGGTCGTGGCGGCAGCGCCGGCCCCGTGTCCAAACCCGTGGTTTCCCATGGAGGAGGGCCTGGCGCTGACGTACCGCGCCGGCCGGTCCTCGGAGCTGGTGCTGACGACGAAGGACGTCGTGCCGGCCCCGGATGGGACGGTGAAGGCCCTGCTCGCGGTCAGCCTCAAGGGGCGCAACGGCCAGACGGAGCTCACCTGTGACGCCCAGGGGGTGCGCACGGGGCTGGGCGGCCTGGAGGGCACGCTCCTGTCCGCGTCCGGCATGGACATGCAGGTGGTGAACATGGAGGGCGTCGCCGTGCCCGCCCCGTCGGTGATGGTGCCGGGCGGGACGTGGAAGAACAGCCTGTCGGTGAAGCTCCAGCCCCCGGCGAAGAAGGGCGGCCTGCGCCCCACCATCGCCACGACCTTCGACAAGGAGGCCACGGTGCTGGGCGAGGAGGAGATCACCGTCCAGGGTGGAACCTTCAAGGCGCTGAAGATCAAGAACATCACCACGGCCCGCGCCAGCCGCCCCGGTTCGGAGGGGCGCTCCATGGAGAGCCTGATGTGGTTCGCGCCGGACGTCGGCATCATCAAGCTGACGACCGACGGCGAGACCAACCTGGAGCTGCTCAAGGTGGACCGGCCCAAGGCCAAGGTGCAGCCGGCCGCGCTCAAGAACGGCGCGAAGAAGGCCCCGAAGGCCACCAAGGGCTGAAGGCGGCCCGGAGTCTCAAGCCGGCTCGCCGGATGAGGCGGGCGGCTCCGTCGGACGGCTGCCGCCCGGCGTGGTGACGGAGGGGCGCGACTGCGGCTCCACCGTCACGCGCACCACGCGCGGCCCGTCCACCTCCTCCACGAGGATGCGCCACATATCGAGCTTGAGGCTGTCGCCCTTCTCCGGCACGCGGCCCAGCTTCGTCATCAGGTAGCCGGCGATGGTGGTGACCTCGCCCTTCTCGTCGTCGCTCAGGTCGAAGTCCACGTCCAGCTGCGCTTCCAGGTCGTCCAGCTGCGCGGTGCCCGGCAGCTCGAAGCGGCCGCCCGGCAGCGCACGCACTTCCTCCACGCGCCGCCCCAGCTCCGCCACGTCGCCCACCACCTCCGACACCACGTCCGCGATGGTGACGAGGCCGGACGTGCCGCCGTGCTCGTCCACCACCATGGCGATCTGCCGGCGGCGGCGGCGGAACTCCGCCAGCAGCTGCTCCAGCGTCGCGTTCTCCGGGATGAAGAGCACCGGCCGCTGCACCTGGGACAGGCTGCGCAGCTCTCCGCGCGACAGGAGGAAGAACAGGTCCTTCACGTTGACCACGCCCTCGACGTCATCGAGGTTGCCCCGGCACACCGGCAGCCACGTGTGTCCGGACGCGCGTGCGTCCACCACGTTCTTGTCGAGCGCCTCCTCCACGTCCAGGTAGCGCATCTGGTTGCGGGGGACCATCACCTGCCGTGCCGTCTTCTGCGCCATCTCCAGCGCGCGCTCCAGCAGCTCCGCCCGGGCCGTGGTGATGGCGCCCGCCTGCGCGGAGCTGTGCAGGATGACGCGCAGCTCCTCCTCGCTCGTGGCCTCGTGCGACTCACCGGCCGAGTGCAGACCGAACGCCTTGAGCACCAGCGACGCCAGCCAGTTGAGCAGCCGGATGGCCGGGTAGAAGAGGAAGTAGAACGCGCGCATGGGCAGCGCGACCGCGAGCGTCGTCTGCTCCGCGCGCTGGATGGCGAGGCTCTTGGGGGCCAGCTCCCCCAGCACGATGTGCAGGAACGTGATGATGCTGAAGGCGATGACCACCGCCGCGCTGTGCGCGAGCGTCGCCGCGGAGCCCTCCGGCACGATGCGCGTCAGCACCGGCTCCAGGAGGTGCGCGAACGCGGGCTCACCCAGCCAGCCCAGGCCCAGCGACGCGAGCGTGATGCCGAACTGCGTGGCGGACAGGTACGCGTCCAGCTCGCTGACCATCTTCAGGGCCATGCCCGCGCCGGGCGTGCCCTCGTCCACCAAGGATTGGAGACGCGTGGCGCGAATCTT
This sequence comes from Corallococcus sp. CA053C, assembly GCF_003611675.1. Taxonomy (GTDB): domain Bacteria; phylum Myxococcota; class Myxococcia; order Myxococcales; family Myxococcaceae; genus Corallococcus. Next base: position 2,171 of record NZ_RAWA01000642.1, read on the forward strand.
CACGATGGCGAACTCCGTCGCCACGAAGAAGCCGTTCGCGACGACCAGCAGCAGCGCCAGCCCCAGGAAAACCCATTCCATTGTGTGGTCCCTCAGAAGAGGGCTTCGAAGTCCGGATCGCCCTTGAGCACGTCGAACATGGGGTCGGCGGACAGCCACCCCAGGACCTTCTGACGGTCCGCCGCCAGCGCCTTCTGCAGGTACTGGACGGAGTCCTTCGGACGGCCCCACAGCGCGTACAGCGCCGCCAGGTTGTAGTTGAGCAACAGGTCTTCCGCATTCAACGCCCGGGCGCGCTCATAGGCGCGCTCCGCTTCAGCGTAGAAGCCCTTCTGGGCGTAGCAGATGCCCAGGTCCAGCTGCGCCTCGAAGTTGTCCGGCTCCAGCCGCACCACTTCCTTCAGCTGGGTGATGGAGGAGCGGTAGTCGCCCTCGTCCATCATCAGCGCCGCCAGCTCGTGCCGGGGGAAGGCGTCCTGCGGATCCAGCTCGATGGCGGACTGGAGCTCGCGCATCGCCTCCTCCACCCGCCCCTGGTCCGCGTACGTGAGGCCCAGGTTGAGGTGGGCGTCCGGGTACTCCGGATCCAGCTCGATGGCCTCCTTGTACTCCTCCACCGCCATCTCGCTGGCGTGGGTGGAGAGGAAGCAGGCCAGGTTGTAGTGCGCGGTGGCGCTCTCCGGCTCCAGCTTCAGCGCGGTGAGGTACTCGCCCAGCGCCTCGCGGAACTGCTTCTTCTCCGCGTAGACCGTGGCCAGGTTGTCGTGCGCATGCGCCGACGTGGGGTCCAGGTCGATGGCCTTCCTGAACTCCTTGATGGCCTCGTCCAGCCAGCCCCGGTCCGCCAGCTCGATGCCGCGGGTGTTGTGCTCATCGGACAGAGCAATGTTGTCCTTTTCCCGGGCCATGGAGCGCGCGGCAATCTACGCGCCGCGCAATCACCCGTGCAAGGTAGAGTTTCCCCTTGCCCATGCGCCACGCCGCCCTGCTGCTCCT
>NZ_RAWA01000643.1 GCF_003611675.1 Corallococcus sp. CA053C
GGGCGGGGGCGGGCATGTCGGACGCTCCGAAACACCACGTGCTGCCGCAGGAGCACCGCGAGTGGTTCGAGCGGCGCGGCTTCAGGGGCGACATGGACATCGACCAGTTCTGCGTCCGGCTGGAACAGGCCGATCATGAGGCGATTCACGGTGGAGGCAACTGGAAGCTGGGACGCATGTGGCCCGGTGAGTGGAACCGGATGATCATGGAGGCTCTGCACGAAGCTGAGATCACGGCAGGTCGGAGGTTGACGCGGAATCAGGTCCTGGACATCGTCGTGGAGCGTATGAAGATCTACAAAGTCCCAATCACGTTCACGAAAGGGAGGAGCCGATGATCGACGGACGTTCATGGCGGGAGAACTGGAAGGCCCGCTTGTATGAGCGCGTCCGCGAGCGGGGCTACGACTCACTCACGGCTTTTGCCGAGGCCCGACCCACCGCATCGTTGGTGGCGCTGGCCGAGGAGTTGGGTCCGGACGACGTTGCTGGAATTCAGGTGTACGATGGACTGGTGGCTGAAGCGGTGAGAGGCAAGCAAGTGACCCGCTTGGTACGTGGACAACTTGTGCGCGAGCTGTGGGGGAGCATCCCTGCTGGTTGGCCGGCCGTGTTGGATGACGACAACCGCTTCAAGGTTGCCAAGGCACTTGGCCCCTGGATTGCCTTTACTCCAGACACGCATAAGGAGCGCGCACGCCAATGCAGGACGTCGCTCCTCGCCAATCCGCCCCCTGCTGGCTGGCGTCCGCTTGGCCCCGACGACGAGTTTCTCCGCACGCTCTTGCCGGACGAGGAAGCCTGACCGGAAGCGGCGGCTCCCCTACCCGACCGCCGCGTGTGACACGGGCGCATCCAGGGCCGGCAGGTAGAGCGATTCCACGTAGCGCTGCGCCATCCGCTCCGGCGCATGGTGGGCCACCACGTACTCGCGGGCAGCACTGGCCATCCGCTCTCGCCAGCCCGGCGCCGACAGCAGCCCCGCGAGCGCGGAGGCCAGCGTGTTCGCGTCGCCCGGAGGCACCACCAGCCCGCGCCCCGTGCCCAGGACGTGCGGCAACTCACCGACGCCCGAAGCGATCAGCGGCCGTCCCGCCGCCATCGCCTCCAGCGCGACCAGGGGCATGCCTTCCCGCAGAGAAGGCATCACCACCGCGTCCGCCGCCGCGTACACGTCCCGCACGTCCGAACGGAACCCCAGGAAGTGCACTGGCAGCCCTTGAGCCTGGACCTCCAGCGACTCCCGCAGGGGACCATCTCCCACGAGCAACAGCGTGGGCACCGTGGCGCCGGGCGTCCGATCCAAGATCCGCAGGGCCTCCAGGAGCACCTGGGGCCCCTTCTCCACTGACAGCCGCCCGACCAACGCAATGACAGACACGTCAGGCGAAAGGCCCAGCGCCTCACGGGCCTGGAGCCGCTCTGCTTCCGTGCAGGCCTTCGCGAGCGGCAACGCGTTGGGGATGTACACCACCGGCGAGCGGTGCACGTACCGGCGCAGGCGCGTGGCCAGTTCCCGGGACACCGCCGCCACCGCGCTCGTGCAGTTGCCCAGCACGCGCGCCAATCCCTCATAGGCAATCAACGCGGGCGTGGCGCCGGTGTCCCCATGGTACGTCGCCACCAGGGGCACTCCGGCCAGCGCGCTCGCCGCGGCGCCCAGCGTGAGCGACTTGTAGTCATGCGCGTGGATCAGGCCCACGCCCCGGCGGCGCACCTCCGAAGCCAGCGTGGCCACGGCCATCGCGCTGAAGCGGCCGGGCACCTCCAGCGTCAGGGCATCCAACCCCTGCTCGCGCGCGGCGCCCGAGAGCACGTCCGCGCGTCCCGGAGACACGAGACTGCACACCTGCGCCCTCCACGGGGACGGTGTCGCTCCGGCCAGCGACAGCAACGCCCGCTCGGCGCCGTACAGGCCGCACGTACTGCGCACGTGGAGGATGGAAGGTGTCACCCGTGGCTTCGTCGCGCTCACGCCTGGGCGCGAGCCGCGGCCCCCCGGTAGAGCTGCGCGTACGTGTCCACCATGGTGGAGAGCGAGTAGCGCTGCGCCTCGCGCTTCGCGGCCTCGCCCAGCCGCGCACGCAGGTCCGCGTCCTGGGCCAGCCGCTTCACCGCGCCCGCGAGCGCGTCCACGTCACCCGACGGCACGAGGAGCGCCGTCTGGCCATCGCGGTGCACCTCCTGGATGGCGGGGATAGCGTGCGACACCGTGGGCAGGCCCACCGCCATCGCCTCCAGCAGCGACAGCGAGCGGCCCTCGCGACGCGAGGGCTGAACGTAGACATCAAAGGCAGGCAGAAGCTTGCTGGCCTCCAGCAGGGCGCCCGTGAAGTCCACCCGACCGGCGAGCGGAGACGCGGCGGCGCGAGCGCGCAGCGAGGCCTCCATCGGGCCGGGGCCAATCATCACCAGGTGCATATCCGGCGCGTCCGCGAAGTGGCGCAGGAACGCGTCCACGAGCAGGTCCGGGCCCTTCTCCTCGGACAGACGGCCCAGGTAGCCCACCACGGTGGCGTCCTGCGGCAGCCCCAGGCGCTCGCGCGCGTCGCGGCGGGCCTCGGCGCCCGTGGACACGGTGAGCGGCACGCCGTTCTCGATGGTGACCACGTTGGAGAGCAGCTTCGGGCTCCAGCGCTCCAGGCTGGCGCGGACCTCACTGCCGCACGCCACCAGCGACTGGGTGAAGACCGCGGCGGCCATGGCCGCGGGGCGCAGCTTGCCCTGCGGCTCCACGGTCTGATGGAAGGTGCCCAGCACGGGCGTGCGCGGGCGTAGCGTCCTCGTGGCGACAGCGTTGAGCCAGGGCCCCACGTCGTGGCCATGCACCACGTCGGCGCCGAAGGCGTCCACCTCCTGGGCCAGCCGGCGGATGGCCGTGGGCGTCATGCCCGCCAGCCCGCCCAGCCACACGGTGGGGATGTTGGCGCGCTGGAGCAGCTCGCGCACCGGGCCGTCGGGCCCCAGCGCCAGCACCACCGAGTCGATGCCCCGGGAGCGGCCGTGGTCGGACAGCCGGACCACCAGCTGTTCCAGTCCGCCCATCTCCAGGCCGTACATCACGTGTGCCACGCGGACGGGCTTCGCCGCCTTCGGGTGCAGTTCATTCTTCATGGGCGCCGGCAACCTAGGCACGCGCCTGGAGCCCACAACCCCCAGCCAGGCCTCCGAGTCCGGGCGGGTGTCAGCCAGTGAAAACCACCGCCGTGTAACCCGCCCCCGAAGCCCTGCGTACGGAGGAGCACCCTGGCGCACAGCGCCCCGCGCCCCTCCCCTTCCTCTCCTGTGTCGCTCCTGGAGCCCGTCATGGCTGTCGACCTTCGTCCGTCCGCGCTGCCCCTCCGCCCCACCA
>NZ_RAWA01000644.1 GCF_003611675.1 Corallococcus sp. CA053C
CCCTAGGGCATGGGCGGGCAAAAGGGGGCAGGACCGTGGACATGAAGACGAAGAAGGACCTCGCGGTGGATTTCATCAACACCATCCGCACCATGGAGCCGAGCGCTCTGAACGCCCTCATCGTGAAAGAGGCGGGCGAAGAGCTGGCGCAGTTCTTCCTGAACTACAGCGCCAACCTCATCTCCAAGGATCCTTCCCGGGTGCTGGAGAACACCTCGTCGCTGATGCTGATGGGCTACCTCATCCGCACCTACGAGGAGAAGAACACCCAGGCCAAGCAGGGCAACTTCCAGTCCTACGCCTTCGCCTGAGGGACGGGTGCCTTCGCGGCCGCCTTCCCGGGCCTTCGCGCAGGCTCGACAGGCCCTGGGAGGCCTGTTAGGCACGCGTCGCCCATGCTCATCGACCTACACGCCCATTCCCACCTGTCCAAGGGGTGCGACCTGGAGCCGCGCGCCGTGCTGGAGCGGGCGGCGCTGTTCGGCCTGGACGCGGTCGCGTTCACGGAGACCAACACCCAGGACGGCTGCGACGAGCTCTTCGAGATCGGCGCCAAGGCCAAGGTGAAGGTGTTCGTCGGGCTGGAGCTCGTCACGGACCGCGGCCAGTACCTGTGCTTCTTCCCGAAGCCGGAGCTGGCGCCGGAGCCCGTGCAGCTGTGGGGCAGCAACCGGGAGAAGCCGTGGAGCGCGGCGGAGTGCCTGCCCAAGGTGAAGGCCCTGGGCGCGGCCATCGTCGCGGCGCGGCCTTTTGACCGGGACGTGCCCAATCCCGCCATGGAGTACGTGCGCTCGCTGTCGGGCGTGCTGTGCGCCGTGGAGGGCTACAACGCCAAGGTGAAGCAGACCGCCAACGACCTGGCCGTGGAGGCCGCGGACGTGCTCAAGCTGCCCTGCGTGGGCGGCAGCGACGCGCGCGGCTCCCTGGACGAGATGGGCCGGGGCGCCACCTTCTTCAAGCGCGACGTGCTCACCCAGGCGCAGCTCGTGGAAGAGCTCTTCAAGGGCGACTACTGGCCGGTGATGGCCGGCGAGCTGCCCCGCCTCACCCGTCCCGGCGAGGCCCAGGCCCAGCGCAAGGGCGGCGGTGGCGGCGGCGGCAAGAAGCAGCACCGCCGCGGCGGCCGTCGCTAGGCGTCTTCAAAGCCCCGGCAAGTCCCTCAGGGCAGGACGGCGGCGCCCGCTTCCTCGGCGCGCACCAGGCGGCCGTCGGTGAGGAACGCCTTGCGGCGCTCCCCGGCGTAGCGCCACTCCTCGTTCTTCGCCGTGCCCTCCAGCGTGCGGCGCACCGTCTCCGGCGGGCCCCACGCCATGCGCACCGCGTCCGCGGGCATGTCCGCCACCAGCTTCTTGGTGCGCACGGCCTCCTTCACCGCGGCGCTGAAGCCGTCCAGCTGATCCTTCAGCGAGTGCGGCGACAGCGTCTTCTCCAGCTCCGTGCGGAAGTCGAGCGGCCGGTCCAGGTTGGGCGGGAGCACCAGCACCACCTGTTCGCCCGGCGGCGCGCCCTCCACCGTCAGGTACACCCAGGGCCAGGAGCGCGGGGTGTAGAGGAGCCGCTCGGTGACGACCCACGCGGTGGGGAACTCCACCTTCGTGATCCGCACGCGCGCGCCCGCGGGCACCGTGGCCTGGATGGCGCCGGGGCTGATGGGCTTGCCGCTGGTGTCGTCCAGCAGCCGCACGTCCTCGGGCGGGTAGGGCGTCAGGAGCCGCTTGGAGCCGTCGCCGAAGAAGGGCGTCAGGTACGCGGACACGCGCAGGTATTGATCCGCGTCCGGACCGGTGAGGGCGCGGTCCAACGAGGCGCGATCCTCGGGGGACATGCGGGTGGCGGACGCGCAGCCGGTGCCAACGCTGGCACAAACGACGGCCAGCAGCGGCACCAGGAGGAGGGACGACGGACGGGAGGAGGAAGGCGACATGGCACCTGGACGCGCGCGGGATGGAACGCGCGCGGAACGGGTGCTTGCTTAGCCTAGCGGATGGCCTGCGTCAGCGCCGGCGTGTCCGCCGAGGCGAGCTTGCCGTTGCGGCAGCCGCGCTGCGCGGGACACACCGGGCCCCGGCCGTGAGGGTCGGCCACCAGGAGGAACCGCCCCTGCCCCCGCGCATCCGTCAGCTCCGGATGACCGCACAGCGCGCAGTGGCGGGGAGGACGCTTCGAGGGCGGGAAGGGCACGACACGAAGTGTGCGCCCAGCCCGGCCCCCCAGCGAATTTTCAGCCTGCTACGACTTGTCGCCGGACGCGGACGACGTGCCGCCGGAGGCCGCCGCCGGTGCGCTGGTGCTCGCCGCGGGCGTGCTGCTGGCCGGCGCGGCGGTGCTCGTTGACGCCGCGGGCGTGGAGGACGACGAAGCGCCTCCGCCGTCCTTCTTGGTGGAGCCGTAGAGGTCCGAGTACCAGCCACCGCCCTTGAGGTGGAAGCTGGAGCGGCTGACCTGCTTGGTCAGCGTCCCCGGGGCGCCGCACGCGGTGCACGCGGCGGGAGCGGGGTCGGACATCTTCTGCAACACGTCGATGGTCTTTCCACAGGCCGAGCAGCCGTACTCGTAGATGGGCATGGGGTGGGTACCTCGTCTCAGGGCGAAGGGGGCAGGGTCTGGGAGGAGAGCTGCTTGCGCAGGGACTCCGCCAGCCCCAGGCGCTCGAAGGCGCGGGTGACCAGCTCCGCGGGCGCGCCGTGTTTACGACCCACGGCGTTGGCCAGCGAGTGGAGATCAGTGGCGTCCGACATCGAATCCTTCACCAGCCGCTCCAGCTCCTTGCGGAGCGAGTCGGTGAACTTCTTCTGGATGCCCAGGTCCGCCAGGTACTTGTCCCGGCCGAGCAGATCCAGCCGGTGGGTGAGATGGGAGTTGGTCAGCACCTCGGAGCGGAACCGCTCGCGCAGGTTCTCCACTTCCCCGGAGAGGTGGAGCGCGTGCGTCAGCCGCTGCAGCTCGCTGGGGCTCAGGCCCAGCGCCCAGCCCACGCGGCCGGTGGCGCCACGCTGCGCGGCGTAGGCGGTCAGGAGGTTGTTGCGCTCCCGCTCCTCCAGCACCTCCATGATGCCGTGCTGGCGCAGCGCGTTCTCCATGTCCACCTGGGTCAGCTCGCCGCGCGGGCCGTTGTAGCGGTGCTCCAGCGTGCGCAGGAGCGAGTAGCGGTGCTCCGTGGCCTCGATGGCCTCCTCCAGCGTGGCCTTGCCCTCGGCGCGCGTCAGTTCGAAGAACGACAGTCGCTGGGCCTCCACGCGGGTGAAGCGGCCGCGGGGGCGGGGCAGCTCGCGCTTGATGAAGCGCGGGGCGTCCTCGTCGTCCGGGGGCAGGGTGCCCGGGGCGCTCGCGGACACCGGAGCCTGGGG
>NZ_RAWA01000645.1 GCF_003611675.1 Corallococcus sp. CA053C
GCAAGCACCCACCCACCCATCCAAACTTCACCCGAGACCTCCGGCTGCCAAGCCCGTCCGCCTCCGCGAGACTCCAGGACCCGTCTGTCCCGGATGTCCGCGTGCCCCTGCCCGAGAGCAAGCCCTGTGCCCCCGCGATCCCTTCACGGGCCTGCCTCATTTCAGGGGGTTGGAGGGGACCTGACGGATCAGCCAACACGGCGATCGGAAGACGTTGCAGCGTCAGGGAGGCCCGGTCGGTAGGAATTGCCGGACAGCGGAGCAACGGAGGGCCCCCTGGAAGGAGGCCGCCTCGACGTTGCAGGTGTTGACGAGACAACCCGAGGCGGCGGCCGCATGTGCGCGGCCGCGGCACCTCAACGGTTCAAGTGCTTCAGCGGCGGTGGGTGAACTGCACGCGGCGGCCACCCATGGGCGGCATCATCGGCGGCGCTTCGAGGCCGAACTGCCACCACAGCGGCTCGTAGGGCTTCATCTTCAGGCGCTTGTCGTTCTGCAGCTGGGCGAGGCTTCCCTTGAGCTTCTCGTCGGAGGGGTTCTGCTCCACCGCTCGCGCGAGCACCCGCTGGGCGCCGTCCTTGTCCTTGTGCTGCAGCAGGCACCACGCGTACACGGCCCAGACGATGGACTCCTTCTTGCCGCTCTTCACCGCGGCCTCGAAGGCGGCCTTCATGGCGGGCTTGTCGTCCCGGCGGAAGTGCAGGGCGCCTTCCATGGCCTTGGCCATGTAGTTGCGGCCGCTGGCCTTCTCCAGGTGGGACTTCGCCCCGTCCAGGTCCTTCACCATGTACTTGAGCATGCCGATCTGCGCGTGGATCTCCGGCCCGATGAGGAACTGCCACTTGTCCCAGACGAGGCCCTGCTCCAGCGTCTTCACGGCCCGGTCCACGCGGCCCTGGGCTTCCTTCTGGTTGGCGGGCTGGCCCTGGAGATCATTCTGGACCGTCGTCATGAGCGCCTGCACGCGGGTGGAGACCCGTCGGGCGAGCACGATGTAGGTGGCGAAGAGGGCGATGACGCCGGGCACGATGCCGGCCCACCAGGAGAAGCCGCCGACGAGCTTGACCAGCGCTCCGACGGCCAGCCCCACGGCCAGGGAGATGAGGAGGTTGTACATGCGCAGCCCCTTTAGCGGTGTGCGTGGAACGCCGCAATCTTCGGATGCACACGATTCGAAGGCGCGATATACGTTTGGCCGCCTCGCTTTCACCCAAGGGGCCCTCTGTCGAAATTGGTAGACGAGGCGGACTCAAAATCCGCTGCGGCTGACCCCGCGTCCCGGTTCGAGTCCGGGGAGGGCCATTCCCCCAACGCACCCCCGGCGTCCGAGATGCCGCCTCCGGATGGCCCGAACGTGAAAGCAGCCCCCTGTCCTCCGCGCCGGGAGACGCGATGAAGGTACTGCTGGTCGAGGACGACGCGAGCCTTCGTGAAGGCATGGGCGAGCTTGTCTCCGAGCTGGCGGACGTGCAGGCGGTAGGCACCATCGACGAAGCGCTCAGCGCCCTGGAGACCGGGCGCTTCGATCTGGTGATGACCGACCTGCGCATCGCGGGGGGCCACAACGACGGCCGGAGCATCCTCGAAGCCGCCCGTCGCCGGCTGCACCCCGTCGTCGTCGTCAGCGCCGCGGGCCCCGACGAGGTGGCCGAGGCCCTGCACCCCTTCGAGCCGGACGGGCTGCTGATCAAGCCCTTCCAGGTGGACGACATCATGGGGCTCGTGGAGCGCTTCCTGGAACTCAAGCGCCAGGCGGTCGCCGCTTCGGAGGCCCCCCTGTCGGAGGGCTCGGCGGACTGGACGGAGCTCGCCCCTGGCGCCCGGACGGCCACCGCCCCGACGCAGGCTCCCTGGACGTGGGTACGGTTGACGTCCGAGGCGGACTTCCAGTGGCGCCGCCCGTCGGGCGCGGACGCGCTCCTGCTCCTCGAAGGCTCCCTGGACCTGGACGGGGAGCACTACGCCGCCCCCTGCTATCTGTTCCTCGCCGTGGGGGCAGCGCCCCGGGTGAAGACGCGAACGGGCGCGGTGGCGGTGTGCGTGCCGCTGCGCGGGTAGGGGACGAGGTCACCGTGGAAATCCCCCTCTGGCCCTCGCCGCATGATCCGTCGCGCCTGGGGCGTCCGTCCCGGAAAGCGGCCACCGCCGCCCTGGAGACCCACATCGCGGTGCTCAAGGGAGACCCCCTGAAGGCCGCGCTCGCCACCGCGCTGCGGGAGGCGGAAGGGCTGGGCGGGCAGGAGCGCCGCTTCGTGGCGATGGCCGCGCGCGAGCTGTCCCGGCACCAGCGGCTCCTGGACCTGGCGGCGCGCCAGCTGGGGCATTCGCACGCGAAGCTCGTCATGACGGAGGATCAGGCGCTGGTGCGCTACACCCTCTGGCGGCGGCTCTTCTGCGGCGAGGGCTGGACGCGCATCGGCGCGGAGGTGCGGCTGCCGGGCCCGGTGCGGCCGCGCACCCTGCATGACGCGGTGCTGGAGGGGCTCGTCACGAAGCCCCTGCCGGAGCCGCCCGCCTCGGAGTCGGAGTCCGTCGTGGACCGGCTCGCCACCCGGTACTCCTTCCCGGGGTGGCTGACGCAGCGGCTGGCGGACGTGTACCCGGTGGAGACGCTCGCGGGGCTGATGGCGTCGCTGGACGAGGAGCCCGCGCTGCACTTCCGCGTGCGGCCCGCCGGCACCCGGGACGCGGTGCTCGCGGCGCTGGCGGAGGAGGGCGTGGTGGCGGAAGCCGTGCCGTCCTCGCCGGACGCGCTGCGCGTGGCGGATGCCAGCCACCGCATCTTCGAGACGAAGGTGATGAAGGCCCGGCGGCTCCAGGTGCAGGACGTGGGCAGCCAGCTCATCGTCCAGGCGTGCCTCCCGCCCGGAGGGTCGCTGCAGGGGCTCACCGTGGCGGACGTGTGCGCGGGGGCCGGCGGCAAGACGCTGGGGCTCGCGGACGCGGTGGGCGCGAAGGGGCGCGTGCTCGCCGGGGACCGTTCCAAGCGGCGGCTGTCGGACGCGCGCGAGCGGGTGCGCGAGTTCGGCCTCAAGCAGGTGTCGTTCCCGCACCCGGTGCCGCTGGGCGAGGTGGACGTGGTGCTGGTGGACGCGCCTTGCAGCGGCACGGGGTCGCTCGCGCGCGAGCCGGATCAGAAGTGGAAGCTCACCGCGAAGGCCATCACGGAGTTCCAGGCCACCCAGTCCGCGCTGCTGGCGGAGGTGGCCGCGCAGGTGAAGCCGGGGGCGCGCATCGTCTACGCCACCTGCTCCGTCCTGCCCGAGGAGAACGACCGGGTGGTGGAGCGCTTCCTCGCGAAGCACCCGGGCTTCGCGCTGGAGCCGGTGGGGGAGGGG
>NZ_RAWA01000646.1 GCF_003611675.1 Corallococcus sp. CA053C
GAGTTCGTCGGCAGCGTCAGATGTGTATAAGAGCCAGCCAGCCGCTCGGCCGTCAACGGTGACGCGCTGAAGATGAGCGGGCCCGCGGCGAAGCACAGGTAGCGGCTGCGCCACTGCTCCAGGGGCATCAGCTCGGAGAGCGTCTTCGCGTCGTCGGGCGACAGGTACGGCGAGTTCACCATCGCGGCCAGCCGGTGCAGGGTCAGCACCTGCGTGAGCGTGGAGGGCGTCGGCGCCACCTTCGCCAGCGCATGGACGGGGCCTCGCACGAACAGGATGCCGCCCAGCCCCGTCGCCAGCAGCACCGCGCGGGCGCGGCGGTCCGACATCCGCCACAGTCCGGTGAGCAGCACCGGCAGCGCCACCAGCACCCCGTTGTGCCGCAACAGGCCGATGCACGCCACGCACAGCCCCAGGCGCAGCGCGGGGCCCAGGCCCACGTCCCGCGTGCGCTCCAGGCGCAGCAGCAGCAGCACGGACACCAGGCACATCAGCGTGAAGGGCGCGTCCTTCCACACCGCGATGATGTTGGTGGCCACCGCCGGGGACAGCCCCGTCCAGAGCACCACGCCCCAGCGGGCCCAGGCGGGCACCTTCCAGTGCCCCAGCTCCTCCAGCACCTTGCCCATCGCCGTGGCGAAGAACAGCACCTGGAAGCCGCTCACCGCGCCCAGCGACTCGAACGGCAGCCCGAACGCGCCCATCCACCAGGTGTGGAAGGCCGGGTGCCAGTTGGCGAACTCCCCCGTCTTGAGCTGCTGCCACTGGGACAGCGGATCAAACGACACGAGGCCGGGGAAGAACGCCATCCACCAGGAGCCCCACGCCAGCGCGAGCGGCAGCGCGTACCGGGCCCAGCCCGCGCGGCGCCGGGCGAACGCGGCCGCCCTCCCCTCGCCCCAGCGCGCCTCCAGCAGGAGCCAGAGCAGCAGCCACGCGCCCCCGACGAACAGGGCGTCCGCGGCATCCAGCGCCCAGAACCCCGGCCGCAGGTCGGGGACGTGGAGGCGCACGGTGTCGGCGTCGACGGCCTCCTGTTCGAAGGCCAGCGGCGGGGCCTGACGGAGGAACCCCACCGGCACGCGCTTCGACACCCAGGAGACCTGGAGGACGCGGCTGCCCGGTGGGGCGCGGAGCGTGACGTCCGCCGACACCGCGCGCCGGGGCAGGGCGACGTGGATCTCCTGCTGCCCCTCCGGCACGCCATCGCCCGCGTACTGCCACAGGTGGGGGTCGGGCAGGTCCCAACCCTGGGGGGCATGGCCCTCGCGCTGGAACGTCACGCTCCCCGACAGGGGCCCGCTTCCCACGGGGAAGCGCAGGCGCAGCTCGTTGTCGGGACCGACGTGGTACTTGAACAGGGGCCAGAGGGCGAGCGTCGCGAGGAGCGCGACCACCGCGAGGCCCCCCCGATGCCGCCGCCCTGCCCCCGATGCCGGAGGGGGTACAGCGCGTACGTCCACGTCCATGGTGCTCTGCACTCCTGATGAAGGTCGCCAGCCCCCCGCCGGCCCGGAAGGGGAAGGCTGCTGCTAGCTGCCCGTGGCGACCGGGACCGCCGCGCGAATCATCGGGGCCTCCGATACGAACTTCAATTCCGGGTGTTTCTCCTCGGCGTGCTGGAGCGCCCAGTCATCGCGGAAGAGCACCAGGGGCAGGCCGTCGCGGTCCTGCACCGTCTGCCGGTTGCCCTCCCAGTCGAAGGAGCGCGGGTCGAAGTTCGGCCCCACCACCCAGCGCGCATGGCTGAAGGGCAACCGGTCCAGCGCGATGCGCGCGCCGTACTCGTGCTCCAGGCGGTACTGGAGGACCTCGAACTGGAGCGCGCCCACCACGCCGACGATGGGGTCCTTCATGCCCATGCTGGGCTGCTGGAAGATCTGCACCGTGCCCTCTTCGGACAGCTGCTCCAGCCCCTTCTCCATCTGCTTGCGGCGCAACGGGTCGCGCGAGCGCACCACCGCGAAGAACTCCGGGCTGAAGCGCGGCACGCCTTCGAACGCCACGTCCGTGGCGCCTTCCGCCAGCGTGTCGCCGATGCGGTACTGCCCCGGGTCGAACAGGCCGATGACGTCCCCCGGCCACGCGTCCTCGATGGACGTGCGCTCGGCGGCCATGAACTGGCTGGGCTTGGCGAGCCGCACCTCCTTGCCCAGGCGCGAGTGGAACGCGTTCATGCCCTTGACGTAGCGACCGCTCACCACGCGCATGAACGCGATGCGGTCGCGGTGCGAGGGGTCCATGTTCGCCTGGATCTTGAAGACGAAGCCCGCGAACTTGGGGTTCGTCGGCTCGCGCGGGCCCTGCGTGGTGGGACGCGACGTGGGCGCGGGCGCCAGGTCCAGGAACGCGTCCAGGAAGGGCCGCACGCCGAAGTTCGTCATCGCGCTGCCGAAGAACATGGGCGTCAGCTGCCCGGAGTCCGACTTCTCGCGGGTGAAGGCGTCCCCGCCGATGTCGAGCAGCTCGATGTCCTCGTTGAGCTTCGTCAGCTCCGACTCGGTGAGGACCTCGCGGATCTCCGGCGCGTCGATGGACACCGAGCGCTCCAAAACCTCCGACTCGCCGTGCGAACCCTCCGCGGAGAACAGGTGCACCACGCGCGCCTGCCGGTCGTAGACGCCGCGGAACTCCGGCCCCATGCCAATGGGCCAGTTCATCGGGTAGGAGCGGATGCCCAGCACCTGCTCCAGCTCGTTCATCAGCTCCAGCGGTTCGCGGCCGTAGCGGTCCAGCTTGTTGACGAACGTGAAGATGGGGATGTTGCGCAGGCGGCAGACCTTGAAGAGCTTCTTGGTCTGCGGCTCCACGCCCTTGGCCGCGTCGATGAGCATCACCGCGGCGTCCGCGGCGCTCAGCGTGCGGTAGGTGTCCTCGGAGAAGTCCTGGTGGCCCGGGGTGTCCAGCAGGTTCACCGCGTGGTCGCGGTAGGTGAACTGGAGCACGGACGACGTGACGGAGATGCCGCGCTCCTTCTCCAGCTCCATCCAGTCACTGGTCGCGTGACGCCGGGCCCGCTTGGCCTTGACGCTGCCGGCCAGGTGGATGGCGCCGCCGTAGAGCAGCAGCTTCTCCGTCAGGGTTGTCTTTCCCGCGTCGGGGTGGGAGATGATGGCGAAGGTACGTCGCCGTGCGACCTCCCGCTCTAGCTCGTTGGCCATGATCCGAGGCCAACTATCACGGGCGGTCGTTCCTTGCAGCTTTGCAAGCAGCGCCCGAAGGTCCGGCCGGGCTCCGGCCCTCCGGGGAAGCCCCCCCGCCCCCGTCTCTTATACCCATCTCCGAGCCCACGA
>NZ_RAWA01000647.1 GCF_003611675.1 Corallococcus sp. CA053C
GAAGGTGCTGCTGGCGTTGACCGTGCAACGCTGGATGACGACGTGCCTGGAGCCGTTGAAGCGGATGCGACCGTTGACGGTGAGCCCCTCCAGGTGGACCCAGGCCTGGGTGAAGAGGTTGATGGCGACTCGCGCGGCGTGGACGACCCGGCGCCCATCGAGGATCCCCAGCAGAACCCGCAGGTGCCGGACGCGGGGACGTCGCGCCCTGACGCGGGCACCGGCACGGACGCAGGCACGGGCGGCACCGACGCTGGCACCGGCACGGACGCGGGCACGGGCGGCACCGACGCCGGCACGGGCGGCACCGACGCCGGCACGGACGCGGGCACGCCGCCGGAGAAGGTGCAGACCTATCCCCTGCCCTCCGCGCCGGGCTGGACGTTCTACAACCAGGAGCTGGGCGCGCCGCGCTACGTCTACGGCATCACCGCCGACCAGGGCGGCAACATCTGGGTCGCGGGCGGCGAGGAGGGCCTCTTCCTGATGAAGAAGGGGGAGACCGCCCTCAAGCGCTTCACGATGTCCGACGGCCTCCACCCGTTCGGCCGCATGCGCGACGGCGTGGGCGGTCCTCCGCCGGGCATGCCGTACCTCAAGGTCATCTCCGTGGCGGGCGGCCCCGCCGGCACGGTGTTCGTCGGCTACGCCGGCAAGCCGCCCGCGCCGGGCAGGCCCACCTGCGAGGACGAGTGGGATCAGTCCGAGCTCGAAGGCCGCCCTGCGGACGCGAGCGTCTACAAGAGCGGTGACGCGGACAAGGTGACGCTGAAGGCGGACGGCACCCTGAATGTCGTGCACTACGACATCCACACGGGCCCCACGAAGGTGGGCGCGGAGCTGCGCGGTCGCGAGAAGCTCTGCACCATCTACCGCATCGCCTACGACCCGGTGAAGGAGGTCGTCTGGTTCGGTGGCAACCACGGCTTCGCCATGGGTGACGCGAAGTTCGACGGCAACGTCCCGGCCTACTGCTGGGATCCGCGCCCCTGGAACACGACGGAGAGCCCGAAGTTCAAGTGGGAGTTCGAGTGCGCGGGCCTCTACGAGCACGTGCACCCGCACATCTCCGGCTCGAAGGGCGAGCTGCTGTCGGACCGCTATTACGGCATCGCCATCACCGACAACCACGACGTCTTCTTCGGCGGGCAGATCCGCTCCACGCGCTTCTATTACGGCACGAACAGCGACGACTACTGGACGGCCCAGAGCCAGACGGAGGACTCCGGCTACGCCTGGAATCGCTTCGACATCTGGGCCGACCAGGTGCCGGACTACCCCACCGAGGCCCAGCGCGTGGACGACAACGTCTCCGCCATGGCCATGGCGGGCAACGGTGACGTCTGGGTCAGTTCCTTCTTCTACGGCCTCGCGCGCCTGAGCCCCAACGGCCAGGTGCAGACCCAGGTGATGAAGGACCTGGTCAACTACACGCCCGCCAGGGCCGGCACCTCCGCGATGGCGCCCACGTCCGCGCTGGCCACGGATCCGCTGGATGGCAGCCTCTGGGCGGGCGCCAACTGGTGGGGCGGCATCACGCGCCTCAAGGGTGGCGGCACGGTGAAGTACAGCGCGGACGTCTTCGGCCCGGTGCTCACCTCCGCGAGCGCCGTGTCGGACATCCAGTTCGACCGCTCCGGCGGCAAGCGCCGAGTCCTCGTGTCCTTCGAGGGCGTCAAGAACGCGAAGACGGGCGTCGTCACCCCGGGCCTCATCGGCATCTACGACGGCGACTGAGCGCGGGCGTCACGGCAGGGCCTTCCACGGCCGTCCTCCCCGTCATGGGGAGGGCGGCCGTTGTCCTTGGGATGGAGACAGCCCGACGGGACACCTCCCTCGATGCGCGCGTGGGCGAAGACGGGCGGGTTCCTACGCCCAGGCTCCGCAGTCCTTCACGACCACGGCGAAGCGGTCGGCCAGCGCCGCCAACTCGGCGCGCTGCAGCTCGGCGGCCGGCACCACGCCGCCCATGGCGCCAGGCAGGTCGCGCGTCGCGGTGGCGGCGGCCACTACCGTGTTGCGGTAGCCGAGGTCGAGCGCGGCGCGCGCAGTGGCCGAGATGCACATGTGCGTCTGGAAGCCGGCGATGATGAGCTCGGGGCGCCCGGTCGCCTGGAGGCGCTGGTGGAGGTCCGTCCCCGCGAAGGCGTTGGGCAGGGCCTTCGTCACGACGGCCTCGCCCTCCCTGGGGGCCACCGCGGAGATGATGGCGCTGCCCGGCCCCTGGGGGTCGAAGAGCGGGCTGCCGACAGGGCCGTGGTGCATGACGTGGAAGACGGGCGTGCCGTGGCGGCGGGCCAGCGCGAGCAGACGCGCCGTCTCCTCCACCGCGGCGTCAATGCCGACCAGCGGCAGGCTGCCGCGCGAGGTGTAGTCCATCTGCGCGTCGATGATGACGAGCGCCGCGCGGTCGAAGGCAGAGGGGTGGGCCGGGGCTCCGGCCAGGGAGAACAGGGTGCGGGGGGCAGACATGCGGGGCTCCGTGGAGTGGGTGTCAGGCCCCTGGGTAACCCGTGCATCCCTGCACAGCCCGCCGCTATCTTCGCGCAATGGGTGTGCAGAAACGACCAGGCCCCCTGGACTGGGAAGACCTGCGTGTCTTCGTGGCGCTGGCGCGCGCGGGAAGCCTGTCGGCGGCGGCGCGGGAGCTGAAGGTGAGCCACGCCACGGTGGGACGGCGCATCGCCGCCCTGGAGGAGACGCTCGGCCGCACGCTGTTCGAGCGTCGCGCGGACGGCTACGCGCTCACCGCCGACGGGGCGGCGGTGCTGGAGTTGGCGGCGGACATGGAGGAGCGCGCACACGGCATCTTGCGCAGAAGCGGCCAGCAGGCGGGGCTGACGGGCACGGTGCGACTGACGGCCACGGAGGCGCTGACGGAGCGCTTCCTCATCCCGCGCCTCGCGGCGCTCCACCGCCGCCATCCCGGCATCCACCTGGAGGTGGTGAGCGACTCGCGTGCGCTCAGCCTCGCCAAGCGGGAGGCCGACGTCGCCGTCCGTCTTGCGCGCCCGCAGGTGGGGGAGTTGGTCGCTCGCCGTCTTGCGCGCCTTGCCTACGGCGTCTACGCGGCGCCGGACGGGGACACGGCGGCGTGGGTGGGCCTGGACGACTCCCTCGCCCACCTCCCTGAAGCGAAGTGGCTCGTGCGACACGCGGCCGGTGAGCGTGTCGTGCTGCGCGCCAACACGCTCACGGCGCAGCTCGCGGCAGCCCGGGCAGGCTTCGGCAAGGCCCTGCTGCCGCACTGGTTCGCCGGGGAAGAGGGCGGTCTCATCCCCCTGCCGCCGCCCGCCCCGCCAC
>NZ_RAWA01000648.1 GCF_003611675.1 Corallococcus sp. CA053C
TACACCCTAGGGTTCGTCGGCAGCGTCAGATGTGTATAAGAGCCAGGTGTTCGTCTCCAGCCTGGGCGCCATCACCCCCAACGCGACCGCGCTGGCGATGGAGCGGCACGCGAAGCAGGCGGGCATCGCGTCGGCGGGGCTGGGCGCGCTCCAGTTCCTGCTCGCGGCCGGGGCCTCCGCGGCGGTGAGCGCGAGCCACGACGGCACCGCGCGGCCCATGGCCCTGGGCGTGGCCATCACCGCCCTGCTCGCATTGGGAGCCCTGGGGCTTGCCCGGCGCACGACGCCGCCCGAAGCGGGCTCGCCCGCGGTCGATACGTCGGTGCCGACGCCCTAGCGAGCCCTGCCCTCGGGTGCGTTTGACGCTCCGGGACAGAGCACCCGATAGTTCGCCCCGCGATGCTTGCTCCCTTCTATTCCGCCTGTCCTGTCTGCAAGGCCACCGAGGCCCGCGCGGTCGTCGCCTTCAAGGAGCTGAGCTACGGCCGCTGCACCGGCTGCGGGCTCATCTACAAGCGCGAGCAGGTGCCCGGCCTGGGCGTGGGCTACGAGGAGAACTACTTCAAGCACAACCGCGCGAAGTACCTGAGCCGCTGGGACCACCGCGTGCGCAAGTGCCTGCGCCAGGTGCTGGTGTGCCAGGAGTACGCGCCGCACGCGAAGGACCTGCTGGATGTGGGCTGCTCCGCGGGCTACGTGCTGGAGGCGGCACGGCGCGCGGGGCTGAAGGCCACGGGGCTGGACTACTCGCAGTTCTCCGTGAGCCTCTGCCGCGAGCGCGGCTACACGGCCGAGTACGGTTCGCTGACGCGGATGCCGTTCCCGGATGCGTCGTTCGACATCATCACGCTCAAGCACACGCTGGAGCACGTGGATCAGCCGATGGACGGCCTGCGTGAAATCCAGCGCGTGCTGCGGCCGGGCGGGGTGGCGTTCGTCATCGTGCCGGACGCGGCGTACTACAAGATCATCGTGATGCCCCGGAAGGGTCGCTCGTTCCGGCCGGACCGGCGCGGCTGGCAGCACCACGTGTACTTCTACGAGCACAACCTCGCGGACGCCTGCGCGAGGGCCGGCATGGCGCCGGTGAAGGCGGGCAAGGACATCCTGCGCCGACGGCTGGCGAAGGGTCTGCGCGCCCCGTACGAATACGTGCGCTTCGCCCTGCTGTGGGCCTGGGTACAGGTGTGCCGCGTGACGCACCTGCGGCGGGAGATCCAGGTCATCGCCCAGAAGCCAAAGGCGGACGCGCGGCTTCCCGCGTCGCACGCCGAAGCGGCCTGATCACGCCCTGAAGCGCAGCCAGCCGCCCAGCACCGCGGCCAGCGCCAGCGCCACGGGGCCCAGCCAGTCGCCCCACGCGCCCGCGAGCGGATTCAGCCGCTCCGACGCCGGCACGTGCATCACCACGCTGGAGCGCTGGTTGTCTTCCAATTCGGAGGTCCACGCACCCGTCGGGTCGATGAGCGCGGTGATGCCGGAGTTGGTCACCCGCACCTGCGGGGTGCGCGTCTCGATGCTGCGGAAGGCCGCGTGCATCAGGTGCTGCCGGGGCGCGGGCGTGCCGGAGAACCACGAGTCATTGGACAGCGTGAGGAGCAGCTCCGCGCCCTGGCGCACCTCCTCCGCGACGTAGCCGGGGAAGAGCGCCTCGTAGCAGATGAGCGGCGCCACCTTGAGCACGCGGCCTCCGTTCAACCGGAAGTCCATCAGGCGGGGCCCGGGCCCGCGCTTCCAGCGGCCCGTCCACGGCATCCACGCGCGCAGCGTGGGGCTGTCCACCGCGTCCGGCACCCACTCCGTCAGCGGGAACAGCATCGTCTTGCGGTAGGCGGACTGCGCCAGCTCGCCTGTCGCGGAGGGGCCCAGGAACATGGCGGCGTTGAACTCGCGCTCGCCGTCCAGGTCATACGTGCCGAACACCAGCGGCACGCCGCGCTCCGCGACCCACGCGCGGATCTCCTCGTCCAACGCCCCGCCGTCCTCGCTCTTCGGCGTGCCGAACGTCGTCGGGTACACCGTCTCCGGCCACACCAGCAGGTCCAGCGGCCCCGAGTTCAGGAGCGCGTCCGACATCGCGTAGTGCGTGTCCAGGATGTCGCGCACCACCGCGTAGGTGCCCTGCTCCGCCGCGCGCTTCTCGATGTTCGTGATGTTCGCCTGCACCGCACCCACCACCAGCCCCGGAGCCGAGCGCACCGCCGCGCGCACCTGCCCCAGCCGCAGGTGTCCGTAGCCGAAGCCCAGGAGCGACAGCACGACCGCCAGCGCCACGGGCACGAGCCGCAAGCCCCGCCGCGCCACGAGCCCCTGCCCCACCGCCACGACGCACTCGTTGACGAGCAGCAGGCCCAGCGTGAGGCCCGGAGCGCCCGCCACGTCCGCGCCCTGGCGCAGGACCTCCGACGTGTAGAGGCCGAGGCCCAACGTCTCCGCGAACAGCTTGGGCGTGAACCATTCCGTGCCCACATACACGAGCGCGGTGAGCACGGGAGGCACCCACGCGAGGCGCGGGCCGTCCCCCACCTTGCGCCGCGCGTACCCGCGGATCCACGCGGCGGAGAGGAACTGGAGTTCCAGCACGGGTGCGATGAGCAGGAACACGCCCCAGCACAGCCACAGCGGGGCGCGCGAGTAGGCGGCGATGGCGCCCGGGAACCAGCCAAAGACAGACGCGGTGAACGTCACCGACAGCAGCGCTCCCAAGGCCAGCGCGCCGCGAGCGGAGCGGGTCCGGTCCACGGCCGCGAGCCACGGCGCCAGCACCACCGCGCCCAGCCAGGCGAAGCCCGGGCGCAGCTCACCGAACCGCGCGAACAGGGCGGTGGTCGCCGCGACGCCCAGCAGCGCCCAGGCCCACGCTCGCCACCGGCTCAAGGCGCGTCCCCGTCCTCTTCCTCGACGGGGAGCTCGAGCATCTGGTGGGGCATGCCGGGGGGCGCGAGCTCCTCGGGCACCACGCGGTTCTCGGGGATGGGGATGGGCTGCCCGCTCGCGTCCTTCGGCGTGTAGTCCGGATGGAACATCAGGATGGCGGCCACGGGCTGGCCGTGGTCGGTGGCCTGGTAGTGGCGCATGTAGCCGGGGGGCAATTCGAAGCCCTCGGGCACGACGAGCCCGCGCTTCAGGGGCTTGGTGCCGCGCTGGTACAGCGCCGTCCCGCTCTTGCCCTCGGGAGGGGGCGGATCATCGACGGGCACGGGGGCGGGCTCCTCCACGGGCAGCGGCGCCGCGACGGGGGCAGCGCGGCGCACGGGCGAGCGCGTCGGCTCCGGCG
>NZ_RAWA01000649.1 GCF_003611675.1 Corallococcus sp. CA053C
GCCACGGACCGGGGCGGCGCCGCGGCGGGCGGGGCGCGGACGAGGCCGCGGGCTTGCGCACCGGCCCCAGCGCGGGCACCGGGTGGCCGGACACCTCCGACAGGGCCTTGACCATCTCCTCGGTGGCGGTGGACCCGGTGTGGGCGGCGTCCAGGTCCTCGATGAGGTCCGACAGCACGTCGCATGCGCGGAGCATGACGTCGGTGGCGGTCTCGGTGGCCGTCTTGCCTTCGCGCTCGGCGCGCAGGACGTCCTCGGCGGCGTGCGCGAGCTGACCGATGGCGGCCAGGCCCAGCATGCGGGCCTCGCCCTTCATCGTGTGCAGTTCGCGCGCGACGTCGTCCGCGGCCTGATCCGCGGTTTCCTTCTCCAGGTCGATGACTCCCAGTTGGATCTTCTGGAGTCGGTCGGCCGTGACCTCCTGGAACTTCTTCAGGAGGGACTTTTTGAGGGCCTCGGTGTCCATGGGTGGCAGGCCCGGGGGCGCGACCTTCCGCGCCCCCCAAGCCCTGGTCTCCCCTCAGGAGAACGCCTAGTCGGCCTTGAAGCGCTTGATGAGCTCGGCGAGCCGGCCCGCAAGCTGGGTGAGCTCGGCGGCGGCCCCGGTGGCCTGCTTCGACGCCTGCGTCGTCTGACGGGTCACGTCCTCGATCTCCGCCATGGACGCCACCACCTGCTCGGTGGCCGTGCGCTGCTGCTGCGTGGCCAGGTTGATGACCCGGGCCGCGTCGCTCGTCTCCTGCACGCCGGCGAGGATGCCCTCCACGGCCTGCGCCGCCACCGCGCCCAGCTTCTCACCGGACTCCGTGGCGTGCTTGGACGCGTCCGCCGCGCCCGCCGCCGCGGCCGTGGCCTCGCGGATCTCCGTGATGAGGTTCTTGATCTCCTTGGTGGACTCCAGGACGTTCTCCGCCAGCCGGCGCATCTCCGCCGCGACGATGGAGAAGCCCTTGCCCGCCTCACCCGCGCGGCTGCCTTCGAGCGCCGCGTTGAGCGCGAGCAGGTCGGAGCGGTCCGCGATCTCGTCGATGACCTCCACCACCGTGCCAATGCGCTCCACGCGCTTGGACAGCTTGGAGATGGAGTCCGCCACCGCGACGCCGTCGCTGCGGATCTGCTGCATGGCCTGGATGAACTCGCCAATCGCGCCGCGACCCGCGCGGGCCGCGCCCAGCGTCTCCTCCGCCACGCGCGCCACGCTGCCCGCGTTCTCCGCGATCTGCGCGGAGGCGTGCTTCAGCTCCTCCATGGTCGCGGTCGTCTCATGGATGGCCGCGGCCTGCTCGGTGGAGGACGTCTCGTGCTGCGTGGACGCCGCCAGCACCTGGTTGGCGGAGGACGACAGCCGCAGCGCGGCTTCGTTGATCTCCCGCACGAAGATGCGCAGCGTCTCAATGACCTTGCCGAAGCCCTCCAGGAGGGGCCCGAGCTGGGGGTCCTCGGTGGACGTGTTCCAGCGCGACAGGTCGCCTTCGCGCACCAGGATGATGAGCGAGTCGAGCGCCTGATCAATCTCCTGCGCCGCCACCTGCTTGCGGTGCTCCGCGGAGGAGAAGTTCTCCAACACCTGGTTGAGCAGGTGGCCGAAGCCGGTCGGATCCGCCTGGACGCGGTCCTGGGGCACGCGCGCGTTGAGGTTGCCGGACAGCACCGCCATCAGCGTGTCGGTGAAGGGCTTGAGCGGATCAATGGCGTTGGCGGCATCGGCGCCGGCCTTCGCGCCCGGGGACTTCTTGGCACCGCGGGACTTCGCCGCGGGCTTGTCGTTGGGGCTCTCCAGGGACATGTGTGTCAGTGCCTTCCTTGCGTCTTCAAGGTTTCCGCCAAATCAATGAGCAACACGGGCCGCTGGGAGACTTCATCCAGGCAGATGCCCACGGCATAGGGGGCCGCCGCCGCGGCTGCGGGCATGCGGCGTAACACGGCGAGCGCCACGGAGCGCACCCCGTTGACGGCGTCCACCTTTAGGTGGCCTTCGCCTTCAGGGGTGTCGAACACCAGCGCGCGCAGGCCGCGGTGCGGCAGGCCCAGGTCGCGCACGGTGAGGTCGTCCGGCAGCGCCCGGTCGATGCGAAGCACCTGCGAGGCGTCCGTGCCGTACTCGGAGTCGCCGATCTGGAAGAAGAGGATGTCCACCTCTCCCAGCTCCTCCGCGGAGCGATCGTCCGCGACACCGTTCACGTCGCCGGTGCTCATCGCACCACCGCGCGCTGACGGGCCGTCTGCAGCAGCTTGGAGAAGTTGAGCAGGTTGAGGCCGTCATGCGGGCCCCCACCACTCACGATGCCCAGCAGGTGCTCGGCGGCCGCGTCGCCACCCAGGGGCGGCGGCAGGATGTCGGAGACGGGCACGCGGCGCAGGCCCAGCACGGTGTCCGCCACCACGCCGGAGACGAAGCTGCCGCTGACGCCCACGAAGATGCGCGTGCGCGGACCGATGCGCGCTTCGCCCTTGCTGAGGAAGCGCAGCAGGTCCACCACCGGCAGCACCTGACCGCGGTGGCCGGTGACGCCCATGATGAAGGAAGGCGTGCGCGGCAGCGGCGTGAGCAGGCCGGCGCGCAGCACCTCGGTCACGTTCTCGCTGGGGACGCCGAAGCGCAGCTCTCCCACCCGGAAGCAGAAGAACTCCAGTTCGGGGCGGGCCTGGGCGGCCAGCGTACGGTCCGGCGCCTGGCGGAGCGCGCGTTGGAGGGGAGTGGAGGTCGGGGTCAAGGCGCCGAAGTATCCTGGACAGGGTGAAAAAGGGTCAAGGGTCCATCCAAGACTGTCCGCCTGCTCGCCGTTTCGATGGTTCGCCGTGGACCAAAGGTGTAGGGTTGTGGGCCGGGAGCCCCTGAGGAGGACGATGTCCCGCGTACTGGTCATTGACGACAGCCCGATGCTGCTGGAGCTCACCGTCCGCGCCCTGACGGCCGCCGGCTATGACGCCGTGGGTGCGCCCGATCTGGCGACGCTCGACCAGAAGCTCGCCGAGGGTCCGTTCGCCCTCATCCTCATGGACGTCAACATGCCGGAGATGTTCGGCGACGACGTCGTCGAATACCTGCGGCAGGTGAAGAAGGTCGTCGCCAAGCTGGTCCTCTACTCCGACATCTCGGAGGCGGAGCTGAACGCGAAGGTGAAGAACTCCGGCGCGGACGGCTACATCCTCAAGAGCGGCGGCCTGGAGGGCGTGCTCGGAGGCGTGATGGGGCTCATCGGCGCGCCCGCGCTGAATGTGCCCACCGCCGTCCCGCCTCC
>NZ_RAWA01000064.1 GCF_003611675.1 Corallococcus sp. CA053C
CGACATCGTGGATGTGCTGGCGCGGCTGCGCGAGCAGAACCCCCGCTGCGCCACGTTCCTCTTCCGCGCGCCAGACGGGACGGGGTTCCTGGGCGCGACGCCGGAGACGCTGTGCCGGGTGGACGGGACGCGGTGTGCGCCCGGCTCACGCCGCGAGGCTGGGTCGTCTGCTTGCTGGCCTCCCACGGCGGCTCCCTCTTTGATGGAGTTCAAGCGGTTTTGAACTCCTTGGTGCATGTATAGCCGAGATCGCTTAGAAGACAATCGAAGGTAATGGCCCGCGAGGCCTCTAGGAGAGTTTCTGATGACGCCGCTCAGTCCCGCTGAGGGCCCGCATTGGGTCGCCGGGATGATGCCTCTGGCGGGAGTGGATCCCCTGGCAGGGGCAGGGAGCCTGGGCATTCCTTCCGTGTATTGGGAGCGTCCGGTGGACCGCGAGGCGGCCGCGGGATGGGGCGAGGCGGGTGTGCGCGAGGCGCACGTCGCATCAGAGCTTCCGGCGGTGTTGGGCTCACTGGGTCACGAGGCCGTGCGGTGGTTGGGGCCCGTGCCTGTCCGCATGCCGGGGCCGTGGTTTGGCGGCATGCGCTTCAGCCCCACGGGGCAGGTGGATGGCGCGTGGCGTTCGCACGGGCTCGCGCGCTGGACGTTGCCGGAGGTGCTGGTGTGGCGCGAGGACAACGCGCTGTATGTCGCGGCCTTCGCCACGGATGCCCAAGGGGGCGAGGACGCGGTGCGCTCGCGGCTGGAGCGCGTGCGTGCATCCTTCTCCCAGACCTATCGCCACGCGGTGGGTGCGCCGGTGGCGCTGCGCACGACATCGTCGCGGCACGACTTCGAGGCATTGGTGGACCGCGCGGTGGAGGCCATCACCACGGGCCACCTGCACAAGGTGGTGCTGGCACGGGCGATGGATGCGGAAGGGCCGGCGCCCTTCGACATCGTGGATGTGCTGGCGCGGCTGCGCGAGCAGAACCCCCGCTGCGCCACGTTCCTCTTCCGCGCGCCAGACGGGACGGGGTTCCTGGGCGCGACGCCGGAGACGCTGTGCCGGGTGGACGGGCGGGTGCTGGAGACGGAGGCGCTCGCGGGGACGGCGGCGCCGGGTGGCGAGGCGGCGCTGGATGCCAGTGACAAGGACCGGCGCGAGCACGAGGCGGTGGTGCGCTACATCCTCCAGGCGCTCAAGCCGGTGGCCGCGAGCGTGTCCGCGGACGCGCAGCCGTCGGTGCTCGCGTTGAAGAACGTGATGCACCTGCGCACGGGCATCCGCGCGAAGCTGGGCGAGGGCGTGGACACCGCGCAGGTCGTCACCGCGCTGCATCCCACGCCGGCGGTGGGCGGCACGCCGCGCGAGCGCGCGCTGTCGTTCCTGGTGGAGCACGAGGCCCTGGACAGGGGCTGGTACGCGGGACCGGTGGGCTGGGTGGGACCGGGACGCGCGCATCTGGTGGTGGCGTTGCGCTCGGCGCTGGTGCGCGGCTCGCATGCCCGGCTCTTCGTGGGCGCGGGCATCGTCGCGGGCTCCAGCGCGGAGTCCGAGTGGCGGGAGACGGAGATGAAGAGTCTGGCGATGCTGCGCGCACTGGGGGGCGGGGATGTCGTCCGACGCTAACCTCAACGTGTTGTGGGCGCGCGCCCTGCTGGAGGAGCTGGTGCGCGGCGGCGTCCGGAACGCGGTGGTGTGCCCGGGCTCGCGTTCGTCGGCGCTGGCGCTCGCGTGCGCGCACACGCCGGGCCTGCGCACCTGGTCGGTCATCGATGAGCGCAGCGCGGGGTTCTTCGCGCTCGGCATGGCCAAGCACTCGCGGCAGCCGGTGGTGCTGGTGGCGACGAGCGGCTCCGCGGGCGCGCACTTCTATCCGGCCGTCATCGAGGCGGCCATGGCCCAGGTGCCGCTGGTGGTGCTGACCGCGGACCGGCCGCTGGAGCTCCAGGGCTGGGGTGCGCCGCAGACGGTGCCGCAGGCCCGCTTCTACGGCGAGTTCGCGCGGCTGTTCGCGGACGTGGGCCTGCCCGAATCAAGCACCGCGGCCGTCGCGCACCTGAGGGCCACGGCTGCCCGTGCGGTGGCGACCGCGTGTCGCGCGCCCCGGGGCGCCGTGCAGCTCAACGTTCCGTTCCGCGAACCGCTGGCGCCCATCGCGCAGGACTTCGGCGTGGAGAAGGTGTCGGCGCTCGCGAGGGACGGTCGCTCTGACGCGCCGCTCACCCGCATCCAGCCGCCGTCGCGGGCCCCGGATGCGGCCACGCTGGACAGCGTGCGAGCGCGCATCGCCGCCACCGAGCGGGGCGTCATCGTGTGCGGTCCTCGCGACGAGGACGACGGCTTCGGAGAGGCCATCGCCGCGCTGAGCCTGGCGACGGGCTACCCGGTGTTCGCGGAGGCCGCGTCGCAGGCGCGCTATGGCGGCGGTCCGCTGACGGTGTCGCTCTACGACGCGCTGCTGCGCCATGAACCCTTCGCGCGGGCCCACAAGCCGGCGCTCGTGCTGCGCTTCGGCGGAGGGTTGACGCCCAAGTCCCCGCAGCAGTGGATGGACGCCTCCGAAGCGGAGGTCATCGTCTTCAGCGATGAGGGCGCGCTGTATGACCCGCCGCACCGGGCCTCGCTCGTGGTGGAGGGCTCCGCGGTGCTCGCGTGTCGCGCGCTGACGCCGGGCCTTTCGAGGGGCCCCGGCCGTTGGGCCCAGGGCTTCATGGGCGCCGAGCGCGTGGCCCGCAATGCGTTGGAGACCGCGCTCGCGGAGCGCCCCGATGCGCTGACCGAACCGCGACTGGCGCGCGAGGTGGTGGCCGCACTGCCGGCGGGTGCGCTCCTCTTCGTGTCCAGCAGCATGCCCATCCGAGCGGTGGACGCCTTCGCACAAGGGGGCGGCGTGCCGCTGCGTGTGCTCGCGAACCGGGGTGCCAACGGCATCGACGGCATCGTGTCCAGCGCGGCGGGCGTGGCGGCGGCGGCGGGAAGGCCCGCGGTGCTGCTGTCCGGCGACCTGGCGCTCCTGCACGACGTGGGCGGACTGCTCACGGCGTCGCGGGCGCGAGTGCCGCTGACGGTCGTGGTGGTGAACAACGACGGGGGCGGCATCTTCTCGTTCCTGCCGCTGGCGCAGTCGGCGAAGCCGGACGAGTTCGAGACGCTCTTCGGAACGCCGCACGGCGTGGACCTGTCGCACGCGGCGGCGCTCGCGGGGGCCCGGTTCCATCGCCCCACGACTCCCGCGGCGCTGCGCACGGCGGTACGATCGGGGCTGGAGGGCGGGCTGCACCTCGTGGAGGTCCAGGTCGACCGCGCCACCAACGTCGACGAGCACCGACACCTCTTCGCGCGGATGGCCACCGCACTGGGAGAAGGACCATGGGCGTGACGCTTGCGTATGACACCTGGGGCGAAGGCCCGCGCACGTTGCTGGCGCTGCACGGCTTCACTGGCAGCGGCGCTTCGTTCGAGCACCTGAAGCCGCTGCTCGGTCGCTCCGTGCGCGTGGTGACGGTGGACCTGCCCGGCCACGGCCGCACGCCGCTGCCCGACAAGACGGGACGCGAAGGCTTCCTGGAGACGGTGGACGCCGTGATCCGCCTGGCGCGCGAGCTGGGAGGCCCGGTGGACCTGCTCGGCTATTCGCAGGGCGCGCGGCTGGCCCTGGCCGCGGCGGTCACCGCGCCGGAGTGCTTCGGCCGGCTCATCATGGAGAGCGGCTCCCCGGGGCTGCACCGCCGTCAGGAGCGCTCTGAACGACGCGAGGCCGACGCGAAGCTCGCGGGCTTCATCCGCGCGCGGGGCGTGGACGCCTTCGTGGACCGCTGGGAAGCGCTGCCCCTGTTCGAGGGACTGCGCCGCCTCCCCGCCCCGCGGATGGCCGCGCTCCGGGAGCGCCGTCAGGCCTGCACGGCGGAAGGCCTCGCCGGGGCGCTGGAGTGCCTGGGCCTGGGCGTGCAGCCGGACTACTGGCCGTCGCTGCACCGGCAGCGGTTGCCCACGCTGCTGCTCACCGGCGCCGACGACGCGAAGTTCACGAACCTGGCGCGGCGCATGGCGGCGGAGCTGCCGGTGGTGTGGCGCCACGCGTTCACGGGCAGTGCGCATGCGCCGCACCTGGAAGCACCGGAGGAGTACGTCCGGGAAGTGCTCTCGTTCCTGCAGACGCCCTGGTACGAAGCGCCGCAGTTCGAACCCGTCATCCTGGCGCGAGAGGCCGCCCACTCGTGAGCACCCTGGTCTCCAGTCCCTCCGACGCCGCTCCCCCCCGGCCCACGCTCAAGACGTGGCTGATGGCCGTGCGCCCGAAGACGCTGACGGCGGGCGCGGTGCCGGTGCTGGTGGCGACCGCGCTGGCGTATGGCGAAGGGGTGGGGCGCCTGCTGCCGGCGCTCGCGGCCCTCGTGGGCGCGGTGCTGATCCAGATCGGCACCAACTTCATCAACGACTACTACGACTTCAAGAAGGGCGCGGACACCGCCGAGCGCCTGGGCCCGAAGCGCGTGACGCAGAGCGGCCTCATCGCCCCGGCCACGGTGCTGATGGGGGGCCTTGCGTGCTTCGCGCTGGCGACGCTGGTGGGCCTGTATCTCGTCGCGGTGGGCGGCTGGCCCATCGTGATCATCGGCGTGATGTCGCTGCTGTGCGGCTACGCGTACACGGGCGGGCCCTACCCGTTGGGTTACCACGGGCTGGGTGACCTGTTCGTGCTGATCTTCTTCGGCCTCGTGGCGGTGACGGGCACGTACTACGTGCAGGCGGGAGTCGTGGGGCCCGCGGCCTGGTGGGCGTCGCTGCCGGTGGGTGCCATCGGCACGTGCCTCATCGTCGTGAACAACCAGCGCGACGCGAGCACGGACGTGAAGGCCGGCAAGCGCACGGTGGTGGTCCGCTTCGGCGCGGGTTTCGGCCGGGCGGAGTACGTGCTGCTGCTCGTGGCCTCGTACGCCACGCCCTTCGTGTTGTTCGCCCGTGGGCTGGCGAGCGCCTGGGTGTTCCTGCCGCTCTTGAGCCTGCCGTTGGTGGCGCCGCCGCTGAAGATGATGTTGAAGTCGGAAGGTGCGGCACTCAACCCCGCATTGGGTGCCACGGCGCGATTGCAGCTGGTGTTCGGGCTGCTGTTCGCGCTGGGACTGTACCTGCGCTGAAGGAGCTCATGCGCATCACCGAAGCGACGCTCACCCCCCTGCGACTCACGATGGCCCGTCCGCTGAAGACGGCGAAGGCCACCTACACCACGCGCGAAGGCTTCATCGTCCGGCTGACGGACGAGGACGGCCGCATCGGGCAGGGCGAGGCGATGCCGCTGCCGGAGTTCGGCACGGAGTCCCTCGCCACCACGCACCAGATGCTGCGCGACTGGCTGGGCGCGCTCCAGGGCCAGTCCCTGGACGACAGCATCGAAGGCATCGAGGCCACGCTCGCGCCTTCGCCCAACGACGCGACCCGCTCCCTGGGAGCGAAGATCCGTTCCTTTGATCCGGAGGAGCACGCCCCCGCCGCGCAGCACGGCCTGGAGCTGGCCCTGTTGGATCTGCTGGCCCAGCGCAAGGGCGTGCCCCTGTGCTGGCTGCTCGCGGAGGAGGCGCGGCCGGAGGTGCTGGTGAACGCGCTGCTGAGCGCGGAGGCCCCGGAGGAGCTCGCCCAGGAGGCGAGGGACGCGGTCGCGGAGGGCTTCCAGACGCTGAAGCTGAAGGTGGCCGGCCGCACGCTGGACGCCGACGAGGCCCGGGTGCGCGCCGTGCGAGCCGCGGTGGGGCCCGGGGTGCGCCTGCGCCTGGACGCGAACGGCGGCTGGACCGAACCCGAGGCGAACCGCGCCCTGGATCGCCTGGGCTGGTACGAACTGGAGCTGGTGGAGCAGCCCACGCCTCCGGAGGACCTGCAGGCGCTGTGGCGGGTGCAGCGCCGCGCGCCGTGCATCATCGCCGCGGACGAAACACTCGCCTCGCCCGCGGCGGTGCGCGCGCTCCTCACGATGGACCTGGGCGGCGGGCCGGTGGTGGGCGCGGTGGTGCTCAAGCCGATGGTGCTCGGGGGCCTGCTGCCGTCCATGGTGGTGGCCCTGCGCGCGGCCCGGCTGGGCATGCACGCCTACGTCACCAGCTCCCTCGACGGCGTGGTGGCCCGGGCGGGCGCCGCGCACCTGGCCTCCGCGCTGCCGTCGGGAGAGCTCGCCTCGGGACTCGCGGTGGGGCGGCTCTTCGCGGACGAGCCGAAGAATCACCCCTACCGACCGGAGCGGGGCCTGCTGCGGCTGCACGATGTGCCGGGCCTGGGGCTGACGCCGGAGCTGATCGGGGTGCCCTGAAGATGCGCTTCGGCTGTCCCATCCACGAAGGCGCACGGCGGCATCCGGAGGCGGAGGCCCTGCGCTTCGCGGGACGCGGCTGGACCTTCGGGGCGCTGGACGCGGAGGTGGCGCGCTGGACCGCGACGCTGGAGGCGCGAGGCGTGGGGCAGGGTGACCGCGTGGCGCTGCTGTCGACGAGCCACCCCGCGGTGACGTTCCTCTTCTGGGCGCTGGGCCGCGTGGGCGCGGTGTTCGCGCCGCTCAACGCAAGGCTCACCCGCGCGGAGCTACAGCCCCTGGTGGACGCCGTCGCGCCGCGCCTCACGTTGGCGCTCGAACCGCTGCGAGACAGGCTCCCCGGAGCGGAGTCGCTGGAGGCGTTTCCAGCCCGCGAGGCCGCGTCCTCGTCCCGGAGCTGGGAAGCGGACACACCCCGCGTCATCCTCTTCACCAGCGGGACGACGGGCCGGCCCAAGGGCGCCGTGCTCACGGAAGCAGCGTTCCGCGCCTCGTGCCGGGCCTCCGCCCTGAACCTGGGCCCGCACCCCGCGCCGCGCTGGCTGGGCACGCTGCCGCTGTTCCACGTCGGTGGCCTGGCCATGCTCACGCGCACCGCTTACGAGGGCGGCTGCCTGCTCCTGCACGAGCGCTTCGACGCGGACGCCGTCAACCGCGCCATCGACGCGGAAGGCGCCTCGCACGCGAGCTTCGTCGCCACCACGCTGGAGCGGGTGCTGGACGCCCGCGCGGATCGGAGGCTGCCGGACACCTTCCGGTGCGCGCTGATTGGTGGCGGCCCCGTCCCCACGGCCCTCCTCACCCGCGCCAGGGCCGCGGGGCTGCGGGCCCTCCAGACCTACGGCCTCACCGAGGCCTGCTCCCAGGTCACCACGGAGCGTCCCGACGAAGCGGATGGACGCACCGCGGGTCCTCCCTTGCCGGGCCTGGACGTGCGCATCGTCAGCACCGACGGCGCGCCGCTGGCCGTGGGCGAGGAAGGGGACGTGGAGGTGCGCGGCCCCACGCTGATGGCCGGCTACTGGAACCAGCCCGACGCCACGCGCGACGCCTTCCACGACGGCTGGCTGCGCACCCGGGACGTGGGCGTCCTCGATGCGCGCGGACGCCTCACGCTCCTGTCTCGCCGCACGGACCTCATCGTGCGCGGGGGAGAGAACCTCTACCCGGCGGAGATCGAAGCGGTGCTCGCCAACCACCCGGCCATCGCGGAGTCCGCGGTCGTCGGCGTGCCGGAGCCCCACTGGGGGGAAGTCCCCGTGGCCTTCGTCGTCCTGCGCCCCGGCCACGCGCTGCCCGGAAATCTGGACGCGTGGTGCCGCCAGTCCCTCGCGGGCTTCAAGGTGCCCACGCGTTTTGTCGCGCTTGAAACACTTCCACGCAACGCGATGAGCAAGGTGGAGCGCCCCGTCCTTCGTAAACACGCGATGTCTCAGTCGGTGTTTCAGCAGGGGTCTTGAATTACCCGCACCCTGGGTTGAATGGGGCTTCCAAGACTCGCTGAGTTGACCAGACAGGCAGGCTAGAGTTGCCCGCGTGGGGGGCAATCTGGAGCTCTCGGTGAGTAACGCAGTGGAAGCAGTGAAGTCGGAAGTGAAGTCCGAAGGGGTTCGCCCCGACGCGCAGGGAAGCAGGGCCAGCAACGCGATGAAGTGCCCGCATCTGGGCGCCCAGTACAATCCGTTCGCGGGGCCGCACGTCGAGGATCCGCACCCGTTCTACGCGGAGTTGCGGCGGGACGCGCCCGTCAGCTTCAACCCCATGCTGGGGATGTGGCTGGTGAGCCGGTACGAAGACATCTGCCACGTGTTGAAGGACCCCACGCGGTTCTCCTCGGGGGAGATGGGCAACGTCGGCTCGGTGTTCGCCCCGGAGACGCTCGCGGTGCTCGCCGAGGGCTATCCGCTGGGGGAGAGCCTGCTGGCCTCGGATCCGCCCACGCACACCCGGCTGCGCAAGCTGATGGGCCGGGGCTTCTCCGCGCAGCGCATCGCCGCGCAGGACGGCCCCATCCGGGCCGTCACGCAGGAGCTCATCAACAAGTTCGTGCACCACGGCCAGGCGGACCTGGTGAAGCAGCTGGCGTACCCGCTGCCCGCGCGGGTCATCCTGGGCATGGTGGGCGTGCCCGAGGAGGACATGGCGGACATCAAGCGCTGGTGCGACGACTTCTTCCGGATGATCTTCACCCGCGTCCCGGCGGAGGAGCAGCCCCCCCTGGCGCGCAGCTGGGTCACCTACCAGCACTACGTCGCCCGCCTCATCGCCAACCGGCGCGACGAACCGCGCGACGACCTGGCCAGCTACCTGGTCACCACCGACGCGGACGGTGAGGCGCTCACGCTGCCGGAGCTCATCGTCGCCATCGCCGGCAGCCTGCTGGCGGCCGGCCACGAGACGACCGCCGCGCTGCTCTCCATGTCCTGGAAGCAGGCCCTGCTGCAGCCCGGCCTCTGGCAACGGCTGCGCGAGGACCGCTCGCTGGTGCCCCACCTCATCGAGGAGACGCTGCGCTTCGACTCCGTCTCGCACGGGATGATCCGCACCACCACGGAGGACGTGGAGCTCGCGGGCGTCGCGCTGCCCAAGGGCACGCGGCTGCTGCTGCTCTACGCGTCCGGAAGCCGCGACCCGGCGCTGCTGCCGGACGGAGACCGCTTCGACATCTCCCGCCACCACCCGTCGCACCTGGGCTTCGGCCGGGGCATCCACTTCTGCATCGGCGCGCCCCTGGCACGGCAGGAGGCCCTCATCGCCACCAACCTGCTGCTGGATCAGATGCCGGACCTGCGGCTCGCGCCGAACCCGGACTTCCAGATCACGCAGAGCCTCACGCTGCGCGCCATGCAGAGCCTGCGCGTGGAGTGGACCCCCACGGGCTCCTGACGCGCCCGGCGCTCCGGCCCCGCCCGTGGACTCACGGACGGGCCGGGGCGTCCCGGGGTCAGCACTCCGAGGCGGGGTGGCCCCAGGGGTTGGTGCGCGGGTACTGACGCAGCAGCGTGCACAGCCGGTGGGCCGCGAGCATCGTCGCGGACGGCCGCGGCGGCTCGGTGTGCATCGCCGTCTGGCCCAACCGGGCCGCCTGCAGGGCCAGCGCGTGCTGGACTTCCGGAGACCAGCGCTTGAATTCGAGCCATTCCATGAGCGTGCTCCTCCTTGAGGGAACGCCCATGTAACGTCCTTCAAACCCGGAAATCACGACGCCTCGCGTTGGCCCGAGGCGTCACTGCCCGCCTTCCGACACAGGGCTCAGGCCTGCGAGGGATTGGCAGGTCGGCCAATGAGCATCATCAGGCCGAAGGGGTTCCCCTCGTTCGTCAACCGGTCGATGTCCCAGACGTAGTCGTCGCTGAGCCCGTGGGTGAGCTCGCGCATCTCCTCGATGGAGTAGGTCCGCAGACAGGACACCACGCCGTCGAACGCCGCCGCGATGGGGATGAGCGGCATGAGGTACGTGAGCGCCAGCCGGTCCATGCGCACGGGGCGGATGAAGGGCGTCGCCAGCGGCACGTTGAGCAGGGCCGCCGCCGTCATCGCGATGGCCGGCCCCCGACGCTCCACCAGCTCCATGATGGCGATGCCCCGGCGCTGCGCCACGGCATCCGCCAGCACCTTGCGCGCCAGCTCCGGCGGCAGGTGGTGGAACGAGTTGCACATGATCCGGAAGCCCTTGAACGACGCCGGCACCGCCGTCGCGTCCACCGGCGTCGTCACGTAGTCCACGCGGCCCGGGTGCGCGGCCTTCACCTTCTCGAACGCGGACACCTCCGGGTACAGGTCCGTCAGGAGCGCCGTCGCGGTGTACTGCTCCTGCGTCTCCAACATCTCCAGCAGCTTCGGCACCGGCCCCGCGCTGCCCGACGCCATGTCCAGCAGCTGCGTCTCGCCCATCGCCGCCATCGCGCCCTTCAGCCGCCGCACGAACTCCACGTAGCGGTCGTCCGACAGGCTCCAGACGTACGCCAGGAAGTCCGTCACCCCACGGCGAAGAACCTTGGGGAACCAGGGCTGATCCTCTAATTCGAAAAGTTGCAGTCTGGGCATAATCGCTGGGCGCTCCAAGGGGCTCAGGGGGGAGACGTCCCCGCCACTGTCGCGCAGTCCGGAGCGACGCACAAGAGGCGCGCACCGGGTGTATTGGCACACATCCACTCGCGCAGGCACTCGGGCAGGGTTGCAAACCAGACATGAATTCGTCCGGCCCCCGCGCAACTTTGAAGCCTTGCAGGAAATGCCGACACGGGAGTCAGCCCGTCCGCCCTTCACTCGTGGGCGTAGGGGAAAACACGCACGAAGGCATGGGCAGACATGCAAGGTTTTCAGAGGGGTGCGTTTTAATAAGTGGGCGGGATGCACGGCGGCCCGGGCGGTGTCTCCGCTCGGAAGGCGGCGACCCGGATCATGCGGTGCCCGCGTCTCCAGAAGCGGGGTTGCAAGGGGTTGTCAGTGTTCTTAACTACGATCGAGGGGGGGCTTCGGTCGTCGGGTCGCACGGTTGAATCCTGATCAGCTCGCACACAACGGGAGGGGAGTAATGGCTCCGGAATCTGTTGATGTGATCGTCGTCGGAAGCGGGCCGGTGGGTGCCATGGCGGCCAACCTGCTGGGGCATCACGGGCTGCGCACCGTGGTCATCGAGAAGGAGACCGTCCCGCACACGCAGTCGCGGGCCATCAACGCGGACGACGAAGCCCAGCGCATCTTCCAGGCCGCCGGCCTCACGGGCGAGCTGGGGCCGGGCTTCCACCCGTGCCTGAAGATGTCCTACGTCGACGACGAGATGCGCGTGCTGGCGGAGGTGGACTTCACCAAGGTGGAGCGGCCCAACGGGCACTTCATCGGGTCGCTGTTCAGCCAGCCGCGGCTGGAGGCGTCGCTGCTGCGCGGCATGGAGCGCTTCCCGCACGTGGCGCTGTGGCGCGGCCACGAGGTCGAATCCTTCATGCAGGACGAGGACGGCGTGTCGGTGCGCGTGAAGGAGAACGCCACCGGCCGCACCACGACGCTGCGCGCCCGCTACCTGCTCGCGTGCGACGGCGCGAAGAGCGCCATCCGCCGCCGGCTGGGCCTGAAGCTGGAGGGCACCACGGCGCTCGCGCACGCGCTGGCCATCTCCGTGGAGACGACGTCGTCGGCGCCGGACTTCACATACTACCCGTGCGGCCCGGAGCGCGTGGGCATCGTGACGCGCACCGCGCACGACGAGATCCGCTTCGACACGGTGGTGAAGTCCGGCCAGGACCTGGAGCACGTGCGCAGCCCCGAGTACGTGCGCGGCATCATCGCCCCGTACATCGATCCGGACAGCGTGAAGGTGAAGAGCGTCAACCTGTACGCCTACCACAGCCGCATGGCGGAGAAGTGGCGGGTGGGCCGGGTGTTCCTGCTCGGGGACGCGGCGCACCTCATGCCGCCCTTCCTGGGGCAGGGGCTGTGCTCCGGCCTGCGCGACGCGGCGAACCTCACCTGGAAGCTCGCGCACGTGCTGGGCGGCGCCGCGGACGCGTCGCTCCTGGACACCTACGAGGTGGAGCGCCGGCCGCACGCGGCGGAGATGATGCGCCTGTCGGATGCGCTGGGGTCGATGCTGGCCTCGGGCGGCCCGCTCATGGCCCGCGCCCGCAACGCGTTCATCAACCTGCTGTACCGGATGCCCGTCACCGGCCCCTTCATCCGCGAGTACAAGATGAAGCCGAACCTCTTCCATGCGGAGGGGTTCCTCTTCGGCGGCAAGCGCGGCAAGTCCAAGCAAGCCGCCGAGGGCGCCTACTTCCCGCAGCCGCGCGTGGAGCATGGGGAGGAGGGGGAGCGCCCGCTCGACGACATCATCGGGCAGCGCTTCGCCGTGCTGACGCGGCCGGGTGCGCCCGCCGACGTGCAGCAGGCCGCGAAGGCCCTGGCGGAGGACATCGGCGGCACCTGGCTGTCGGTGGCGCCGGCGGCGCGCTCCGGCGCGGGACGCAAGGGCGAGGTGGTGGACCTGGAAGGAAAGCTGGGCGCGTGGTTCGCCCAGCACGCGGCCGACCTCGTCGTCCTGAGGCCGGACCGCTACGTCTACGGCGCCACGAACCGCGCGGGCGTCGCGCAGCTCCACGCCACCCTGAAGCAGACGGTCCGTCCGTTCACGCGCCGGGGCAGCCGCGTGTCGCGTCGGATCTCATCGCTCGGCGCCTGATCTTCAAACGGGCCCTGGGGGCCCGCAGCACCTGACGGGCGTCGGAGGCCTTCCCAGGCCTCGGCGCCCGTCGGCCTTCCAGCACCGGCTCAGGCCGCGGCGGCCTGGAGCATCCGCTTCGCCTTCTCCATGCAGTCGCCGTAGAAGCGCAGGTAGATGTCCAGCGCGCGCGCGCCCGTCTTGCCGATGGTGGCCGCGTGCTCGGGCGCCTGGCCCAGCAGCTTGTTGAGCATGATCTCGTTGAGGGCGGTGTGGCCCACGTCGAGCTCCACGTGCTCCTTGATGAACGTCAGCGAGTTCATCACGTCCGGGCCGAGCACGCGCTTGCACTGCTCGATGAGCCGGGGCGCGAACACCACGGACAGGTTCTCGATCTCGTACTCGATGGCGACCTGCGCGCCGGGCATGGCGCTGTTGATGGTCTCCTCGTGGATCTGCCGGTACTCCTCCATGGCCGGCGTGGGGGCCTGGGCGAGCAGCTGCTCCGCGTCCAGCTTCGGCATGCGGCGCTTGTTCCACCCGGCCACGAGGCTCTTGGTGTCCTCCACCATCATCAGGTGGTGACCGGCCTCGTGCTTGGCGTGGGTGATGAGCTGCTTGCCCACTTCCTCCAGGCCCACGCGCACACAGGACTCACCGGCGCGGCGGATCCACCCGTCCACGGGCTCCGTCATGTACACACCCAGGGCACACAGCTGGATGAGGAAGCCCTCCAGCAGGGCGGGGTCCACGTTCGGATCCAGCAGCGTCGTCACGTGGGGGCCGGAGGCCAGGACGTGGCGGACGTCGATGACGTGGGGGAGGTACTGCGAATCGACGAGGGGCTTGCTCATGGGGGGGGTTGTCCTCAACGGGAGTGGGCACCGCGGCGCCCGATGGTGAGTTCGCTGATGTGCTCGAGGAAGTCGGGAACGAGTTTCGACGAGATGATCCACATGTACGGGTCCGGTCCGTCGTGCAGGCCGCACTCCTGCACGTAGCTGCCGCCTTCGTCCTCGCGCAGGTAGAGGAAGGAGGGGCGGCGGCGCTCCAGGTACCAGTGCCGGGCCGCGTCCATCAGGGCCGCGTAGGCGCGCGTCCCGTCCTCGACGAGCGAGAACATGCGGGTGTTGTCGAGCAGGCGGAAGAGGTTGGCGCCCAGCTGCCCCAGCTCCATCACGGCGGCGGCGTAGGGGATGCCGTTGCGGCGGGCCACGAGGATGGCGCGCTCGCGCTCCATGCCGAAGCTCTTCCACTTCTGCGTGACGGGCGTCAGGTCCAGCCGGTCCCGCGTCAGGTCCAACGACTCCACGTAGCAGTTCGGGAACTGGCGGGCGACGCTCGCGGCCAGCAGGCTCAGCTCGCCGTCGGTGGCGGGGCCCACGTCGAACTCGCGGTGGTCGCGGCCGCTCAGCTCGTGGCTGAACGCCTTCATCTTCTGGATCTTCCGCGTGTACGCCAGGCCCGAACCGGAGGCCATCTGGCGCTCCGCGTAGCGCACGTGCGCCTTCGCGATCCACGGGTTGAGGGCCTCCACGTAGGCAATCACCCAGTGGAAGTCCGGGTCGCTCTGCGGGTGCTCGAACGTGCGCAGGTAGATGTCGCGCATGATCTGCCCCGCCTCCTGCACCCCCGGCGGCGGCTTGCCGGGCCGCTTCGCCACCTGGTGGCCCAGCCACGCGTGGCGGTACGGCTTGGTGAAGGACAGCGTCGCCTCGATGCCGCGCTCGGACGGCCACACCGCCTGGCAGAACAGCTGCGGCACTTCCGCGGCGCGCTTCGCGAGCGACGCGAAGTTGAGCTTCAGCTCCTCGAACTCCTCCGGAGAGCTGCCGCCCAGGCTGAAGAAGCCGGAGCGGTTGAACAGGTCCCAGAGCTGATCCACCAGACCTTCGCTGGTGCGCGTCGCGGGGGACATCGTCTGCGACACGAAGCGCACCCAGCGCGCCTCGTCGGAGGAGTAGGGCAGCACGCTCAGGCCGCACAGCACGCTGCCATCAGGGCGCACGCTGCTGACGAAGCGGATCTCCCCGCGCACGCTCACCGTCTGACCTTCGCCCAGCTCCAGCTCGATGAGCGGCGGTAGCAGGCCCGGGAACATCAGGTCCTGCGGCATGCAGCGCACGCACAGGCCGGAGAAGGACAGGTCCAGCACCTCGCGCCGCATCAGGCCCAGCTCCCGCCACAGCGGGTGGTGGAAGCGCGCGCTCACGCCCTCGGGCGCCGGAACGCGGCGGTGCCAGCGGTGACGGATGCGGAACAGCTGCTCGGGCAGGGTGGTGAAGAGGCGGTCGCCCTCGCCCCGGCCCGTCTCCGCGCGCATGCGGTAGGCGGAGTTGTAGCCGATGACGTCGATGTCGTACG
Source organism: Corallococcus sp. CA053C (assembly GCF_003611675.1). Classification (GTDB taxonomy): domain Bacteria; phylum Myxococcota; class Myxococcia; order Myxococcales; family Myxococcaceae; genus Corallococcus. The sequence goes on from NZ_RAWA01000064.1 coordinate 14,812, forward strand.
CCGGGTCGCCCCACTCCGGGGTGGACTCCTCGGTGCGCCACTCCAGCTCATTGGTGGAGGCGTGGAAGCGCTCCAGCACCATGCGCACCACGCGGCCCTGGCGGCGCAGCACGCCCTTGTTCCCCGAGGCGCAGATGGCCCCGAAGATGGAGCGGATCCGCTCCGGGTCCACGATGGTGTCCTGCACCGGCATCGCGGACGCGGCCGGCTCCGCCACGCCCCGGCGCAGCGCGTCCGCCAGGAACGCGAGGATCTCCCGGCCCTGCTCCAGCGTCACGCCCACCAGCTGCAGCCCCACCGGGGCGTGCGGCACGTCCGAATCCGTGGGGATGAAGGCGCCGTTGAGCGGCCCGACGGTGACGCCATTGAAGGACAGGTACACGGGGAAGGTGCGCGCCTCCGACGTGTCGACCTTCTCTTCGCGCGGCGCCACCCACACCACCGTGGGGCTCAGCCGCGTCACTTCACCCAGCACCGCGTCCGGGCTGCCCAGCGCGCAGGTGATGGCCGTGGGGCCGGTGCCGTGCAGCGAATAGCCCGAGTCGTCCAGGGCCGCTTCAGCAGGAGGGAGGGGGATCACGTTGCGCAGCGCATCGCCACTGCCGAACTCGATCGCATACCGGAACTTCGTGGACGCCGGGATCCCTCCATCCATCGTCAGGACTCCCCTCTTGCGAGCAGCGACACCATTGATGGTCGGCGATGTTGCGAGCACAACACTTCCTCCCTGATCCGATGAAGACGCTGACGGCTCTGGACTCTGGGTACCCATCATGAGGAGTTCGCTCGTAACAGTCAAACCGAATTTATATACCCTGACTGTTTTTCAGGGCCCCCGGGCGACTCACCCCGGGTCATGGTTGACCAAGGAAGTACGGGGTTTCCGAGGAGTACTACGCACCCACAGACGCATCTTCACCGGTAAGATGGCGCATAGCTGTAAAGCCGCCAAAACTGAATCTGAGAATCGCTCTCGACCGGGCGGGCAATGGACGCGTGTCGGAAGCGGTCGGTATGGTGGGCGCTCCAGGGTCAGGGGAGGGGAGACGCGAATGAGCGCAGCGCTCGATGCGAAGGGCTCACCGGGTGATGAGGTGACGCCGCCCGGTGGTCAGGGTCTGGAGTCGGTGGATCTCCCGGACGTCTTCCAGGTGAACGTGGCGCAGTCCGCGCGCGACGCCCTGGGGCTTTTGGGGGCCACGCGACGTCTCCACGGCGTGGAGGTCGTGCTGGAGCTTCCCGACGATCCGGTGATCGCCCGGGTCAGCCGCCGCCGGCTGGAGCAGGTCTTCCTCTTGCTCATCGCCCACGCGACGGACACCGCGACGCCGGAGGCCTCCACCGTGAAGGTGGTGGTGGATCCCCCGGACGACTTCGGGGAGGTGGGGCCGCGCTTCCAGGTGGTGATGCCGGGCGTGGCCCTGTCGGAGCGGGAGCTGCGCTCGGTGGTGCTGTCCCCGCTGCGCGTGGGGAGCACCCACCGGAGGCTCGCCCGCGCGCGGGAGCTGGTGGACGCGATGGGCGGCGAGCTGTCGGTGGAGCGGCTTGAGGAGGGCACGGGCGTGAGCATCCAGCTCCCCGCGCCCGGCCTCGCGAGCTTCTAGCCGACGGGCCGGCAAGCGCGGCCCTGCTTTGCAGACCATTGGCTGCGATAAGCGCGGCGCACCCGGGGTGCGCCCAAACGCGGCCCCGCGCGGCCAAACTCCTTGACGACCGGGGGCGGGTTCCGGACTATCCGCCGCCTCCAATACACGGTCCCAATCAGGAGTTTGCGTTCATGGCGCCTCCCTCTGGCGAGAAGATCACCCTGCAGAACGGCAAGCTGAACGTGCCGGCGAACCCGATCATCCCCTTCATCGAGGGCGACGGCACCGGCCGCGACATCTGGAAGGCCTCGCAGGCCGTGTTCGACGCCGCGGTGGAGAAGGCGTACGGCGGCAAGAAGAAGATCTCCTGGTACGAGGTCCTCGCCGGCGAGAAGTCCTTCAAGCAGGTGAACAACTGGCTGCCCGACGAGACGGTCGAGGCCTTCCGCACCTACCTGGTGGGCATCAAGGGCCCGCTGACGACGCCCGTGGGCGGCGGCATCCGTTCGCTGAACGTGGCGCTGCGCCAGATGCTCGACCTGTACGTCTGCCTGCGGCCGGTGCGCTACTTCAAGGGCGTGCCCAGCCCGGTGAAGCAGCCGGACAAGGTGGACATGGTCATCTTCCGTGAGAACACGGAGGACATCTACGCGGGCATCGAGTTCGAGGCCGGCACGGACGCGGCCAAGAAGTTCCTGGCGTGGCTCCAGGCGGAGTTCCCCAAGGACGCGAAGAAGGTCCGCTTCGCTTCGGACGTGGGCATCGGCATCAAGCCCGTGTCGAAGGAAGGCACCGAGCGCCTCGTGCGCGCCGCGATCCAGTACGCCGTGGACCTCAAGCGCAAGAGCGTGACGATCGTCCACAAGGGCAACATCATGAAGTACACCGAGGGCGCGTTCCGCAAGTGGGGCTACGACCTCGCCGCGCGCGAGTTCGGTGACAAGGTCTACACCTGGGATCAGTGGGAGGCGACCAAGGCCGCCAAGGGCGAGGACGCCGCCAACGCCGAGCAGAAGGCGGCCGTGGGCGCGGGGAAGATCCTGATCAAGGACTCCATCGCGGACATCACCCTGCAGCAGGTGCTGACGCGTCCGGACGAGTTCGACGTCATCGCCACGCTGAACCTCAACGGCGACTACCTGTCGGACGCGCTCGCGGCGCAGGTGGGCGGCATCGGCATCGCGCCGGGCGGCAACATCAACTACGTCACCGGCCACGCCGTCTTCGAGGCGACGCACGGCACTGCTCCCAAGTACGCGGATCAGGACAAGGTGAACCCGGGCTCGGTCATCCTCTCCGGTGAGATGATGCTGCGCCACCTGGGCTGGCACGAGGCCGCGGACCTGATCATCAAGGGCATGGACCGCGCCATCGCCGCGCGCACCGTGACGTACGACTTCGCGCGCCTGATGAAGCTGGAGACGAAGGACGCCGTGACCGAGGTGAAGTGCTCGGAGTTCGGTCAGGCCATCATCAAGCACATGTAGTTCCCACCCCGAATCAGGAGGGCGAAACCATGGCTCAGAATCGCAAGAAGAAGATCGGCCTCATCGGCGGCGGCCAGATCGGCGGCAACCTGGCGCTGCTGGCGGTCCAGAAGAACCTCGGCGACGTCGTGCTCTACGACATCCCGGCGGCCGAAGGTCTGGTCAAGGGCAAGGCGCTGGACATCAACCAGCTGTCGGCGGTGGACGGCTACGACAGCCGCGTCATCGGCTCCACGGACTGGAAGGACGTGGCGGGCTCGGACGTGATCATCATCACGGCCGGCGTGCCCCGCAAGCCGGGCATGACCCGCGAGGACCTGCTCGACGTCAACCTGAAGATCATGCGGGACGTGGCGGGCAACATCAAGCAGCACGCCCCCAACGCCTTCGTGATCAACGTCGCGAACCCGCTGGACGCGATGGTGTACGCGCTCCACAAGATCGCCGGCCTGCCGGACAACATGGTCGTGGGCATGGCGGGCGTGCTGGACACCAGCCGCTTCAAGTGCTTCGTGGCGGAGGCCCTGGGCTCCTCCATCCGTGATGTGGAGGCGCTGGTGCTCGGCGGCCACGGCGACGACATGGTGCCGCTCGTGCGCCACAGCACCGTGGGCGGCGTGCCGCTCACCCAGCTCATCGCCAAGGACAAGCTGGACGCCATCATCGACCGCACCCGCAAGGGCGGCGCTGAGCTGGTGGGCCTGTACAAGACGGGCAGCGCCTACTTCGGGCCGGCCGCCTCCTCCATCGCCATGGCGGAGAGCTTCCTGTTCGACCGCAAGCGCGTGCTGCCGGCCGCGGCCATGCTCAAGGGCCAGTACGGCATCAGCGACTTCTTCTTCGGCGTGCCGGTGCAGATCGGCGCGGGCGGCGTGGAGAAGGTCATCACCGTGGAGCTGAACGACGCGGAGAAGGCCGAACTCAAGAAGTCCTACGAGTCGGTGAAGCAGACGGTCGAACTCGTCAAGCTGTAGCCTTCCCGCATCGGTCGGTCGGGCCCGCCGGATGCTGCCGGCGGGCCGCCGCCTGATGCCGCGAATGATCCGGGCTTATCCCCCGGCACACCGTCGTTGCGGCGGTATTTTTCCAAGTTAACTAGCGTGTAGGACTCGCACGGGATGGTCGGGAGCGGGTGGGTTGTCGCGAAGCGCGGTCTTCGCGATCCATCGGCTGCAGGCCCGGCGTCTGACGGTCAAGGAGACGATGATGGCGGCAGCAGCGCGATTCACGGTGGTGGGCGGCGGTCTCGCCGGGCTGATGACGACGATCAAGCTGGCGGAGGCGGGTCACCAGGTGGACGTGCTCTCGCTCGTCCCGGTCAAACGCTCGCACTCCGTCTGTGCCCAGGGCGGCATCAACGGCGCGGTGAACACGAAGGGTGAGGGTGACCACCCGGACATCCACGTGATGGACACGCTGCGCGGCGGCGACTTCCTCGCGGAGCAGACCTCCGTGAAGGGCATGTGCTACGCGGCGCCCGGCATCATCTACCTGCTCGACCGCATGGGTGTGACGTTCAACCGCACGCCGGAAGGCCTGCTCGACTTCCGCCGCTTCGGCGGCACCCTGCACAACCGCACCGCGTTCGCGGGCGCCACCACCGGCCAGCAGCTCTTGTACGCGCTGGACGAGCAGGTACGCCGCTACGAGGCCGAAGGCAAGGTCACCAAGTACGAGTACTGGGAGTGGCTTGGCACGGTGAAGGACGGGAACGGCCGCTGCATCGGCAGCGTGGCCATGGACCTGCGCACCATGGAGATCCGCACCTTCCCGGCGGAGGCCGTGTGCCTCGCCACGGGCGGTCCGGGCATCGTCTTTGGACGCTCCACCAACTCCATCATCAACACCGGCACCGCCGCGGGCCGCGCGTACATGGAAGGCGCGCTGTACGCCAACGGTGAGTTCATCCAGGTGCACCCGACCTCCATCCCGGGTGAGGACAAGCTGCGCCTGATGAGCGAGTCGGTGCGTGGCGAGGGCGGCCGCGTCTGGGTGCCGCGCAAGAAGGGCGACGTGCGCGCCCCCAAGGAGATCCCGGAGAGCGAGCGCTGGTACTTCCTGGAAGAGAAGTACCCCAAGTACAAGAACCTCGTGCCGCGCGACGTCGCGACGCGGGAGATCTTCATGGTCTGCCGCGACCTGGGCCTGGGTGTGGGCGGGCGCGACGGCGTGTACCTGGACGTGACGCACATCCCGGCCAAGACGCTCGACGCGAAGATCAAGGGCGTCATGGAGATCTACGAGAAGTTCGTCGGAGATGATCCGCGCCACACGCCCATGGTCATCTTCCCGGGCATGCATTACTCGATGGGCGGCCTGCACGTGTCCTTCGACGCGGATCCGAAGACGCAGACCCCGAAGGACGGCAGCCCGATCAATCAGACCACGCGCATCCCGGGCCTGTACGCGGCGGGCGAGGCGGACTCCGCCTTCCACGGCGCGAACCGCCTGGGCGCCAACTCGCTCTTGTCGTGCATCTACTCGGGCATGATCGGCGGCCCGGCAATGGCGGCCTTCGCCAAGTCGCAGGAGGTCAGCGCGGCGGCGAGCCCGGAGAAGTACTTCAACGACGCGAAGAGCTACTGGGTGGACCGCTTCGCCACCATCAAGGCCATGAACGGCGCGGAGAACCCGTATCAGCTCGCCAAGGAGCTGGGCGACGTGATGACGGAGAACTGCACCGTGGTGCGCTACAACGACCGCCTGAAGAAGACGGTGGAGCGCATCCGCGACCTGAAGGACCGCTGGAGCCGGGTCAACGTGCTGGACACGGGCGTGGTCGCCAACCGGGCGCTGTCGTACACCAACCAGGTGTGGAACATGCTGGAGCTGGGCGAGGTCATCGCCAAGAGCGCGCTGCTGCGCGACGAGAGCCGTGGCGCCCACTACAAGCCGGACTTCTCCCTCCCGGAGCCCGCGACGAAGGACCCGCGTCAGGATCCGAACTGGATGGAGCTGTGGAAGAAGCGCCACGAGAAGTGGGCGAAGACGACGATCGCCAGCTACGCCGCCCAGGGGCCGGAGATCTCCTACCAGGACCTGCCGACGCCGGTGCTGGATCCCGAGCCGCGCTGGTACGCATAGGCGGGGCGACTGTTTTTCGGACCCGCGTGCACCACTGCGCGGGACTCCGCTACCTGATTTGGCAGTGAAGGGAAGGGCTCGAGCACCATGGACACCGCACAGGCCAGCGCCGTCAGCACCCAGACCATCACCTTCCGCATCTGGCGGCAGGATGATCCGAACAAGCCGGGCCACTTCGACGAGTTCAAGGTCCCCTATCGCAAGGGCGCCAACGTCATCTCCTGCCTGATGGAGATCCAGCGCAACCCCGTCACCTCGGACGGCAAGAAGGTCGCCCCGGTCATCTGGGACGCCGCGTGCCTCGAAGAGGTGTGTGGCAGCTGCGCGATGAACATCAACGGCCGGGTGCGCATGGCCTGCTCCGCGCTGGTGGACAAGCTCGAGCAGCCCATCACCCTGGAGCCGATGAAGAAGTTCCCGGTGGTGCGCGACCTCACCGTGGACCGCGAGCGCATGTTCGAGTCGCTCAAGCGCGTGAAGGGCTGGATCCCCGTCGACGGCACGTACAACCTGGGCCCCGGCCCGCGCCAGTCGCAGAAGGACCACTCCGTGATGTACGTGCTGTCCACGTGCATCACCTGCGGCAGCTGCCTGGAGGCGTGCCCCCAGGTGACGCTGGACAACGACTTCATGGGCGCCGCGCCCATCAGCCAGGCCCGCCTGTTCAACATGCACCCCACGGGCAAGTTGAACGCCGAGGAGCGCACGCGCGCCCTGATGGGCCCCGGCGGCATCCAGGACTGCGGCAAGGCGCAGAACTGCGTGAAGGTCTGCCCGAAGGAGATCCCCCTCACGACCTCCATCGCGGTGATGAACCGCGAGGTCACCAAGCTGATGATCAAGGACATCTTCTTCAAGGAAGAGGAGCAGAAGGCGTCCAGCGGTCCGGGGTAGTCCTCCCGCGCCTGTTCGCGCTTCCTCGCGGCCCCGTGTCAGCGCCCTCCACCAGGCGCTGTGCGGGGCCGCGGTCGTTTGTGCACGCACGCCCTGGCGGCGGGCCACCCACCGACCGTGGGGCAGGGCGCTGTAGGTGGGCTCATCCTCCCGGACACCGGGGGTTATGTCGGGAGCGGGGCAGGTGTCCTGCGACGACGCTGGAGGCCAAACGGCCTTGCCAAGCGTCGCTTTCTGCGCAATGAGGGCCGGCGTTGACGCCCCGTCCGGGCCGTCCCCGTCTCCCCTCGTCCCACCCGGAGCTTCGATGAAGATCCACGAGTACCAGGGCAAGGAACTCTTCCGGAAGTATGGCGTGCCCACGCCGCGCGGCATCCTCGCGCTCTCTCCCAACGAGGCGGAGGCCGCGGCGAAGACGCTGGCCACGCCTGTCGTCGTCGTGAAGTCGCAGATCCACGCCGGCGGCCGCGGCAAGGGCGGCGGCGTGAAGCTGGCCAAGAGCCCCGCGGAGGCGAAGGAGCTGGCCAAGCAGATGCTCGGCATGAAGCTCAAGACCATCCAGACCGGCCCGGAAGGGCAGACGGTCCACAAGGTCTACATCGAGGAAGGGCTCGCCATCGGCCAGGAGCTGTACCTGGGCGTGACGCTCGACCGCGCCACCAGCCGCATCACCTTCATGGCGTCCCGCGAGGGCGGCGTGGAGATTGAGGAAGTGGCCGAGCACCACCCGGAGAAGATCCTCCGCGAGACGGTGGACCCGGCGGTGGGCTTCCTGGACTTCCAGGGCCGCAAGCTGGCCTTCGGCCTGGGCCTGAGCGGTCCCACGGTGAACAAGTTCGTGCAGTTCTGCTCCGCGCTCTACCGGATGTTCATGGAGACGGACGCGGCCCTCGTGGAGGTGAACCCGCTGGTCATCCTGAAGGATGGCGGCGTGGTGGCGCTCGACGCGAAGGTGACGTTCGACGAGAACGCGCTCTACCGTCACAAGGATCTGCTGGAGTACCGCGACATCGCGGAAGAGGAGCCCCGCGAGACGCAGGCCAAGGAGTTCGACCTGGCCTACATCGCGCTGGACGGCAACATCGGCTGCATGGTGAACGGCGCCGGTCTGGCCATGGCCACCATGGACACCATCAAGCTGGTGGGCGGTGCTCCGGCCAACTTCCTGGACGTGGGCGGTGGCGCGAACAAGGAGAAGGTGACGGCGGCCTTCAAGCTCATCCTCGCGGATCCCCAGGTCAAGGCGGTGCTCGTCAACATCTTCGGCGGCATCATGAAGTGCGACGTCATCGCCGAGGGCATCATCGCGGCGGCCAAGGAAGTGCAGCTCAAGATCCCGCTCGTCGTGCGGCTCGAGGGCACCAACGTGGAGAAGGGCAAGGACCTCCTCCGCAACTCCGGGCTCGCCATCACCCCCGCGGACAACCTGCGCCAGGCGGCTGAGAAGGCCGTGGCGGCGATCCAGTAGTCCGTCGCGCACTCTTTTCCTGAAGGAACGCCATGAGCATCCTCGTCAACGAGAACACGAAGGTCCTCGTCCAGGGCATCACCGGCTCGGCGGGCTCGTTCCACGCCAAGCAGATGTTGGAGTACGGGACGAAGCTGGTGGGCGGTGTCACGCCGGGCAAGGGCGGCACCGACTTCGAGGGCAAGGTCCCCGTGTTCAACTCGGTGGCCGACGCCGTGAAACAGTCGGGCGCGAACACGTCCGTCATCTTCGTGCCGCCGCCCTTCGCCGCCGACTCCATCATGGAGGCCGCGGACGCGGGCATCTCCCTCATCATCACCATCACCGAGGGCATCCCCGTCAACGACATGATCCGCGCCAAGCGCTACCTGCAGGGCAAGGCCGTGCGGCTCATCGGTCCCAACTGCCCGGGCGTCATCACCCCCGGCGCGAAGTGCAAGATCGGCATCATGCCGGGCCACATCCACAAGCCGGGCCGCATCGGCGTGGTGTCGCGCTCCGGTACGCTGACGTACGAGGCCGTGCACCAGCTCACGCAGCTGGGCCTGGGCCAGTCCACCGCGGTGGGCATCGGCGGCGACCCCGTCAATGGCACCGACTTCGTGGACGTGCTGAAGCTGTTCCAGGCGGATCCGGAGACGGACGCCGTGATCATGATTGGTGAAATCGGCGGCAGCGCCGAAGAGGCGGGCGCGGAGTACGTGGCCCGTGAGTTCACCAAGCCGATCGCCGGCTTCATCGCCGGTCAGTCCGCGCCCCCGGGCAAGCGCATGGGCCACGCGGGCGCCATCATCTCCGGCGGCAAGGGCACGGCCGGGGAGAAGATCAAGGCGATGGAGGCCGCGGGCATCCTGATGGCCGCGAGCCCCGCCGAGCTGGGCACCACGCTGCAGGAAGTCGTCAAGCGCGGCGCCCCCAAGAAGAACCGCTGAACCGTCATCCCCGCGAACCCACACGAGGACTCAATTCCATGGCCATCGAGCGCACGCTGTCCATCATCAAGCCGGACGGGCTGAAGAGCCACGTCATCGGCAAGGTCATCTCCCGCTTCGAGGAGAAGGGCCTGAAGCCCGTCGCCATCCGCCTGCAGCAGCTGTCGCAGACGGAAGCGGAAGGCTTCTACGCCGTCCACAAGGCCCGGCCCTTCTTCAAGGACCTGGTCTCCTTCATGATCTCCGGTCCGGTGGTCCTGATGGTGCTGGAGGGTGAGAACGCCGTCCTCGCCAACCGCGAGATCATGGGCGCCACGGATCCGAAGAAGGCCGACAAGGGCACCATCCGCGCGGACTTCGCCAAGAGCATCGATCAGAACACGGTGCACGGCTCGGACAGCCTGGAGAACGCGAAGAACGAGATCGCGTACTTCTTCCGCGAGACCGAGATCCAGACGTACTCGGCGTAACGCCGCATCCAGCCCCAGCGCTGGACAGGACTCCGGCCCGGAGCCCGCGCCCCTCGAAGGCGCAGGCCCGGGCCGTCGTCTTTTCGCCCGCCTGCCCTCCGTGGTTCCGGTTGCCCACAGGCATATCGCCTGATATCGATAATGCAAATCACTATCGACAAGAGAGAGCGCATGAGCGGTGGGTCGGAGCGCGTGGGTCGCCGGGGGCCGTTCCCGGTGAAGTTGCGGCTGCTGGAGGTCCTGCGGGTGACGCGGCTGACGCCGCACATGGTGCGGGTGACGCTGGGCGGTCCGGAGCTGGAGGGCTTCAGCACGCCGGGCGCGGACGACCACGTGAAGGTCTTCTTCGCGGAGCCGGGGGCGAAGCGTCCGAACATGCCCGTGGTGGGCCCGAACGGGCTGGCCATGCCGGAGGGGGTCGCGAAGCCCGCGTCGCGCGACTACACGCCGCGCCGCTTCGATGCGAAGGCGGGCGAGCTCGACATCGACTTCGTGCTGCACGGTGAAGGCCCCGCGTCGCGGTGGGCCGAGCGCACGAAGCCCGGCGACTTCCTGGGCATTGGCGGCCCGCGCAGCACCCATGACGTGGCGGACGACTTCGACTGGTACCTGCTCGCGGGCGACCAGAGCGCGCTGCCGGCCATTGCCCGCCGCCTGGAGGAGCTGCCGGCGGGGGCTCGCGCTTTCGCGTTCATCGAGGTGGCGAACGCGTCGGAGGAGCAGCGCATCAACAGCCGGGCGGACGTGACGCTCACCTGGCTGCACCGGGGAAGCGCGGAGGCGGGGACCACGAATCACTTGGAGCAGGCGCTGCGGAGCTGGACCCAGCCCCCCGGGGAGGGGTTCGTGTGGGTGGCCGGCGAAGCGACGTCGCTCAAGCGCATCCGGGAACACCTGGTGGCCGAACGGGGTCTGAACAAGGAGTGGATGCGCGTGACGGGCTACTGGAAGCGCGGCACCGCAGAGCACCACGATTCCAAGGGGTAGGCAGGGAAGGGGGCGTGCCCTCCTTTGACTTGCCGTGCCTACTTGTGGGAAGCACGCCCCGCTGCCTTCCGTTAGGCCTGACTGAACGATGTCCGAGCCCACCGCCACAGTTCTTCCCGTCACCGAGCCCCTGCCGGCGCCGACGCCCGCCAAGCTGGTCGACGTGGCCAGCCTGTCCCGTGAGAAGCTCGCGCTGTTCCTGAGCGAGCAGCTGGGCGAGCGGCCGTTTCGCGCCTCCCAGCTCTACCGGTGGATCCACCAGCGCGGGGCCACGTCCTTCGAGGAGATGACGGACCTCTCCAAGGGCCTGCGCGAGAAGCTCAAGGCCCAGGCGGAGATCGTCCCGCTGGAGAAGGACCTGGAGCAGCGCAGCGTCGACGGCACCATCAAGTACCGCTTCAAGACGCGCGACGGCCGCTTCATCGAATCCGTCTACATGCCCTCGGAGGACCGCAAGACGCTCTGCGTGTCCACCCAGGTGGGCTGCGCGATGGCGTGCACCTTCTGCATGACGGGCACGTTGGGGCTCAAGCGCAACCTGACGGCGGGAGAGATCGTCGCCCAGGTGCACGCGGTGAACCGCGAGGTGCGGCGCAACGAGTCCCTGGAGACGCTCCGGCCGCTCACGAACCTGGTGTTCATGGGCATGGGCGAGCCGCTGCACAACTTCGAAAATCTCAAGACGGCGCTCGCCATCCTCCAGTCCGAGGAGGGGCCCAACTTCAGCCACCGGCACATCACGGTGTCCACCGTGGGCCTGGTGCCGATGATTGAACGCTTCGGCCTGGAGACGGACGTCAAGCTGGCCATCTCGCTCAACGCCAGCACGGACGAGCAGCGCAGCAAGACGATGCCCGTGAACCGCAAGTGGAACATCGCCGCGCTGCTGGACGCGTGCCGCAAGTTCCCGCTGCGCCAGGGCCGGCGCATCACCTTCGAGTACGTGCTGCTCAAGGGGTTCAACGACAGCGACGAGGACGCGCACCGGCTGAAGGAGCTCCTGCGCGACATCCCGGCGAAGGTGAACCTGATCCCGTACAACGAGAACCCGGGCCTGGGGTTCCAGACCACCGGGGAGGAGCGGGCGGAGGAGTTCCGCGCCATCCTCTCCGAGGCGCACGTCGCGGCCTACATCCGCAGGAACCGGGGCCGGGACATCGCCGGCGCCTGTGGGCAGCTCGCCAACCGGGGCGAAGCGACCGCGGAAGCCCCGACGTGACATAAGCACCCGAGCTTCCTTGACAATCCCGATGTAGGGGCGCTAAGAGCGCCCCCCTCCGCCTGTTGTAGTTGAAGTCACCTGTTCGCTGGAGATTTCCATGGCCGTTGTCCTCCGTCTTGCCCGCGCGGGCGCCAAGAAGATGCCGTACTACCACGTGGTTGCCACCGACTCGCGCAGCCCGCGCGACGGCAAGTTCCTGGAGCAGGTCGGCTCCTACGACCCCAACCACAGCCCGCCGAAGGTGCAGTTCAACGAGGACCGGCTGAACCACTGGCTCAAGAGCGGCGCGCTGCCCTCGGAGACCGTCGCGGACCTGATCAAGACGGCGAAGAAGCAGGCCCCGGCGACCACGGTCTGAGCTCGCCCCCGTCTGGACAAGACGTGGAGCCGCTGCTCACGTATCTGGCGAAGGCCCTGGTCGATTCACCGGACCAGGTCGCCCTGCGCATCTCCGAGGCGGATGGCGGCCAGCTCTATGAGCTGAAGGTCGCCCCCGAGGACGTCGGCAAGGTCATTGGCCGTGATGGGCGCACCGTGAATGCCCTCCGGACTCTGCTCAATGTCGCCGCCCAGAAGCAGGGCCAGAAGGTCCGCCTGGAGATTCTCGATGATCGGCGCGCCCCGGGTTCCCCGCCGGCGACGCCTGCTCCGGACGCTGCCCGGTGAACACGTCGCCGTGTCTGGAGCTGGGCTACGTGGCCCGTGCGCATGGCCTCAAGGGCGAGGTGGCGGTCCGCAGCTTCGACCCCGCCTCGGAGACCATCAGCACCCTGGATCGCGTCCGCCTGCGTCTGCGCTCCGGTGAGGAGCGCGAGATGGTGGTGGAGTCCTACCGCCCCGCGAACAAGGAAGACCTGCTGGGCTTCGAGGGCGTGCACACCCGCGCCGCCGCCGAAGCGCTGGTGGGCTCGAAGGTGCTCGTCTACCGCGAGGACCTGGAGCCGCCCGAGGAGGGCGAGTTCTTCCAGGGCGACCTCGTGGGGCTTGCCGCCGTGGACGAGCAGGGCGCGGCGCTGGGCACGGTGGAGGAGGTCTGGGCCACCGGCGAGGTGCCGAACCTGGTCATCCGCACGCCCGGCCGTCCCGAGCTCGTGGTGCCCTTCGCGGACGAGTTCGTTCCGTCGGTGGACATCGCCGCGGGTCGCATCGTGATCCGTCCCCCCGAATACCTGGAGGTCGAGGGGCGCGACGACGGAGACGCGGGGTGAGCTACCCCGTGGAGATCCTCACGCTGTTCCCGGGGATGATCTCTGGCTACCTGGGGGCGAGCATCCTCGGGAAGGCGCAGGAGAAGGGGCTGCTCTCCGTCACGCTCTCCGACGTGCGGGAGTACGCCGTGGGCAAGCACCACGTCACGGACGACTCGCCCTACGGCGGCGGCGCCGGGATGGTGATGAAGCCCGAACCGCTGGTGGCCGCCATCGAGGCCGCGCGGGCCCACCTGCCGGGCGCGAAGGTGCTGCTGATGAGCCCTCGCGGGCCCGTCTTCACCCAGGCCACGGCGCGCGAGCTGGTGCGGCACGAGGCCGGGCTGATCCTCGTCTGCGGCCGCTACGAAGGCGTGGACGAGCGGGTGATGCCGTTCCTGGACGGCGAGCTGTCGCTGGGCGACTTCGTCCTCACCGGCGGTGAGATCGCCGCCATGGCCGTGGTGGACGCGGTGGCGCGGCTGGTGCCGGGCGTCCTGGGCAACGTGGCGTCGTCGGTGGCGGAGAGCTTCGAGGAGGGCCTGCTCGAGTACCCGCACTACACCCGGCCGCCTGTCTTCCGGGGGGTCGAGGTGCCAGCCGTCCTCCAGTCCGGCGATCACGCCAGGATCGCACGCTGGCGGCGCTGGAAGGCCATCAAGCTCACCCAGGAGCGCCGGCCGGATCTGTTTTCGCGCCTGGAGTTCGGGAAGGCGGATCAGAAACTGCTCGCCAGGGGTGAGGAAGAGTTGTAACCCTGCGCGACCTCGCGGAACCCTACGAAGCGGGCTTGTCCGACACGGCCGTCTCTGCTAGTACGGCCCGCTCTTTCCACGCGTCCTACGCGTCAAGTTCCGCTTTTTGGAGTCGTCATGCGCCGCAGCCTCATTCAGCACGTCGAAAACAAGTTCCTGCGCCAGGACCTCACCCAGTTCCGTACGGGTGATTCCGTTCGCGTCCACTGGAAGGTCAAGGAAGGCGAGAAGGAGCGCGTGCAGGCCTTCGAGGGCGTGGTCATCCGGAAGACCAAGGGCACCAACCGCGCCACGTTCACCGTGCGCAAGATGTCCTTCGGCGTCGGCGTGGAGCGCATCTTCCCGCTGCACAGCCCCCGCTACGAGAAGATCGAGGTCCTCACCCGCGGTGACGTGAACCGCAAGCGCCTCTTCTACCTCCGCGACCTGAAGGGCAAGGCCTCTCGCGTCGACGTGCAGGTGGATCCGGAGCGCGCCGCGAAGAAGGCCGCCAAGGTCGCTGCCGCAGCCGCCGCCCAGGGCTAGTAGGTCCCCAGAAACCCTCTCGCGGCCTTCATGGCCGCGTGCGAGAAGGAGCGTCCGCCACTGGACGCTCCTTTTTTCGTTCGGGCTAGACTGCGCGCGCCATGCACTTCGTCGAGGTTGCCATCCAAAACGTCCGCGGGTTCTCGCCCGGCGGCCGTTTCCCGTTGAAGACCGGGTACCTCATCCTCAAGCCGCCGACGGCGGACGTATTGCCGTTGGCGGGGCTGTCGCTGTCGCTGCTGTACTCGGATGGCCGGGGCGGGGACGCAAGCTTCGTGGGTTCGGGCGGGCGCTCCGGCAAGGCCGCGCTGACGTTCGTGGGCCAGGACGGGATGACGTACCGGGTGCTGCGCGAGCTGGGCGGTTCGGGGTCGCTGCACCGGCTCAACCCCACCACCAGCCAGCCGGAGCTGATGTCCTCGGACACGGGGGAGATCAACCAGTACCTGCGCGGCCAGGCGGGTCTGCCGCCGCGCACCACCTTCGAGCAGGTGTACTGCCTCCAACTGGTGATGCTGCCCTCGCGCCGGCCCCGCAAGGCCTCGGCCAAGGCAGCCGCCGCCGCGAAGGCGTCTGGTAGCACGCCGTCGCTCGCGAACGCCAGCGCGGTGCAGCCCGCGGCGGACATCCCCGCGGCCGAGGCGAAGGTGAAGGCGCTGGAGAAGGAGCTCGTCGTCTCGCGCGAGGTGGATCAGCTCCAGTTCAAGGTGGACGAGCTGTCGTCGCTCATCTTCGAGGCCGACTCGAAGCTCAAGGGCGGCGAGGGGCTCAAGACGGCCATCGTGGAAGCGGAGGCCGCCTGGCGCGCGGCGCCCACGCCGGAGTCCTTGGGCCTGCCGCAGGACATCCTCTCGCGCGTGAAGCGGCACCCGAAGGCGGTGGCGCGGCGGGATGAAGCGCTGGCGCGGCTGGAGACGGACCGCGACGCGGAGGAGGAGGACGCGGTGGTCTACGTCCCGCCGCTCACCAAGAACCGCTACTTCTGGGGCGGCCTGGGGTCCGGCGTGCTCTTCCTGGGCGTCAGCGTGGGCCTGGGCTTCACCGTGGGCCCGATGTGGCGCTACCTGGCGCTGCTCAACATCCCGGCCTTTGGAACGGCCGCGCTGATGGCGCTGCGCTACGTGGATGACCTGCAGAAGGCCACGCGCAAGGGCACCAAGGACAACCGCAAGGGCGCACGGGAGAAGAAGATCCTCGACGAGTTCGAGCTCGAGGACGCGCCGGTGCGCATGGCCCTCAAGGCCCTGAACGTGGAGACGCTCGACGAGATCCCCCCCGCGCTGGAGCGCAAGGATCTGCTCGGCATCCGCCTGGGGGAGCTGCAGACGCAGCTGGAGGAGTTCGAGGCGTCCCCCGACTTCCAGGACGCCCAGCGCCAGGCGCAGGACCTGCGCGCGGAGCAGGAGACGCTCAACGCGGAGCTCACCGCCAAGGGCACCTACGTGCGCGACCTGCGCGAGGTGGAGCGGGAGCTGGGCCGCCTCAAGGAGTCCATCGCGCTGGCCAAGGCGCCACCGGCCCCGGTCGTCGTGGGCGGCGTGGCGACCGCGGCCCCGGTGGATCCGCTGGAGGATCCGTCACCGCTGGTGCTGGCGCAGGCCGCGGACGTGCTCACGTCCGACCTGCTGTCGGTGCAGGCGCTGCTGAAGGACCGCTGCGTGCAGTACCTCACCGCGCTCACCGACCGGCGCTACCAGGGCGTGGAGTGGGACCGCGACGGCAACGCCTTCGCGCTCACGCCCAACAGCCGCATCCCCGTGGGCGAGCTGCCCCCCAAGGACCTGGACCTCTACTACCTGGCGCTGCGCATGACGGTGGTGGAGAAGACCTGCGCCCGGGTGAAGCGGCCCTTCCTGCTGGACGACGTGCTGACTGGCGTGGACGAGGCGAAGCTGCCGCTCGTGGCGCGCATGCTCAAGCACCTGGGCACGATGACGCAGGTGCTGCACGTCACCGCCCACCCCGGCTTCGCCCAGATGTCGGACGGCACCGTTAACGTCTAGCCGCTGCCAGGAAGGCCTGGG
>NZ_RAWA01000650.1 GCF_003611675.1 Corallococcus sp. CA053C
AACGCGAGGAGCGCGAGTCCCTGCTGGAGCGCATCCGCGCGGAGCTGGGCCCGCTCCAGGAGATGGGCCTGGAGATCAAGGGCGCGGACGGGCTGGTGGACTTCCACGCGAAGCGCGGCGAGGTCCCCGTCTACCTGTGCTGGCGCTACGGCGAGGACACCGTCACGCACTGGCACGACCTGCAAGCGGGCTTCTCCGGGCGACGCCCCATCGACAGCCCGGACGACTTCGAGCCCACGTACCTGAGCTGATCAGCCCTACGTCGGGTTCGACAGGCTCTGGTGCAGGAGGCCCAGCTTGTTGCGCGCGGACAAGAGCTGCTGGCGCAGCGAGTCCGCCTGCCGGGCGATGTCGGAGAACTGCTCCGCCTCGGAGGCGGTGGCCAGGGTCGCCGCCTCCTCCGCCACCTCCGCCATGCGCTCCTGGAGGGACGTGAAGACGGCGGTGAGCTGCGCGTCCTCTTCGGCCGTGCGGGTGGCCTGCTGCCGCAGGGCCGCGAACTGCTGCATGCGCCCGTTGAGGTCCGCGGCGCTCTGGCCCAGCGCCCCGTAGCGGGTGAGCAGGTCCTTGAACACCTCCGTGCGCCGTTGCAGCTCCTGCGCGCGCGCGTTGACGGCGTCCGCCTGCGTCTGCTGGCGGTTGCGCACGCCGGTGATGGCCTGCACCAGCGAGCCCACGCGCAGGCGGAGCGCGTCGTCCAGGTCCGCCAGGTCCTTGAGCGTGCGCGAGGCGCGCTCCAGGTGCTTCTCCGACGTGAGGGGGGCCTCCTGGAGCTGGGCCGCCAGCGCCTCGAAGCGCAGCAGCTCGGAGTCGAGCGCCTGGGCGGCGGAGACCAGCTCGGAGGGGGGCGGGGTGTCGCGCTTGCTCATGAGGCCCGGGAGATTGCCACGCCGGGCCGTCCGCCTGCCTGCTTCCTTCCGCTCGCCTGCCCGGTCCGGGAGCCTGTGCTCGGGGGTGAACGGTCCGTGTGTCAGGCCTCGCCATTGGTGGGGGCCGGCCCCACCTTTCCGTGACACGTCGCGTCCGGAGGTTTGAACCCATGACCGTGGACTTCTCCATCACCGTGCTCGTCACGGGCGCCACCGGCCAGCAGGGCGGCGCCGTGGTCCGCCAGCTTTTGAACAGGGGCCATCACGTGGTGGCGTTGGTCCGAGACCCGGATGCGCCCGCGGCCCGGGCCTTCGCGAAGTCAGGCGTCCGGTTGGTGCGCGGCGACTTCGACGACGTGGACGTGCTGGAGCAGGCGACCCGGGGCGTGGACGCCGTCTATGCCATGGGCACGCCCTTCGGGCCCGGCGGCCCGGACGCGGAGACGCACCACGGGATGAACCTGGCGGACGCGGCGAAGCGCTCGGGCGTGCGGCACTACGTCTACGCGTCGGTGGCGGGCGCGGAGCAGCTCACCGGCGTGCCGCACTTCGACAGCAAGCACCGGGTGGAGCTGTACCTGCGGCGCAAGGACCTGCCCTTCACCATCCTGGCCCCCACGTTCTTCATGGAGAACCTGACGCACGCGCCGTTCAAGGACGGGCTGGCGACGGGCCATCTGGCGCTGGGGCTGCCCGCGTCGCACGGGTTGCAGATGGTGGCGGTGGACGACCTCGCGGGCTACGCGCTGCACGTGCTGGAGGATCCGGTGAAGTACATCGGCGAGCGCATCGAGGTGGCCTCCGACGAGGTGACCGGACAGCAGGCCGCCGCGCTGCTCTCCATGGTGAGCGGCCACCGCATCCACTACGAGCAGCTTCCCCTGGAGCAGCTGGCGAGGCAGAGCGAGGACCTGGCGCGCATGTACGAATGGCTGGACCGGGTGGGCTACCACGCGGACATCCTCACCCTGCGCAACAGCGTCCCGCGCGTGGGCTGGCAGACCTTCGAGACCTGGGCGCGCCACCAGGACTGGAACTTCATCACGTCCGCCGCGTGGCCGGGGGCCGCCGCGGAGGTCGTGACGCCCACGGTGTAGGGGCCCGGCTTCCCGTCCGGCCTCCGGGGTGGAGCACGGGGCGTGTCGTCCCGCCGACGCCGCACGCCCTAACTTGAAGCCCAGGAGGCACATCATGCGTGCACATGGGCTGGGGGCCGCGGCGTTGTTGCTTTTGGCGGGCTGCGCGGCGGAGACGAAGTTGAGGCCCATACCGGAAGCGGGACTCGTCCAGAACGCTCAGGGCAGCGCCATCACGGAGCAGCGGGGCGTGCGGCTGGTGGCGGACGGACAGGCGTGGCGGGGCCACCCATCCGACCTGGAGCGCCGGCTCACCCCTGTCTACGTGCGCCTGGAGAACCAGGGGCCCCGCGCGCTCAAGGTCCAGTACCCGGACATCGCGCTGGTGGGTGCGGCGTCGCGCTTCCGCTACACCGCGCTGGCCCCGCTGACGCTCCGGCAGGGCCTGTCCTCCCGTGAGCACACGGCTCCCGGCGAAGCCACCCAGGGCGCCGTCATCGCGCCCGCGGGCCACTGGCGGGTGGGCGTAGGCGTGGGCGTAGGCGGCTACGGCTACGGCCCCTGGCGTGGCTACGGCCCGTCGTACTACGGCCCCTGGGGCTACGGCCCCTGGGGCAGCCCGTTCTACTCCCCGTATCCCTATGCCCTGAGCTACCAGGAGCCGCTGCCCACCGAGGACATGATCAACAACGCGCTGCCCGAAGGCACGCTGGAGCCCGGCGGCACGCTGGAGGGCTTCGTGTACTTCCAGGGCGTGGCCCACCGCGAGGACAAGGTGACGCTCCAGGTGAGGCTGGTGGATGCCGGCACGGGGGAGCCGTTCGGAATGCTCGACATCCCCTTCCAGGTGAGCACGGGCTAGCTAGTGCAGGAGCGTGCTGGGCGGAGCGTAGGGGGAGCGCCCGCCATCGTGCGCCAGGTCGAGCAGCGGCGCCTCCTCCGGCTGCCCCAGCGCACGCCGCAGGTCCGCGCCCCGCACGGGCAGGCCGAAGAGGGGCCCCAGCAGGAACAGGTCCAGCGTCCCGGAGAGGAGCGGCACCAGCCCGGCCAGCGCCACGACGGCGCCCCGGGATGACCTCGCACCCAGGCCGCCCAGCACCAGCCCCGTGCCCGCCAGAATCCGAACCCACCGTCCCGTCCGCGACGCGATGAAGCCGACCATGAACACCTCCCCACGCCGAAGATGAACACGCGCGAGGGGGCGACCATCGGCGGTGTCCACCTGGCAAC
>NZ_RAWA01000651.1 GCF_003611675.1 Corallococcus sp. CA053C
CCTTCGTCCCCAGGTCCTCCTGGGGGCGGATCCGCGGCGTGCCCTCGGGCGGAGGGATGGGCAGCGTCTGGAGCACCGCCGCGCGCGCGGCCGCGTCCCCGGCGACCAGCGCCTTCGCGTCCAGCACCCGCACCTGCCCCAAGCCCACGTCCGCCGCGTAGAGCAGGCCGGCCCGGTCATCCAGCGCGAGCCCTTCCGTCACGCCCGCGCCGAAGCCCCGGTGCCGCACCACCGTCTGCCGGTCCAGGTCCAGCACCGCGACGCCGCTGTTCGCGCTCACCTCCATGCGCTGGGCGTTGGGCCCCACGTTCGGGCCCAGGCTCGCCATGAAGACGCGGCCCAGCCGCTCGCTCGCCACCAATGCGCGCGGCGCCTTGCCGCCCATCACCTGCGCGGAGAAGGCCTCCGTCGTCCCTCCGACGATGGGCACACCCGGCTTCGGCACCACCGGGGCCAGCTCCCGGCCGTCGTCCTGGCGCAGCAGCACCACCTGCCCCGTCTGGAGGCTGCCCACCGCCAGCAGGCCCTTGAGCCGCGCGAGCGCTCTCGGGTTCGGATCCACCGGCGCGCTCCACTGCTCGCGGCCGTCCGCCAGGGCGAGCGCGTGCACGGTGTCGCGCACGTGCTCGGCCACGAACGCCACGCCGCGCGCGCCATCCACCTCCAGGCCCCACACGCCCGCGGGCGCGGGGACGGCGCGAGGCTTCCGCTCCCGCGCATCCAGGGCGTACAGCCAGAGCCCGGCGTCCGACTGGTGGGCCACGCCCAGCCACGGATGGCCACCCGGGTCCTTCCACGTCGCGAGCGCGGACGGCCCGTCTCCCACCGCCATCGCCTCCACGCGCCCCGACTCCACGTCGAGCGCGAACACCGTGTCGGTGGGCGGCGAGGCCACGAAGAGCGTGCGTCCATCCGGAGCGAGCGCCACGGACGTGAGATCCGGGAAGGCCGCGTCGTTGACGACCGTGAGCCGCGCGGTGCCCGCGGGCCGGGGGCCGGTGCTCGCGGCGAGCGACAGCTGCACGTCCACCTGGGCCGTTCCCGCCGGCAGCGCGAGGTCCGCGGGCAGCCTCGCGTAGGCGTGGCGCGCATCCACCACGGTGAGGGGTAGTTCGCGGGCGAAGGGAGCTCCGAGCACCAGCCGCAGCCCTGGCACCAGCCCCTCGCCATAGAGCGAGAGCGGCTGCGAGGTCTGGTTGCTGGTCAGCCTGGGCCCCACGGCCTGGAGCAGGGGCCGCGCTTCCGGGGCAGCGGGAGCCACGACGGGCGGAGCCTGGGGGCGTGGCGGGTCTCCCCGCAGCTTCATCCCGACGGCCGCAACGCCCAGGACCCCGAGCACTCCCGCGGTCAATGCCACCCAACGAATCCGTCCCGTCACGAGCGCGCGAGCCTCCGGTCCGCGAGCATCCCTCATCCACCCACCGCCTCGCGATGACTTCTCACCACGTCTGCTCGCATGCTGGGGAAGCACCGTGTGGAAGGAATCTCACGCGACCTTTCCAACATGCCAAGAAGAACCCGGTGGTGGCGTGGAGATCCCGCCCCACGTGAGGTGGACTGCCCCCCACACCTGCCCGACGCAGGTCAGTGAATGGGGCTGGAGTGTGCGTTGACAGCTTGGGGCACGCATCGCTTAACCTGTTGATGATGCGACGTTTCCTCTTTGTCTTCGCCATCGCCAGCGTTCTTGGCTTCGGTCCCCTCTCCACCGCGAACGATGCCTGGGCCCAGGGGCGTGGACGCGCCGCCCGGGTGAAGGCTGCCAAGGCCAAGAAGGGCGCGGCCAAGGCGCCGCCGCGCATCGAGACGAAATCGAATGCGGGTGCCAATGCCGTCACGGATCCGGTGACGGGTGAGGCCGGGGCCACCGCGTCGTCCGCGCCTCCGCAGCGCGGCCCGTCGCGCATCGACTTCGATGATCGGCTCATCCAGGGCCAGACGAACAAGTCGGGCGCCGTGTACCTGTATGACCGCAAGGAATTGAAGGTGCGGTCGATGCTTCGCGAGCGCGACAGCTTCCGCTCCGAGACGCTCGCCACCGTCTACGATCAGTAGGGCCGTACCGCCCATCACCCTTCGAAGGGAGCGTCACCGTTGAGCGGCCAGCCCAGTGTCCTGCAAGTCGTCATCCTCCGCGACGGCCTCCTGGTGGGGACGGAGGTCTTCGTCCCTGGTACCTACGCGCTCGGATCCGATGCGTCGTCGGACCTGCGGCTGGACGATGCCTCTGTGTCCCCGCGCCACGCGATGCTGTACTTCCAGAACGGTCGCACCGCGATCCAGGACGCGGGCGGCGGCACCAGCGGCGTCTTCGTCAACGGACACCAGGTCACCGCCTGCGAGATCCGCTCCGTGGACGAGGTGCTGTGTGGCCCGTTCGTCCTGAAGACGCGGATCCTCAACCAGCGCCCCGTCGAGACCAAGCCGCAGCCGCCCCCCGAAGTCGCCGCGCTCTTCGGCAACGCCGGAGGACCGCCGGCCGCGCCGCCGTACGCCGCGAACGGAGCACAGCACGCGCAGCCGCACGCCGCGAACGGAGCACAGCACGCGCAGCCGCACGCCGCGAATGGAGCGCAGCACGCGCAGGCGTTCGCGCCCCAGAACGGCGCACAGGCCGCGTACGCGCAGCAGCCCGTGCACGCGCAGCAGCAGGCACAGCAGGCCGCGTACGCACAGCAGCAAGCCGCGCAGGCCGCACAAGCGCAGCAGGCTGCATACGCGCAGCAACAGGCTCAGCAGGCTGCATACGCGCAGCAACAGGCTCAGCAGGCTGCATACGCGCAGCAGCAGGCGGCGCAGGCCGCACAGGCGCAGCAGGCCGCGCAGGCGCAGCAGGCTCAGCAGGCCGCATACGCGCAGCAGCAGGCCGCACAGGCGCAGCAGGCCGCCTACGCACAGCAGCAGGCTGCACAGGCCCAGCAGCAAGCACAGGCCAAGCAGGCCGCGCACGCGCAGCAGCAGGCGCAGGCCGCACAGGCACGGCAGGCCGCGCAGTCCCAGCAGGCCGCGGTCGCGCTGCCCGCGCCCGTGAAGCGCACTCCGCCCCCGGGCGTCCCCCCGGGCACCATGCCGTCCACCCGCCGCCGTCCCCCGTCCGAGGCCAATCCCAGCCTCCTCGTCGCGGACGACCTGCTGGCGGACGTGGACCTGGAC
>NZ_RAWA01000652.1 GCF_003611675.1 Corallococcus sp. CA053C
TCCCCGCCCGGCCCCACTGCGCACTCGGCTCGGTCAAGACGAATATCGGCCACCTGGAGACGGCCGCGGGCATCGCGGGGATCCTCAAGGTGGTGCTCTCGTTGCGCCACCGCACCCTCCCCGCCAGCCTCCATTTCCAGACGCCCAATCCCGAGCTGCGGCTGGAGGGCAGCCCGTTCTACATCAACGATCGCACCCGCCCCTGGCCCGAACCGACCGGGGCCGAGGGCGTGGAGGGGGTCCGGCGTGCCGGCGTGAGCTCCTTCGGGTTCGGCGGCACCAACGCCCATGTCGTCCTGGAGGAGTACCGCGCGGAGCCCCAGCCGGACGCGGGAACCGCGCTCCCCCAACTGGTGGTGCTGTCAGCCCGTGAATCCGCCACGCTGCGGACCTCCGCCGAGCGGCTGCGCGCGGCCCTGCGCCGCACGGAGCCACCCCTCCTGGAAGATCTGGCGTACACCCTCACGGTGGGACGCGAGGTCCTGGAGGAGCGCCTGGCGCTCGTGGTCCGTGACAACGACGAGCTCGCCGCGCGGCTCGACGCCTGGCTCGAGCGGGGCAGCGCCGAGCACGTGCATGCCGGCCGCGTGGAAGCGTCGCGGTCGCATGAAGCGCTCCTGGGCGGAGCCGCCGGTGCCGCTTTCCTGGAGGCGCTGGCCGCCGGAGGAGAGCTCGACCGGCTCGCCCGACTGTGGGTGAGCGGGGCGACCTCCGACCTGTCGCTGCTCTACCCGCACCGGCATCGGCGCGTGTCCCTGCCGGGCACTCCCTTCGCCCGGACCCGGCACTGGCTGCTGCCCGCCTCCGCGGAGCAGCTCTTCGTGAAGCACGCGGCTGCGCAGCCCGCCCCGGCCGTCGAAGCGGTGGTGCGGCAGGCGCCTCCAGGCGGCGACGGGCCGCTGGAGGCAGCGGCACTCCGGAGCGCGACGCTCCACGCGCTCACGCAGGCGTTGGCGACCACGGCCCGGCTGGATGCGGCGGCGATCCAGCCCACGGCGGACTTCGAGAGCTACGGGATGAACTCCATCCTCATCGCCGAACTCCACCAGAAGCTCGAGGTGGCTTTCGGCAAGCTCCCCATCACCCTGTTCTTCAAATACAAGAGCCTCGCGCAGCTGGCGTCCTACCTGAGCGAGGAGCACCCCGGGGGCATCCAGCGGCTCGCGCTCCAGGGCGCCACCGGCTCCGCCGCGACGCAGGCCCCGGAGCCCGCGCCCCGGCACGAAGCGCTCCACGACGCGGCGCCTTCGCGCGAGGTCCCCGGGCCCATGCCCGGGACGATGGACATCGCCGTCATCGGGATGAGCGGCCGCTACCCCCAGGCGGAGAACCTGGAGCGCTTCTGGCACAACCTGGAAACGGGCCGTGACTGCATCGAGGAGATCCCCACGGAGCGGTGGGACTACCGTCCCCTGTTCGATGCCACGCGCCGTCAGCCGGGCTCCATCTATGCCAGGTGGGGTGGCTTCCTGGACCGGGTGGACCGCTTCGACGCGGCCTTCTTCCAGATCTCCCCGCAGGTCGCACGCTACATGGATCCGCAGGAGCGCCTGTTCCTGGAGACGGCCTGGGCGTGTCTGGAGGACGCGGGCTACACGCGCGCGGGGCTGGCGAAGACGGACGAGGGAGATCAACGCGCGCCCGTGGGCGTGTTCGTGGGAGTCACCTACAACGAGTACGCCCTGTTCGGTGCCCAGGAGTGGGCCCGGGGCCACCGCATCCCGTTCAACACCCAGACCTTCTCCATCGCCAACCGGGTCTCCTACACGCTCAACCTGAGCGGTCCGAGCCTCACGCTGGATACCGCCTGCTCGTCGTCGCTCAACGCGGTCCATCTGGCCTGCGAGAGCCTGCGCTCCGGGGCGTGTGAGCTGGCCATCGCGGGCGGCGTCAACCTGTCGCTGCACCCGAGCAAGTACGTGATGCTCTGCGCCAACCGCTTCGCTTCGAGCGACGGACGCTGCCGCAGCTTCGCCGAAGGGGGGGACGGGTACGTCCCGGGAGAGGGCGTGGGCGCCGTGCTGCTCAAGCCCCTGGCCCTGGCCCTGCGGGATGGGGACGTCATCCACGCGGTCATCAAGGGCAGCGCGCACAACCACGACGGCAAGACCCACGGCTACACGGTGCCCAACCCCGTGGCGCAGACCGAGGTCATCCTCACAGCCCTGCGCCGCGCCGGGGTGGAGGCCCGCTCACTCAGCTACGTGGAGGCGCACGGGACGGGCACCAGCCTGGGGGATCCCATCGAGGTCACCGGGCTGACGGACGCGTTCCGCCGCCATACGGAGGACCGGGGCTTCTGCGCCATCGGCTCGGTCAAGGCCAGCATCGGGCACCTGGAGTCCGCCGCAGGCATCGCCCAACTGCACAAGGTCCTGCTCCAGATGAGGCACCGGCGACTCGCGCCCACCCTCATCCACGGCGGCCGGCTCAACCCGCATATCGACTTCGCCAGCACGCCCTTCCACGTCCAGCGCGAGCCCACGCCCTGGCGCTCCCGGCCCGGAGAGCCCCTGCGCGCCGGCATCAGCAGCTTCGGCGCGGGCGGCGTCAACGTGCACCTCGTCGTCGAGTCCTGGGAGCAGGAGCAGCCCCCAGCCCGGCGCGTGCCCCCGCCCGCGCGGCCCGCGGTCCTCGTGCTCTCCGCCCGCACCCCCGAGCGGCTGCGCGTCCAGGCACGGCGGTTGCTCGACTTCCTCGACGCCCGACCGGACTGGGGCGCGGAGCAGCTGGAGTCCCTGGGCTTCACGCTGCAACAGGGCCGGGAGGCGATGTCCGCCCGGCTCGCCTTCGTGGCGGCGGACCTGGCCACCTGCCGCGACCGGCTGCGTACCTTCGTGGCGCACGAAGGAGCCCCCGGGGCGCTGCTGGCCCAGGGCCTCTTCACGGCGACCGTCGCGGAGACACGCACGGCGGGTTCGGAGTCCGCGCTGCTGGCACTCGCGGCCCGGGGCGAGCACGCCGCCATCGCTCGCGCCTGGGTCGAGGGCACGTCGTGGCCCTGGCGGGCCCTGTACCGGGAGCACCCGCCACGGCGGGTCTCCCTGCCCACCTATCCCTTCGCCGGAGAGCGCTACTGGATTGAATCCACGGAGCCGTCACCCCCGGAGCCGCCACCAGGGTCGTCCGTCCTCCCGGCGTCCCCCATTCCC
>NZ_RAWA01000653.1 GCF_003611675.1 Corallococcus sp. CA053C
ATTGGGAGGGTTGGGGGCGTGTGGATTGCCGGAGTGGGAAGAGGAGGCGCAGGCCTGCGAGGCCTTGCTGCCAGGGGACCTCGTCATCACCGAGTACCTCAACGACCCCGCGGGGGCGGACACCGGGAAGGAGTACGTGGAGGTCCACAACCCCACCCGGGAGACGGTGGACCTGCTGGGCGTGACGCTCTTCACCGCCCGCGAGGAGGGGGCGCAGGAGCGGGCCTATACGCTGACCACGGGGCTGCCGCTCGATGCGGGGAGCTTCGTCGTGCTGGGTGACGTGCGCGACGGGCCCCTGCCCGAGCACGTGGACCAGACGTATGGCGATGCGCTCGGTGCGCTGGGAAACAGCGGGGGACTCGTGGGCCTCAGGTGCGGGACGCGGGTGCTTGATTCAGTGGTGCTCACCGCGCCCGTGAAGTCGGGCTCGGCGCGGATCCGGGATGGGCTGTCGCGCTGGTGTGATGCGCCGGAGACGGTACCGGGCGGAGCGCGTGGCAGCCCGGGCGCCGCGAACACGCCGTGCCCCGACCTGGCCGACGGTGGAACGACAGGGATTGACGGGGGCCTCGTGGGAACCTGCCTGCCACCGGGGGCGGTGGCTCCCCGGGACGTCCGGGCTCCACGCCCGGGCGAGCTCGTCATCACCGAGGTGATGGCCAACCCGCGAGGCGACGACACGGTGGGCGAGTGGCTGGAGGTGCGGGCCACCGTGCCCGTGGACCTCAATGGCCTGACGGTGGGGACGGACACGTCGGGCACGCGCCTGGAGTCGGAGCGCTGCCTGTCGCTCGCCGCGGGCGAGTCCGCGCTGCTGGCGCGACGGAGGGAGCCTGGGGTGAACAGCGGGCTTCCGGAGCCCCTCGCCACGTTCTCGGTGGACCTGCGCAACGCGGGCGGCGTCGTCGCCTTGCGCGCGGGCGGCGTGCTCATCGACAGCGCGCTGTATGGCCCGGCCCAGGAAGGCGTGGCCACCCAGGTGTCGGCGCCGCTGACCGGTGAGGCGAAGGGCAACGACGCGCCGGCCGCGTGGTGCTCGGCCACGGAGCCCTATGGCGACAAGGGCAACCTGGGCACACCGGGGCGACTCAACCGCGTGTGCTCCGGAGCGGACGCGGGGGTTGCCCAGGCCGGGTGCATCGACCGGACGACGGGGCAGTCACGCGCGCTCCGCGTCCCCACCGCGGGCTCGCTGGTCCTCACCGAGTTCATGGCGGATCCATCCGCCGCGCCGGATGCGACGGGGGAATGGGTGGAGGTGCTCGCGCTGCGCGAGGTGGACCTCAACGGGGTGACGCTCTCCAACGAAGCGGGCGGCACCGTGCTGGACTCGGCGCTGTGCCTGTCGGTGAAGGCGGGGGGCTACGCCGTGCTCGCGCGTGACGAGGAGGCCTCGCTCAACGGCGGGTTGCCGGGTGTGCTCGGCACGTTCGGCTCCAGCCTGGGCAACGGCGCGGGGGCGCACGTCCTGAAGCTGGCGGTGCAGGGGACCGTGCTGGACGCGGTGT
Organism: Corallococcus sp. CA053C; assembly: GCF_003611675.1. Classification (GTDB taxonomy): domain Bacteria; phylum Myxococcota; class Myxococcia; order Myxococcales; family Myxococcaceae; genus Corallococcus. Next base: position 1,512 of record NZ_RAWA01000653.1, read on the forward strand.
CCTTCACGAGCGCCGCGACCCCGGGCGCGTCCTCACAGCTCGATGCGCGCGTGCGGGACGCGGCCGGCAACGATGCGGCCAGTGCCTTCTGCACCACGCCCGTCGGCGTGAGGTACGGCGCGGGAGACCGGGGCACCCCAGGCCGCGAGAACCGGACGTGCGCGCCATGAGGACGCGGGACGCGGGGTGGGTGATGCTGCTGGCGGTCCTCTTCGCCTGCGGAGGCGGGGAGGAGGGGGAGTGTGGACCGCGCACGGGCGTGGTGGTCCAGGTCATCGACGGGGACACGGTGGTGCTCCAGGACGGCGAGCGGATCCGCTACCTGCTCGCCGATGCGCCGGAGACGACGCGCGGCCACCACGACTGCTTCGGCGAGGAGGCGGCGGCGTTCAACCGCTCGCTGGTGGAGGGCCGCACGGTGCGGCTGCGGGACGGCGAGGCGTGCACGGACCGCTTCGGACGGCGGCTCGCGTATGTGTCCGTGGACGACCACGACGTGAACGCGCTGCTCGTGGAGCGCGGGTACGCGTGCACGCTGTTCGTCTCGCCGGCCGGTGGCTCCCGGCGCGGCGAGTTCGAGTCCCTGGAGCTCGAGGCCCGGAGGGCCCGCCGGGGCCTGTGGGGCCGCTGCCCGGCGCCGTGCCCGAAAGGCCGGCGCCCGGCGGCGTCCGCGCTACGGCAGCGCGTCCCCTACCGCCAGCTTCAGCTCCCGGTCCAGGGGCCACGCGGCCGGGTGGTGCGACGTGATGAGGTCCAGCGTGTCGTCCTGGAACCTCACCTGGAAGGTGTCGCCCACGGACAGCCGCAGCTTGAGCCCCTTCTCCCGGAGCACCGGGCTGAGGTCGGACGCCGTGGCGAGCCTGCTGACGACCTCTGCCGTGCGCTCGATGAGCCAGGCCAGGGCCTGCACGGTGCTGGCCTGCTCCAGGTCCGTGCCCGGGCTGAGCTCCGCGGTCACCGGGATGCCCCAGGTGGTGGACAGCTTGTCGGCCATCGCGGGCAGCTGCCGCCACAGGTGCAGGGGCGAGGACTCGGGCATCGACCGGGCCGGCGTGTCCAGCACGGTCACGTCGTGCAGCGTGAGCGCTTCGATGACCCCGTCCGGCACGAACGTCACGTCCGTGCTGTCCGTGCGCGAGCCATTCCCGCTCGACGTGTTCAGGAGCACCCCGGTGTTCAGGAGCACCCCGCGTCCCTGACGGAACTCGCCGTACTCACGCAGGATGCCCGTCACCTCGCGCCCGCTGCGCAGGAACAGCGTCACCTGCGGCAGGTTGAGCGGCAGGCCCTCGTTGCGTCGGGACATGAGGATGCTCATCGCCTCCATCACCTCCCAGACGCTGCGCACGTGACCGCGACCCAGGGACTCCAGCGGATCCACCGGCTTGGAGACGGCCATGATCAGCTCCTCCCCTTCAGGTCCGGTTCCCGCGGAGGTGTCCACGACGGGGGCTGCCTCGGCGACGTGCCTGCGTCCTGTCCGTCGGTCCTGCGCTCCGCGAATGCCATGACCCGATTCCTCCCCTGCGTGTGCCCGACCAGTCTCGCCCATGTCCCCGGCGGGACCCAGCGGCGCGCGCAGGCCTTCCATGGCCGCCTGCCACCCCCTCGGGTCCCATCCCAGAGGCTGTCTC
>NZ_RAWA01000654.1 GCF_003611675.1 Corallococcus sp. CA053C
CCCCGGTCGCCCCACCCGAGGCGAAGCAGGGCCTGACGATGCGGCAGCGGCTGCTGGAGGCCCCCGGGGCCGAGCGGCTCGCGCTGCTCATCCAACTGCTCGGCGAAGCCGTGGCCCGCATCCTGGCCTATGCCCCTTCCACCCAGCCGTCTGCCGAGGAGGGCTTCTTCGACCTGGGGATGGAGTCGGTGCAGGCCATGCAGCTCGTGGAGCACCTGGAGGACGAGCTCGGCCTGGAGCTGTACCCCACGCTGGCTTTCGATCATCCCACCCTGCGGGCCCTGGCGGGCTTCCTCCTCGAACGGCTTCCGACCACGACCGAGGCGCCCGCCGCGCTCCGCACCGGAATCCCGGCGGAAGTGGTGCTCGCCCGGCAGGGGTGGCGCGACGCGCCCTGCTCGGAGCCCGCGGAGCCCGCCCCGCACGGAGTCCTGCTCGTGGGCGGAGACGAGGCCCATGCCCAGGCCTTCCGCGAGCAGCTCCACGCGCGGGGACTCGAGGTGCCGGTGGTGCGAGCGCGCCCGGGCTCCCGCTTCGCTGAAACCGGGACGGGCCCCGAGCTTGATTTCGCGGACGTGCTCCAGGTGCGGCAGCTTTTCGCCTCGCTGAACGAACGAAGCCTCCAGCCCAGCCACATCTTCCACCTCGGTGCGCTCGACGAGGACTCCGGGAAGGATCCCCTTCGCGGCTTCGCGCACCTGCTGGGCCTCGCGCAGGGGTTGCTCGCGCACGGGTCCGAAGTGGCGGTGCGCCTGGGCCATGTCTCCGCCACGGTGGACGGCGTGCCACCGCCGGCCCATGCCGCCCTGGGCGGGTTCTGTCGCGCGCTCGGCCTGGAGACGCCGCGGCTGTTCTTCCAGACCCTGGCGCTGGGCCCTGAGTCCCGAACTCCCTCCGAGGTGGCGCGGCTGGCGCTGGCCAACAGCACGCAGGACGACGTCGAGGTCCGGTACGCGGAGGGCCGCCGGCAGGTGCGCGAACTGGTCGAGCTGCCACCCGGGACGCACGCGCCGTCGCCGCTGAGGCGGGGCGGGGCCTATCTCATCACCGGAGGGGCTGGCGGCCTGGGCCTGCTCCTGGCCGAGCACCTGGTGCGCACGGTCCAGGCGCGGATCGCGCTCGCCGGGCGAGGCGAGCTCGACGAGCCCCGGAGGCGACGGCTGGAGGTGCTGCGCGCGACGGGCGCCGAGGTGGTGTACGTGCGCGGAGACGTCAGCGAGCGCGAGTCGGCCACACGCGTGGTCCGCGAAGCCTGCGAGCAGTTGGGCACGTTGAACGGCATCATCCATGCCGCGGGAGCGACACGGGACGCGCTCGTGGCGGCCAAGGTGTGGGAGCAGATGGCCGCGGTGCTCGGCCCCAAGGTGCACGGGACACGGCACCTCGACGAGGCCAGCCGGCACCTGCCCCTGGACTTCTTCGCCCTGTTCTCCTCGACGGCGGCCATCACCGGGAACGTGGGCCAGGGCGACTACGCCTTCGCCAACGCCTTCCTCGACGCCTTCGCCGCCGAGCGCGAGGCGCGACGGGCACGAGGCGAACGACACGGCCGCACGGTGTCGTTCAACTGGCCCTTGTGGGCCGAGGGCGGCATGCGGGTGGACGCGCAGACGCTGCGCTTCATGGAGCGCCGCGGCGGTCTCACGCCCCTGCCCACCGCACTCGGGCTGGAGGTCTTCGAGCAGGGGCTGGCCCAGGAGGGCTCCCAGCGCGTGGTGTTCCACGGAGCCCGTGACACCCTCGTCCAGCGCTTCGGCATCAGGACCGGGGCCCTCGAGGAGGCGCCTCCCCGTGCTCCTCTGGCCACGCCCCTCCCCGCGCCGCGCGCGCAGGCGCGGACACCCGACCCGGGCCGCGAGCCCATCGCCCTCATTGGCATGGCCTGCCGGTTTCCCGGAGGGTGCGACAGTCCCGAAGCGCTGTGGCGCTTCCTACTCGACGGAGGTGACGCCATCGTCGACGTGCCAAAGGAGCGCTGGGACCCCGAAGCCTTCTTCCACCCGGATCCCGACGCCGCCGGCAGCATGTACGTGCGGCAGGCGGGCTTCCTGCGCGAAGCGCCCTCGCTCTTCGACGCACGCCTCTTCGGAATCTCTCCGCGTGAGGCCACGGACATGGATCCCCAGCAGCGCCTGCTGCTCGAGGTGTCCTGGGAAGCCCTCGAGCGGGCGGGCCTCGCGCCCGACAGCCTCGCGGGCAGCCCCGTGGGCGTGTTCGTGGGCATGGGCAGCGCGGAGTACGGACTGCTGCCCCGCGCCGCGCGACAGTTCAACGCCTATACCGCCACGGGCCTGGCGACCAATATCGCCTCGGGCCGGATCGCCCATCGCCTGGGGTTGCAGGGGCCGGCCCTCACCGTGGACACCGCCTGCTCGTCGTCGCTCATGGCCGTCCACCTCGCGTGCGACAGCCTGCTCCGGGGCGAGTCCGACGTGGCCCTGGCCGGCGGCGTCAACCTCATGGTGTCGCCCTACACCTTCGTCTCGCTGTGCCGGCTGCACGCCCTGGCGCCGGATGGCCGCTGCAAGACCTTCGACGCCTCGGCGGATGGCTACGGCCGCGCCGAGGGCGGCGGGCTGGTCGTGCTCAAGCGCCTTTGCGATGCACGGCGGGACGGAGACAACGTGCTCGCCGTGCTGCTGGGCTCGGCGGCCAACCATGACGGTGCCAGCAGTGGGCTGACCGTCCCCAACGGGCTCGCGCAGCAGGCCCTGCTGCGCAAGGCGCTGGCGGCGGCGGGGCTGGAGCCCGAGCGCATCTCCTACGTGGAGTCCCACGGCACGGGGACGTCGCTCGGGGATCCCATCGAGATGCAGGCCCTGGGCACCGTGTACGGCCAGCGACCGGCGTCCGTGGGAGCCTTCACGGTCGGCGCGGTCAAGGCCAACCTGGGGCACCTGGAAGCCGCCGCCGGCATCGCCGGCCTCATCAAGACCGTGCTCTGCCTCCAGCACCGGGCGATTCCGAAGCAGCTCCACCTGCGCCAGCTCAATCCCCACATCCGGCTGGAGCGCATGCGCGCCCAGCTGCCCTGGGACACCCTGGCGTGGGACGGTGACGGCCGGACGGCGGGCGTGAGCGCGTTCGGGTTCTCGGGCACCAACGTCCACGTCATCGTGGGCGCCCCCCCCGCCC
>NZ_RAWA01000655.1 GCF_003611675.1 Corallococcus sp. CA053C
GAGACAGGGGCGGGTGCTGGTGGTGTCGCGCTCGCTGCGCGGCTTGCTCTTCTCCACGCGCAGCGTCTTGCTGCCGTGCTGCTTGCCGTTGAGGGCCTCGAAGCCCGGCGAGTCGGCCTCCGCGACGAACACGTAGGCGAACGTGGGGCGCAGCTCCGCGCGCACCATCTTGCCCACCGGCGCGCCCGCGTCCTCCATCGCCGTGGCGATGCTGCCCGGCCCCAGGCCATCCGCGGTGCCCAGGTTCACCCAGAGCTTCACCTCGCCCGGGCCGGCCTCCAGCGTGGCGGGCGCGGCGGAGCGGATGCCGCCCCGGTCCTCGCGGCGGGGCTCGTCGCGGCGCGGACGGCGCTCGCGGTCCGGGTGCTCCGCGCGCGGGGCGGCGGGACGCTCGGTGCGCTCCGTGCGCTCGCCCCGGTCCTCGCGGCGGGGGGGACGCTCGCGCTCGCGCTCGCGGTCCTTGCCCCGGCGCTCCAGGGGCTTCCTCTGCTCCACCGGCTCGCGCTTCTCCGTCTCCCCGGCGGCCTGTGCCTTCTCCATGCGCAGGTGGCTGAAGAAGTACTTGATGAGGAAGGCGATGAGGTCGTCCGCGTCGCTGCGCGTCTTCAGCTGCGACGCCAGGGGCAGGAAGCCCTCGAAGATGCTGGAACCGGTGGCCTCGCGGATCTCCCGCACGTGGCGCTCGGTCCACAGGTGCATGGCCTCTTCCGGGGCCGGCATCTCGCGCATCTCGAACTTGATGCCGTACTTCTTCTCCAGCACGGAGAAGGTCGCCAGCTCGCGCCCGGAGAAGAGGTTGATGGCGGTGCCCTTGTTGCCGATGCGGCCCGTGCGGCCCACGCGGTGCAGGTACACGGCGGGGTCTTCCGGCAGGGAGTAGTTGATGACGTACTCCAGCCCGGAGATGTCGATGCCGCGCGCCGCGATGTCCGTGGCGACCATGAAGGCCACCTCGCCGCGCTTCACCTTGCCCATCACCCGCTCGCGCTCCTTCTGCGGCAGGTCTCCGTTGAGCAGCTCCGCGTCGAAGCCGTTGCGGTTGAGCACCGCGGTCACCAGCGCCGTGTCATCCCGCGTGTTGCAGAAGATGATGGCGTTGGAGGGCTCCTCCTTCTCAAGGATGTAGATGAGGTTGCGCGGCTTGGGGAACTGATCCGACACGTCGTAGCGGATGTGGTGGATGTGCTCCACCGTGAAGACGTCGCCGGACAGCAGCAGCGTCTCCGCGTTCGTCGTGTAGCGCGCGATGAGGTTCTGGATGTCCGTGGGGACGGTGGCGCTGAAGAGCAGCACCTGGCGCGTCTTCGGAAGACGGTCGAGGATGCGCGTGACCTCCTCGTAGAAGCCCTGGTTCAGCATCTCGTCGGCTTCGTCGAGGATGGCGTGGTCGCAGCCGTCCAGCTTCAGGTTGCCGCGGTTGATGTGGTCGAAGACGCGGCCCGGGGTGCCCACGATGATGGGCGTGCCCTCTTCGAGCGCATCCTCCTGCTGCTTCATGGAGGCGCCGCCGTAGATGGCCGCCACCTTCACGCCCTTGTACTTGGCGAGCGTGGTGAGCTCCTCCGCCACCTGGAGCGCCAGTTCGCGCGTGGGGCAGAGGATGAGGGCGCGCACGCGCTTCTCATCGGGGGAGATCTTCTCCAGCAGGGGCAGGCCGAAGGCGGCCGTCTTGCCCGTGCCCGTCTTGCTGCGGACGATCAGGTCCTTGCCCGCCATCGCGGGGCCGAAGGCCTTGGCCTGGACAGGGGTGGGATTCGTGTAGCCGCGATCCGCCAGCGCGCGGCGGAGGGGCTCGGAGAGGTTCATGTCTTCGAAGCTGATGTCCGCGATGTACTCGCCGGGACGCGTCGTGGCTTCGTCAGGCGCCGGGGCTCCCGGCGTGGGCTCTTGGATGTCGCTCATCGGGCATGGGCATAGCCCCTGCATTACCCTCTGGCAACAATCGCGGCACTTTGGGGTATGGAGCGCGCATGGCGAATGGGAGGAAGAGAACCAATAGCCCGGCCCCCAAGGCCCGCGCGAAGCGACCCGCGGCGCCTGCCCGCCCGAAGGCCCCCCTCGAAGAAGCCGGGGGGGAGGCCGAGGAGGGCGAGGCGCTGGCGTCCGACCCGGACACCCTGGAGCCGGACCTGGCGGAACTGGACGAGGTGGAAGCGGAAATCGAGGAACCCGCGCCGCTCGCCCCTGTGCGGACCCCGACGAAGGCGGAGGCCGCGGCCCTGGTGCGCGCCCAGAACGCGCCCGCGCTGACCAACCGCGACCCCCTCCAGGCCTACATGGCCGAGGTGACGCGCCACCCGCTGCTCACCCGCGAGGAGGAGCACCGGCTGGCCAAGGAGTACCAGTCCACGGGGGACGTGCGGGCGGCCTACCGGCTGGTGGCCTCCAACCTGCGACTGGTGGTGAAGCTGGCGCACGAGTACCACCGCAACCCGCTGTCGCTGCTGGACCTGGTGCAGGAGGGCAACATCGGGCTGATGCAGGCGGTGAAGAAGTACGACCCGGACCGGGGCGTGAAGCTCAGCAGCTACGCCGCCTGGTGGATCCGCGCGTACATCCTCCGTTACATCATGGACAACTGGAAGATGGTGAAGCTGGGGACCACCGAGGCCCAGCGGAAGCTCTTCTTCAAGCTGCGCCAGGAGCAGGAGAAGCTCGTCTCCCAGGGGTTCGAGGCCAGCCCGCGCCTCCTGGCCGAGCGCCTCAACGTCACCGAGCAGGACGTGGTGGAGATGGACCAGCGGCTGGGGCACGACGAGCTGTCCATCGACGCGCCGCTGGGCAACGACGAGGACTCGCGCACCACCCGCGCGGACCGCTACCTGCCCTCCAACGCGGTGCCCGCCGACGAGCGCCTGGGCTCCGAGCAGCTCAAGGCCCTCTTCCGGGAGAACCTGGCCGCCTTCGCCCAGACGCTGGAGGGCAAGGAGCGCTACATCTTCGAGAACCGCCTCACCGCGGACGAGCCGCTGACGCTCCAGGACATCGGCGACAAGTACGGCGTCAGCCGCGAGCGCGCCCGGCAGATTGAAGCGGCCCTCATCAACCGGATGCGCGAGTTCATGCGCGAGCGCATCCCGGACTTCGACATGGTGGCGGTGCCCAAGGGCTGACCCTGTCTCTTATA
>NZ_RAWA01000656.1 GCF_003611675.1 Corallococcus sp. CA053C
CCCCCAGCTCCCCCGGTCCCCCTCGTTTCCCGTGATTGACCGGCAGGAGCCGCGGATCTTCCGTGCTCGCGGCATGGTGGACCTGATGGGCGCGCCGGACGGACGGCGGCTCTTCGCGCCGGTGCTCTGGTCTCGCGAGGATGAGCTGATCCCGTCGTCGGGGAATGACGGTTCGCAGGGCGGAGATTCGCTGTATGGCGGCGGGACGCCGTGCGGCGCGGGCGTCGGCGGAGGCGTGGTGGCCCCGGGCCTCATCACCTTCGACGCGGACGGCGAGGCGCCGGAGCCGGTGGTGGACGACCTGGACGAATGCAAGCCGCCGCCGGACCGGACGCCGGACTATCCCACGTCGCTCATCGCGAGCCCGTCGATGCAGACGCCCATCCAGGGCCCGTCGGCGGCGGTGGTGGATCCGTCGGGCACGTGGCTGTTCCTGGTGAACCAGGAGACGAACAACGTGGCCATCGTGCCCGCGTGGCGTCGCTCCGGGGAGGACCTGCCGAACCCGTCGAGCTCCGTGCGGCAGTTGGTGTCGGTGGGCGCGGGGCCCAACGGTATCGCCATCACGCGCGATGGGCGCAAGGCGTATGTCTACAACGCGTTCGACCACACGGTGAGCACGCTGCTGAGCAACGGTGACGGCATCGACGCCGTGTCCGAGGAGCGCACGCGGCTGTCCATCTCGGGCGACGTGCTGTCCCCGATGGCGGCGGCGGGCCGGCGGCTGTTCTTCTCCGCGGTGGACGAGCGGATGACGAGCCCGGAGGTGGGGATGTCCTGCGCGTCGTGCCACCTGGAGGGCCGCGAGGACGGCCACGTGTGGGGCTTCCCGGACGGGCCGCGCCAGACGCCCAGCCTCGCGGGGCGCATGACGACGTCGACGGCGCCGTTCCACTGGAGCGGGGAGTTCTCCGGCCTGGCGGACTTCATGAACGCGACGGTGAGGGACCGCATGGGCGGCCAGGAGCTGGACACCGACACGGTGGCGAAGCTGGCGGCGTTCATCGACACGATTCCGGCGACGGACAATCCGTTCCAGGGCGAGCCGCTGACGGAGGCGCAGGCGCGAGGCGCGGCGCTGTTCAAGAAGGCGGCGTGCGACACGTGCCACGCGGGCGCCGTGCTCACGAACAACACCAACGCGGACGTGGGCACGTTCGTGCGCACGGGCGGGCTGCGGGACGCGGATCGGGTCATCAGCGCGGGGCTCAACACGCCGTCGCTGCTGGGCGTGGGCCGCACCGCGCCGTACCTGCATGACGGCAGCGCGCCCACCCTCAAGGCCCGTCTGTTGAACGGCCGCGAGTCGAACCAGCACGGCCAGACGGCACAGCTGTCCGACGCGGATGTGGACGACCTCGTGGAGTACCTGCAGACGTTGTAGGCGCGCACGCACGCTCCGGGGTGGTGCTGGACCTGGAGCGTGAGCGCGGCATGGGGCGTGGGTTCGGGGTGTCTGTCATTGACGCCCGGAGCTCGAGGTCGAGCCCGAAGGTCGAAGTCCGTCCGCCGCGTCAGGTTCGCGCGGATGGGCTTTGTGGTGGGAGGGGTGAGCGCCGCGGATCCGCTGGCTGCTCCCCTGCAATCACGGTCGCGAGGGTGCCGCGAAGGCTAGCCCGCGTCCGGTGCACCCGTCGTGATCAGGCCCGGAGGATGTGAGCCTGTCGCCGCGCCCGACGCAGGCGGCACGGCCGTGGGCGCGGGCGTCACGGGTTTCGGCTCGGGCGTGGGCGCGGGCGTCACGGGCGTGGGCACCGTCGGCGCGGTTTTCGGTGCAGGCGTCACGGGCGTGGGCACCGTCGGCGCGGTCGTGGGCGCAGGCGTCACGGTCGTCGGCGCGGGCATCACGGGCGTGGGCACCGTCGGCGCGGTCGTGGGCGCAGGCGTCACGGGCGTGGGCGCAGGCGGTACGGTCGTCGGCGCAGGCGGTACGGTCGTCGGCGCGGCAGGCACGGCCTCGTGACGCGGCGTCGTGCTCACGGGACGGGGCGGCGTCACCGTCGGCGCGGGTGTCACTCCCCCTGGCGCCAGGCCCGTCGGCGGTTGCGGGGGCGCCACGGATCCAGGCGCGGGTCCTGTTCCCACGGGCGCCGTCATCCTGGGGCGTCGAGGCGGCGGGACCACCGCGGGCGCGACGGAGGGCCGCGGCCGTGAACCCGCGGGCGCGGAGAGCACATCCGTCGTTCCCGCGCGCGGCTGCGTCAGCGTGTCCAGCGGCTCCAACGGCGCGTCCCCGAGCGGACTGTCACCCTCCAGGCGCGGAAGCACCGTGCCCGCGTCCTCCACCGCCTGATGCGCCGTCACCGCGAGCCGGGCCACGTCCATCGCACGGTCGGGGTCGTCACCCAGCCAGGTGACGACGACGACACAGGGCGTGTCGTCGTCCCACGCCACCACCTGCGTCATGCCCTGCACCGGGTTGCGCCGAGCCGCCGCCTTGCCCAGCGCGGACACCTCCTCGCCGCCCGCGTTCAACATGGGCGCGAGCAGCGCGCGCACGTCCGCGTTCGCGTAGCCCGGCTGGCAGTCATAGGCCACCGACACGGAGACCTCCGGCAGGGCGGCCGAACGCAACGTGCAGACCGGTCCGCACGTGGGGCAGCCCCGGTCCTCCTTCATCGTGAACCCGTTGAGCGTGAGGTCGCGCAGGTCCGCCGGCAGCAGCACGTCGCACGCGGGAAGGGTCAGCGGAGAAGGCCGGCCCGGAGGCCCGATGGCGCCCGCGTCCTTCGCCTCCGTCACCTCCGTGCTCGCGCCGGGCCTGCAAGCCCCCAGGGCGAGCGTCATCAGCAGTGCGCCCCGTCCAACCCTCATCCCGTCTGCTCTCCTCACCGACGCATCTCGCGCGAGCGCGGATGGTAGACCGGGGCCGGCCTCCGTCATCAGCATTGTGGCGAGGCTGCCGCTTTCCGGACGCGACCGGATGGCGGGAAGGGGAACGGGCAGGCTTCGTCCACGGCGGGAGCGTGGGCTAGGCTGCCCGCCTTCTTCCATGCGCATCCCCGCCCTCCTCACCCTGTCGGCCCTCGTCCTGGCGCCGGGCACCCCTGCCTGGGCCCAGACTCCCGAAGCGTCGCCTCCCGCGAGGAACGCGCCCCCCGACGAGTCCTGGAG
>NZ_RAWA01000657.1 GCF_003611675.1 Corallococcus sp. CA053C
GAGAACCCCAGCGCCCCCACCCGCGCGGGGTCCACGTCCGGCTGCGTCCGCACGAACTCCAGCGCCGCGCGCACATCCATGCGTTCCTTGTCGCCCCACGTGGACGTCTCGCCACCGCTCTGCCCGTGCGCGCGCAGGTCGAACAGCAGCACGCCGTAGCCCGCGTCCCGCAGCACCCGCGCCTCCGGCAACAGGTCCATGCGCGTCTGCGACAGCCCGTGCGCCAGCACCCAGGCCGCCTTGTTGCGCGACGGCACGTACCAGCCGCGCAGCTCCACCCCGTCCTCCGTGCGCAGCGTCACCTCCCGCGCGGACGCGAAGTCCGCGGGCAGCACCGCCACCGGCTTCGGGTAGTGGAAGTACTGCTCGGAGCGCCACGCCGCCCGGCCGAACAAGGCCAGCGCCACCAGCAGGCAGGGGAGCACCACCAACACCCCCAAGAGCCGCCCCCACCGAATCCGCTTCAGCACACTGGCCATGTCCGATCCTCTCCTACAACGGCGCCTCCAGAGAGCTTCCAGGGGGAAGTCAAGGACCCGGGCTTGTGTTGACCCCGCCCTACCTCTAGAGCCTCTAGGCACCAACAAGCCCTTGATTTACAGTGTATATATACTTTAGCAGCGGCGGTAGAAAGACCGTCCAGGTGAGTGCGGCAATGAAGGTGTCCAAGACGGTCTATGACGCGGTGGTGGTGGGGTCGGGAGCCTGTGGTGGTTGGGCTGCAAAGCAACTGACGGAAGCCGGCTTGCGGGTGCTGGTGCTGGAAGCCGGCCGGAGTGCCCAGGCGGACAAGGTGATGCACGTGGTGCACCGGCTGCGGCAGAAGCTGGGCTACCGCGTGGAGTCTGACGCGGACCGCAAGGGCCGTCAGTCCGTGCAGGCGACGAGCTTCGCCTGGCCCTTCCACCCCCACGCCTTCGTGGACGACGTGGACAACCCCTACACCACGCCGCCCGACGCGCCGTTCGCCTGGATCCGCGCGCGGCAGGTGGGCGGGCGCACCAGCGTGAAGAGCCACGGCCGCCAGTTCTACCGGCTGTCCGACTTCAACTTCCACGCAGGCAGCCTGGACGGGCTCAGCCCTGACTGGCCGCTGTCGCACGCGGAGCTGGCGCCGTCCTACGAGGTGGTGGAGCGGTGGATGGGCCTGCGCGGCAACCCGGACGGCGTGGACACGCTGCCGGACTCCGTCTTCGCCGGCCCCGCGCCGCTGTCGCCCGGAGAGGTCCGCCTGCGCGAGAAGGTGAAGGCCCGCTGGCCCAACCGCCACGTCGTGGCCCGGCGCACCTCCAACGCCCCGGTGACGCTGCCCGCGGCCTTGAAGACGGGGCGGCTGACGCTGCGCTCGCACGCCATCGCCAGCCACATCCTGCATGACGCGAACACGGGCAGGGTGACGGGCGTGTCCTTCATCGACGCGAACACCGGCACCTCCGAGGAGGTCCGCGCGAAGGTGGTGGTGGTGGCGGCGGGCACCATTGAATCCACGCGGTTGCTGTTGCACTCGCGCAACCGGGCGTTCCCGGACGGCCTGGCGAACAGCTCCGGCCTGGTGGGCCGCCACCTGATGGACCACATGTACCTGCAAGGGATTGAGGCGCGGATGGGATTGCCCGCGCACCTGCAGCAGAAGGAGCACGGCTGGGCGTACATCCCCCAGTTCCGAAACGTCACCGAGCGCGATCCGGGCTTCGCTCGAGGTTACGGCGTGCAGGTGTTCACCTACGACGACCAGGTGCACCTGGTGCCCTTCGGGGAGATGCTCCCGCGCGCGGAGAACCGCGTCACGCTGAGCGACACGGTGAAGGACCGCTGGGGCATCCCGGCGGCGCACATCGACTGCCGGCACTCCGACAATGAATTGAAGATGACGGAGGACGCGGCCACCTCCTGCCAGGAGATGCTGGAGGAGGCCGGCTGCACGGTGGAGCGCATCAACCGGACGCTGTCCACGCCGGGCATGGCCATCCACGAGGTGGGCACCGCGCGCATGGGCAGGGACCCGAAGACGTCCGTGCTCAACCCCTACAACCAGAGCTGGGACGTGCCCAACCTCTACGTCACGGACGGATCCTGCTTCCCCTCCCAGGGCCCGCAGAACCCCACCCTGACGATGATGGCCGTCACCGTGCGGGCCTGCGCGCACCTGGTGGGTGAGCTCAAGGCCGGCCGCCTGTAGGCCCCTGCCCGATGACGACCGCCGCCCCTTCGCCGAAGGCCGCCCGCTCCACGGAGGGCTCCGCGCTGGTCATCCTGCTGGGCACGCTCATCGGCTTCGGGCCGCTGTCCATCGATATGTACCTGCCGGCGTTCCCGGCCATCGGGCAGTCGTTGCACGCGAGCGCGGGCGAGGTGGAGCGCACGCTCTCGACGTTCTTCGCCGGGCTCGCGCTGGGACAGCTCCTCTCCGGGCCGGTGAGCGACCGCTACGGCCGCACGAAGCCGCTCTACGTGGGGCTGGCGCTCTACATGGTGGGCTCCATCGGCTGCGCGCTCGCGCCTTCGGCGGGGGTGCTGGCGGCGTGGCGGTTCGTGCAGGCGTTGGGAGGCTCCGTGGGCATGGTGTCCTCGCGGGCCATCGTGAGGGATTTGCACTCGGGTGCGGCGGCGGCGCGGATGATGTCGCGGCTGGTGCTGGTGATGGGCCTCGCGCCCATCGTGGCGCCGCTGCTGGGCGGCTGGGTGCTGCGCACGTCCGGGTGGCGCCCCATCTTCTGGAGCCACGCGGTCATCGGCGTCATCGCGCTGGCCGCCGTCATCCTCATCCTCCCGGAGACGGCGCCGCCACGGAGCGGACCGTCCCAGCCCTTCCGCGCGATGGCGCGCCTCGTGCGGGCACCGGACTTCGTGGGCCATGCGTTGGCGGTGGCGCTCGCGCAGGCGGGGATGTTCGCGTACATCGGCGGATCGCCCTTCGTGTTCATCACGCTGCACGGCGTGGCGCCGGAGCACTTCGGGTGGTTCTTCGGCGCGAACGCGGCGGGGCTGGTGCTGGTATCGCAGCTCAACCACCGGCTGCTCGCGCGCTCCTCGCCGGAGCAGGTGTTGAAGTGGGCCGTGCGCGTGGCCGCGCTCGCGGGGCTGGCGCTGGTGGGCGTGGCGGTGACGGGGC
>NZ_RAWA01000658.1 GCF_003611675.1 Corallococcus sp. CA053C
GCACGACGCGCGGCCCCCGGACGGAGCCCGGCACCGGCTTCGAGCTGCCCCGCACGCCCGTCCCCCCGGAGCGCCGCAAGCTGAAGGACGGCTTCCGGCCGCCCGACCCGCAGCGCACCACCACCGCCAGTCCCTACCTGGGCGCGGGCGAGGCGCGCGGGCCGGTGCTGGACGTGGGCTCGCTGGTGCCCGGCGACCTCAAGGACCTGGAGGGCCAGCCCGCGGTGGCCAAACGGTTCGCCTCGGACAGCGCGCTCCTGTCCGCCCAGGTGCGGCCCGCGTCGCTGCCCTCGTCCGACCGCGTGGCCCGCCTGTGGGCCTTCTTCGCCGCCTACGCGGAGGCCGCCACCGCGCACCCGCCCGCCCCGGAGGCCAAGGCCGCCTTCACCCAGGCCCTGAAGGACCAGGGCTTCGCCGGCCTCCAGGACCCCCACACCGGCCAGACGGGCGTGGAGGCGGGGCTCTGGGTGCTGGACGCGCCTTCACCGGCGGAAGCCCGCGAGCGTGCGAAGGACGTCCAGCTGGAGCCCCCGCCCGACGTGCGGCACTCCGAACAGGCCGCCCCGATGACGCCGGGCCTCTACCAGCCCATCCCCGCCCCGTTCATCCGCCGGGACGAGCAGGGCCACCCCCTCCAGAACGACGACCCGGACCGCCACCGCTCCGACCGCAAGCTGGGCACGCGGATGCTCTGGAACGTGCTCCACCGCTTCCGCGCCGGCCCGGACGAGGACGACGCCGTCTCCGAAGGGCAGTGGGACCGGATGGTGTTCGGGGCCATCCTGGCCATGGCGGGCGTCGCGCTGGCGGTCATCGCGCTCGTCAGCTCCCTCTAGAAGCGAGGAGGCTGTTCGGAACGCTTGGGGTTGTGCAGGCTTGTGGTACGGTGCCGCACTCTCTTGGCCACCGACGACCTTACACTCGTCAAGCGCGTCCGCAGCGGGGACCAGCGCGCTTTCAAGCTCCTCGTCGAGCGTTACCAGCGCAAGGTGTACGCCGTTGCGCTCGGTATGCTGAAGGACAAGGAGGAAGCGATGGACGTCTCCCAGGAGGCGTTCGTCAAGGTCTACAAGTACCTGGACCACTTCAAGGGCGACGCGTCCTTCTACACGTGGCTCTACCGCATCACGTCCAACATCTGCATCGACGTGCTCCGCAAGCGCCGGGGCGGTGGCGAGCAGGTGGAGTTCGACGAAACCCAGGAGATGGACGTCTCCGAGGCCCGCATCGGCGCGCTCGGCAGCCGCCTGGGGACCAACCCCCAGAAGAGCGCCCTCCGGAAGGAGCTGGCGGAGAAGATCCAGGAGGCCCTGGCCACGGTGCCGGAGAAGCACCGCGCCATCCTCCTGCTGCGCGAAATCGAGGGAATGTCCTACGAGGACCTGGCCCGCACGCTGGACATTCCCAAGGGCACCGTGATGAGCCGCCTGTTCCACGCGCGCGCCAAGGTGCAGAAAATCCTCAGCGAATACCTGGAGCTGGACGAAGCGAAGAGCGGGGTGGGCAATGAGTGAGGGGTGCCTGCAATCCCCCTCGAATATCTGTGGGGGGGCCGCGTCCCACCGATGCATTCCCACCAGACCGCAGGGTGAAGAGCATGGCCGGAAATCCCGCGTGTGACCGTTTTGTCCCGCTCCTGTCCCCCTACATCGACGGCGAACTCGCCCCGGCGGAGCGCGTCCACGTGGAGCGCCACCTGGCGGCGTGCCGCGACTGCACCGGCCGCTCGGCCGACCTGCGCGCCGAATCCGGCCTGCTCCGGGTGGGCCTGGACATGGCGGTGGACGACGTCGACTTCAAGGACTTCACCCAGAAGGTGATGGCCCGGGTGACGCCGGAGAAGCCGCCGCTCATCGAACGGCTGCGGCTGACCCTGTCGGAGATGTTCCTCTACCAGCGCACCGCGATGCTCTCCTCGCTGGCCACCGCTGCGGTGGTGCTCCTGGTGGCGCTGCCCCTGCTGCTGCGCGACCAGGCCCCGGAGGGCTACGCCGCCGAGCGCATGACGGTGAAGTCCATCCAGTCCTACCAGGGCGCCCGCGTGGCCCCGGTGGTGATGGAGACCGAAGGTGGCGGCTCCATCATCTGGATGGTGGACGAGCAGGAGCAGGCGCCCGACGCCGCGCCCGGCACCCCCGGTCAGCCGAAGAAGCAGGACGAGGCGGAGATCGATGAGTTGGGTGGACAGTTGGACGGCCAGGGCATGCAGCAGCCGGCGGTGACGCCCGCGGCGCCGCGGCCCACGGGAGGAGCGCTATGACGAAGCAGAGGTGGGCGGTGCTGGCACTGCTGTGCGCCGTGGCCCTGACGCTGGGACCGGCGGTGGCCCTCGCCCAGGACGCCAAGGTGAAGGTGCAGGTGGAGGTGGTGCTCGCCTCCAACAAGGGCACCGCGGTGGAGCCCGCGGAGCTCAACAAGATGAAGGAGGCGTTCCAGAAGCAGAACTTCAGCTTCACGTCCTTCAAGCGCATGTCCCTGGACACCGTGGAGGTGGTCGCCGCCAGGCCCACCGAGGTGAAGCTGCCCAACGGGACCAACGCGTCGCTCCAGCTGCTGGGCATGAAGGACGGCATCGCCACCCTGCGCGTCATCATCCCGAACCAGTCGTCCGTGGAGGTGGAGCTGGGCCGCCAGGGCGCCGTGTACCAGAAGGCCGGCAAGCACGTGGGTGGGGACCTCATCCTCGTCCTGGTCCCGCCGTCGAAGTAGGTCGTACCTGCATGGACGGATGTGCGCCGCCTTCGGGCAGGCGCCGTCCGGGACGCACCCCCTGACGTGCCTGGATGGCCCCCTCCTCTCCGGGCGGCCCCCGCGTCAGGTTGCACATCTCCTGAATCTTCCCCGCACCTGGCACATCCACCCCCACGGGGATGGTGTGCCGCCCTGCAGTGGGGGGCTTCGTCGCGTGCCTGACGTGGGGAGACGTGGGTTTCATTCCCCAGGGCAAGAAAACGGTCGGAAGTACCTGAAACGGGGGCTGAAAAAAGGTCAGTCCTTCCCCGGCGGCTGGAGCAGCTCCGGGGTTTCTTCCCTCGGAAGACGCGTGGTTGAGGCCCGGCACGGCAGTTGCTCTTGGGTCAGAGCGCAGGACGGCGGGACGGTGGGGCGGGAC
>NZ_RAWA01000659.1 GCF_003611675.1 Corallococcus sp. CA053C
CCCCACGCGAGCCCGCCCGCAAGCCCCCTCACCCAGTTGGACCGCGCGAAGGCCCAGGGCAGGCCCGTCTCCGAGAAGAGGAGCCACCGCCGGAAGATGCGCAGGAAGGCGCGCAGCTCCAGGTGTCCCGTGACGATGCGCAGCGGCGCGTGGATGACGCGGTTCTTCCACCCGGCTTCATGCAGCCGGCGTCCCAGGTACATGTCATCCACGAACTGACCGGCGGCGCAGCCCACGCCCCCGATGGCCGCGAGCGCCTCCCGGCGGAACACCATCAACTGCCCCATGATGAAGGGCAGCGCACCGTCCGGCCCCGACGTGCGCGCCACCGACGCGCCGTACCACGCGTTCACCAGCAGCCCGTAGCCCACGTCCCCCGCCAGGGGTGCATCCGCCGCCGCGTACACAGGCGCGAACGTGGCGCCCGTCCGCGCATCCTCCAGCAGCGCCCCCACCAGCGCCGTGAGCACTCCGGGCGCGGGGCGCGTGTCCGAATCGCTGAACGCCAGCAGCGTGCACCGGGAGCAGGCCACGCCCACCTGCATGGCATTGAGCTTCCCCGTCAGGCCCTCCGGAGGCTCGCCCGCCACGAGCAGCTCCACCCGCCTCGCGCGCGTCGGAGCGTTGGCGAGTTCCTCCCGGGTGACGGCGAACGCCGGGTCGTCCTCGCTGTCGAAGACGAAGAGCGCCTCCCACTCGCCGGGATAGTCCAGCGCGAGCAGCGCGCGCACGTTCTGCCGCGCCTCCACATCCAGCCCCCGGATGGGGCGGATGACCGTCACCGAGGGCGGGTCGAACGTCCTCGCGGCCAGCGCCGGACGCCGCCGCAGGCCGGCCATCAATCCCAGATGTCCTTGAAGCAGCACGCCCAGCGCCGCCGCGCCCGCCGCCGCCCATCCCACGTCACGCGGGTTCATGGCGTCTCCTCCCGCGCCCTGCCCTGCGCAGGCAGGTGTTTGGAGTGCGCGGAGTGGCCGGGCCCCCACCAGTTCAGGTCCCCCATCAGACGCATCATCGCCGGGACGATGAGCACCCGGACCAGCGTGGCATCCAGCGCCACCGCGATGGCCATGCCCAACCCCATCGCCTTCACCACCACCACCGACGCCAGCGAGAAGGCCGCGAACACGGCGACCATGATGGCCGCCGCGCTGGTGATGAGCCCGCCGGTCTGCTCCAGCCCCTCGGCCACCGCGTGGGTGTTGTCACCCGTGCGCAGCCACTCCTCGCGGATGCGGCTGAGCAGCAGCACCTCGTAGTCCATGGACAGGCCGAACAGGGCGCAGAACAACAGGATGGGCAGCGACGGCTCGATGGGCCCGGGCTCGAAGTCCAGGAGCCGGCGCAGGTGCCCCTCCTGGAAGATCCACACCAGGGCCCCGAACGAGCCGGCCAGGGACAGCAGGTTCATCAGCAGCGCCTTCAATGGCAGCACCACGGAGCGCAGGAGTACGAAGAGCACCACGCACGTCATCCCCATCACGAACGCCACCGCCGCGGGCGTGTGGTGCTTCACGAAGGCCGTGGCGTCCACGTCCGCCGCCGTCTGTCCGCCCACCACGAGCCGCCCGTCTCCCACCGCGCGGTCCTCGCGCAGCGTCCGCACCAGGTCCCGCGCCTCGCGGCTGCTGGGTGCCTCCGACGTCAGCACCTGCATCACCGCCACGTTCCCGGTGAGGTACGCGGCCCGCGCCGCGCGCAGCTCCGGAGGCAGGGCCTGGAGGGGCGCGCCCGCCAGCTGTTGCACCGTCGCCCGGTCCATCCCGGGGACCAGGTCCACCGCGCTCTCCACGCCCACCACACCGGGCAGGGACGCGATGCGGCGGCTCGCGTCGTAGAGGGCGCCGGCGCGCTCCGGCGTGAAGGCCTCGCCCGAGGGAAACCGCACCGCCACCAGCACCCGCGCGGCGGCCTCGCGCGGGAACAGCCGGGCCAGCGTCTCCGCGCCCCGGCGCGCTTCGGTGTCCGCGGGCAGCGCCGTGATGTCCGTGGCCGCCAATTCCAGACGCCGGAACGGCAGCCCCATGGCCAAGAGGAGCGTGAGCGTTGGCAGCAGCACCCACCAGGGATGCCGCATCACCCAGGTGGCCAGCGCGTGCCAGAGGCCGCCACGCCCGGCGCCGCGCGAGAACGGCAGCCGCCCCTTGTCCACGCGCGGCCCCAGCCAGGAGAGCAGCGCGGGCAGCACGGTGAGCGCGAAGAGCACCGCGAAGGCCACCACCAGGGCGCCACCCAGCCCCATGGCGCTCAGGTACGAGCCGCGAAAGAAGAGCAGGCCCGCGAGCCCCACCGCGACGGCGAGCCCGGAGAACGCCACCGCCCGCCCCGCGGTGTCCAGGGTGCGCATCAAGGCCTGCTCCGTCGTCAGGCCCGCGGAGAGCTCGGCGCGGAAGCGGCTCACGATGAAGAGCGAGTAGTCGATGGCCACGCCCAGCCCGATGAGCGAGACGACGTTGAGCGTGTACTGGGCCATGTTCGTCACGCGCGACAGCAGCAGCACGCCCGCCACGCCGCAGAGCACCGCCAGCCCGCCCACCACCAGCGGCAGCATCGCGGCCACCGCCGTGCGGAACACCCACAGCAACACCAGCAGCGCCAGCGGGAACGAGAGCAGCTCCGCGCGCAGCAGGTCGTGCTCCAGCAGCGCGTTCAGCGCGGCCACGAAGGCCACCTTGCCGGTGAGCGTCGTCTGGAAGCGCGGGTCCTCCAGGGCCTCGCGCACGGTGGGGAACGCGGCGGTGGCCTCGCGCTCGCCGCCCTTGAGCCGCACCAGCGCCAGCAGGTCGTGGCCCGTCTTCGCCACGAAGCGGGCGCGAAAGGCCGGAGGTGCCCCCACGGGCGACACCACCGACTCCACCTCGGGCAGCCGCTCCACGCGCGCCAGCACCGAGGCCACCGCCTGGGAGAAGCGCGGCTCGTCCGTCGTCCAGTCGTCGCGGTGGAAGATGACCGCCACGGTCTGGTCATTCGACCCCGCGGCGGCGCCCCGGACCAACGCCACGGCCCGCGAGGACTCGGTGCCGTCGATGGTCCCGGTGGTGAGGTGGCCGCCCTGGAGCAGCGCCCAGACCGCGAGGGCGAGCAGCACGCCAGCGCCCCCCAGCACCCGCC
>NZ_RAWA01000065.1 GCF_003611675.1 Corallococcus sp. CA053C
GGGGAGGGAAGGGGGGCGCGAAAGAGGGCGTTGACTCAAGAAAGCGGGTCGGATAGATCCGCCTCCGCTTCGCCGGGCCCGAGAGCAGTTCCTGGCGCAGCACCGGATATCGGGGAGTGGCTCAGCCTGGTAGAGCACTTGGTTCGGGACCAAGGGGTCGCAGGTTCAAATCCTGTCTCCCCGACCATCAGTGAAGCGGGCTGGAGTCCGAAAGGTCTCCAGCCCGTTTTCATTTTGGGGCTTGCTGCTTCGTCCTTGCCAGCATCCGGATGGCCGTTGACTGGCCGCTGGGCTCAGGTGCAAGTAGCGCTGAGTAGTGGAGAGGTTCTGGTGCCCGGCCAGCTCCTGGATGGCCATCGCCGGGGCTCCGGCCATCGCCAGCCGGGAGCAGAAGGTGTGGCGGAGGATGTGGATGCCTCCCGTCACCTTCAGCCCGGCCAGGCGCTTGATGCGGCTCATCCACTTGTTCAGCAGCACCTGGGTCACCTTCGGGTGGCCATCGGCCCGCCAGAGGATGCGCTCGCCCCGGAGGTATCGCTGCTTGCGCAGGGCGTCCGCCAGTCGGGCGGTCATGCTCACCTGCCGGGCACGCCTGCCCTTGGACAGGGTGACGAGCCCTTTCCGCTCCGAGCGGCGGACGTGGATGACGCCACGGGTGAAGTCCACGTCCGTCTGCTCCATGGCGATGATCTCCCCGCAGCGCGGCCCCGCCTCTCCCCGAGCAGGATGAAGACGAGGTGCTGGTGGTCCACCTTCGCCGCCGCGTTCACCAGCCGCTCGAACTCGTGCGGCTCGTAGAACTCCATAGTGGAGGGCGCCACCTTCAACAGCTCAATAGTGGCCGTCATCTGCTCGATGACGCCCCATTTGATCGCGGTGAAGAAGTTGGCGCCCGCCGTGTAGATGTGAAGTATTCCATCACCGCGTTCGACCGCCAGGAGCAGGCGGAAGCGCTGGCTGGCTGCGAACGCACCTCAAGGTGAGCGAGGCCGCCTTGGAAGAACGACGCTCCGCCTGACTCACGGCGCATCGTTGTCGCATGTCAGGCTTTGCGAAACGAGCTCTTCACCAGCCCGGCAGGGCGAAGCACGGGATGAAGCCTGAGCGACTACAGAGGCAAGCGCCTGAGAGACAGGCCTCGCCAACATGCAGCGCGGCGGTCGTACCTGTCAGGGGAACCGGTGTCCCAACCTCTGCTCTGTGGAGGGGCACTCCACCAAAGGACACGTGCTCCTGTTGGACTCACAGCAGAGGAAAGGAACTCCCAGATGTCACTCATCATCCAGACCGCGAATCCCCAGGCACTCCTGGACTCGATTCGCAAGGCCATCGATTCCGGCGTCGTCCAGACGTGGAGTTACGATACCGATGGGGACTTTACGCATACGCCGGAGCAGTGGGCACGCAAAGCCTGGCTCAAGCCCCACGTTGCCCCCGGGGTTCTGTCCTTGGGCTTGCTTGGCCCCAAAGGGGGCGGCATGACCACGACCGTCTACGGGGTCTACCACGGCAGGTTCATCGAAATGCTCTTGACGCACTTCCCCCAGCACTTCACGCACGCGGGAGCCTCTGCATGGAAGGACACGGCATTCGACGTCTTCACGTGAGGTGTATGACACCGGCCCATGGGCCCACGTCACGGCATCAGGCAGCATCCGCCCGAGCGCAATGACTCCCAGGACTCCACGGTTCGCATCCGCGACAAGCGGGGGCCGCTGGGGTCCATGGTGACGGCAATGCATCGGCGCGGCAAAAACGGATTTCCCCGCCACACGCATCAAGCCACGTGAGAACCAGGATCCACCGCGGGCCGCCGTCTGGCGTGCGGCCCTGGCGCTGCTCAATCGCTCGATGAATCCTCAGTCACCACGATGCTTCCCCACCAGGAATCAGGTTCCTGCCAGGAAACGGAGCACAGACGCTCGTCATCGCGCAGGTCAATCAAGCTCCACAACTCGCGATAGGCCGCGGCTCGCGCATCGAACTTCGAGAGCCCTCTGGCGATTGCGCTTCCAATATCCGCCCTTCGTAACAAGAACATCACGGACTGCAAGTCATCTCTCCGGTGGATCCAGGCCCGGGCCATCTCATGGATTGAGTCTGGGTCCTCCTGATTCAATTCAATAATATCTTCAAACTCTTTTTCGATTTCATGCCACTCATAGATGGCTGAACTCTCAATGAGTTCCTGTTGGTCCGCCTCAAGCATCTGGAACCATTTCACTGCGGCGGCGGTAGGGTCCATGTGACCTGCGCTCAGCCATTTTTGTGTCCGCTCGCGACTTGTCTTGTTGGGTGAGGACCAGAGGCGCGCCAATACGCCCGCGGCCGCCACCCTCTTGAAAGGCCGCCGGGATTCCGCGAACTCCTTCGCAAGCTTGAGGAGCCATGTCTGTACGACCGTCTGACCCAGGAGTCTATCGATATCAGGCGCTGGAATCTCAGGAGGCTTCGAAGGCTCCCAGTTTGTATCCGCCGGCCATTTCGACTGCATGAATAGCATCAACCCTGTCTGTTCCATTCGCAGCACCCAGACAAGGTCATCGTGATGTCCCAGGACATAGGCGGGACGTTCGCGCACATCAAGAAATGCAAGCCCGTCACGTATCCACGACCAGGCGCCTGCGAACCGGATTGAGGGTTGCTGGGCTGTTGTCGCCAGGAACAAGACGCGCTGTTCCCTTTGCCACGATGACAATTCGCCACCAGGTAAGAGGGCTCGCAGTGAGTCGAGCTGGAGGGGAATCCGCTCGTGCAGATGCTCTAGCAGCGCCTCCCAGTCCACGCGCGTATGCGGCAACTGCACGGGAACACCATGCGCCCTACCTTCATCTCCGGAAGGAAGCGCCGCGCGCTCCACGAGATCAAGCTCCATGTCTCGTGGGAACCCCAGCATCTCAAGCTCTTCTTGAGCCAGATGGTTCATGGCGCCGTTCTGCTGTTTGTGGGTGCTGCCCATGTTTTTCTCAACGGTATCTTTTGTTTCTTCGAACAGTTCCAGGTTGCCCCTGTAGCAGCGTAACACCCAGCCCAGTCCTTCGCATCGCCCCTGGACATAAGCAGGGCGTGTTCGCGAATCGAGAATGGCAACACGCTCATCCAGCAATCTCCAGAACCCCGAGAACGCGGCCATTCGCCTGCAGGTCACATTCTCATTCCACTTGAGGAAGGCGATTCGGGTGTCGTGGGCCCAGTGCTCAATCTCTGTGCCTGGAAGACGATGTTGAAGGGCAAGGAAGTGGGTTCGTACCGACTCCCGTTGAACCGATAGCGCTCGAAGCAACTCGTCATGCCTCTTCAAAGTATCGCCAGGTGGGCGTCCTCTGACAGGTGACAAACTTGCTGGGGCCGCCTTGCGCTCAACGAGTCGCAATTGCACCTCGCGAGCAAGTCCTAGCAGCGCCTGCTCGGCACGACGGAGCTGCTGGTCGAGACCGAAGCTGGAGCCATTGCCCCATGACCGGGTTTCCCTGTGTTGGAGCAGCCACTTGGCAGTGGCTCCTTCGAACAGCGTCAAGGTGCCATTGAGGACCCGCAAGAGCCGTGTGCGATCGTCCTCGTTCCAGATTGCATACGCAGGCCGAGTTCTCGCATCAAGCAAAATGGTTGTATCATCCAGCCAGGCACAATCCCCATAGAGGGCAGTATTCCCAGACGCAGCACTGGAGACGACTGCCACATTCCGATTCTGGGACCACCTGGACAAGCCCAGCCATGGCGTGAAGGTGCCTTCTGGCACATTCAGGGGAATAAACGAATCCCCATATTCCAATTGAGCAACGAGCTGCTCATGGGACCATGAGAAAGAAGGATGGCTTTCTATTTTTGATTCCGTCCCCGGAACATCCCCGCGATCAATGACGATGGTCTTCAGCGGGGACTCAGGATCGATTCCGAGCGCTTCCCGTTCCTCGGGAGCAAGCGAGGATGCGAACTGTAGAGCGCTCATGTCGTTCCCTCCTTCTGATTCCTCTTCATCCAAGCGGACAGCTGAATGACCTGCTTGAGCTCATCCGAGGAGAGACATCCTTTTTCTTCAAGCCACCGCGCCATGGTGGTCAGGTGGTCGCGCAGGCGGCCATGCCGCTTGTAGACCCGCTGCGCCGCCTTCTCTTTTTCGGCGATGGAGGCGCCAAGCGCCAGACGCTCGCGTCCGAGGAGGATGCTCTCCATGTCGAGTTCTCCGGAGAGCAGCCCGCTCAGCTCGGCCCAGTCCTTCTCAAGCTCCGGCAGATGATCGGGGCGCCGCTTCTGGCGATATGCCTGATAGACGCGTTCCAACAGTTCGCCAGCCTGCTTCAACTCGACCCGCTCCTCGGACACCGGCCGCACCTCGACGTCTGGCACGGAATCCACCATGACCTCACGCTTGCCTTTGCGGTCGCGCAGGATGGCCATATGCCTGAACATGGTCCGGAGGTACTCGCGGCACTCGCCCTCGCTCTTTCCCACGAGGGCATGCACGCCCTGCGACGCGAGCTTCTCCATCATCGTCTGAAGGATGTCTTCAAAGTCGGCATCCTGCAGGCGCCAGGAGGCAGCATCCGCTGACAGCGTCGACTTCAGCTTCACGGACAGCTGCTCCCAGGCCTGCTGAGATGTGCTCTGGTGCGTAACCAGGCCCAACAGTTCGGCCAGCCCCATCACGCTTCCTCCACGGTTCGGCGGGCGATCAGTGCGGCCGACCAACGGTCCTGCGACTCGCGGGCGAGGCCCTGAACCTCGGAGGGCCCCGCGAACGCGATGGTCGGCAGCCCCCCCATGCCGGGAACGCGAACCTCCACGGGGAGTCCGATGTGGCCCTTCGCCAGCTGGCGGAACTCGTTCCACGTCTCGGCCCTCGGGACGATGAACCGCAAACGGTTCATCGCCATGTCAGCCACCGCGAGCCCGGCGGGCATGTAGGCATCAAAAGGTTCGGGCGCGCGACATTCCACCTCCACCCCATCCCCCACGCCCTTTGCGCGAACCTTGGCCAGCAGCGCCTCCACGTGCTCGCGCGTCAGTTCCACGAGAACTCCGTTCGGACCGAGGTGAACCTTCCGCCCGGAGAGCCGCAGCGTGATGTGGGTCGAGGCTCCAGGTGCCTCGTACAGGAGGAGCAGGTGCTCGAGGTAGAACTCGAGCATCACCAGGTACTGATCCGCCGAAGCATCAGACCGGGTCGCCAGCGCTGAACCCGGGAGCTTCACGACGGCCACCAACTTCCCGTTCATGTGCCGCGCGACGTCCTTCAGAAAGTACAGGCCGCGCTGCTGCACCTCTTCGAGCACCTCTCCCAGAAGCGAATAGGAGTCCGGCTCATTCCGCCGGAACCACTGATCACAGTCCTTCAGGTCGTGAATCTCCGGCAGTGCGAGGGGATGCTTCAGGATGTCGGGGAGGTCGCTGCGAGCAAGCAGGACCTTCTCGACCGCGGCGAGGTTCGGGAACGCCCCCCGCAGCTTCTCCTGCTTGGCGGGCCGGAGCCGACGCCAGCTCAGGGCATGGTACGAGCGCAGGTTGAGGTGCGCGGCATGCGGCGGAAACGGGATGTACGGAAGTGCCCGACGCAGCATCGCCTCCAAGGCCCCTTCCGTCTTGGAGTCCACCGCCAATACCGGCCCCCCGACACCGAGGACCTCGGACGGGCAGTCAAAGTTGCCCGTCTCATCGACACAGGCCAGCAGCTCGGTGCGTTCGCCCACGGATGGCGCTCCTCTCCGACTCAGCGCACGGACAGCGTCGTCCGCGCGCCCCCAATGGAGCCAACTTGCGTGGCGCTGTCCCCGATCAAGTCAGGTCTCTTCACCGGGCGGGCGGTTTCCAACAGTCCGGGTTTCACCAGTGCACCTTTCTCAGAGAGCGGATGGCGCTCCGCGCATGAAAGAGGTGCGAACGCGCCAAGTTCTGACAGGTGCGCGGACGTGCGATGTCCGCCGACTGCTGGAGGGCAATCAGCCGGGCGGGCGGCTTGGGACGGCATGTGAGCAGCGCTCAGACCACGGGCTTGCGCTGCTTCCGGTAGACTGCGTCCACCCCGGCCTCCCGGAGCCGTCGCGCCAGGTCGGCGTACGCTTGGCCCGCAGGGTTTTCGAGGAGCCACTGCGTCTCCTCCGCCATCAACACCGAAGTATAACAGCACCTAACAAAAGTCAGGGCTGGGCTGGCCGTTGGAAAGGGGCGTCCTCAGCTTGAGGGACATGGTCCGTGAACTCGTCCCCGACGCCTTCTGGCAGCGCGTGGCGCCCCTGCTGCCTCCGCCACGGCCCAAGAAGAAGCCAGGCCGCCCTCGGGCGGACGACCGGGCGGCGCTGGAGGCCATCGTCTTCGTGCTCCGGAGCGGCATCCCGTGGGAGATGCTGCCTCGCAAGCAGTTCGGCCTGTCGGGCATGACGGCCTGGCGCAGGTTGGAGGAATGGACCCGCGCCGGCGTGTGGGAAGAGCTCCAGGCGCGGCTCCTGGACGAGTTGGGACTGCGAGGCAAGGTGGACCTCTCCCGCACCTCCATCGACTCCTCGTCCGTGCGGGCGTTAAAAAGGGGGCTCTCACGGGCCCAAACCCGACGGATAGAGCGAAGGCGGGTAGCAAGCATCATCTTCTCGTAGAGGCCCACGGACTGCCGCTCACCGAGTCGGTGACGGCGGCCAACGTGCACGACACGCACGAACTCTTCCCGCTCGTCGACTCCGTGCCTGCGGTGAGGATGCCTTCAGGGCAGCGACGCTTCCGCCCGGCGAAGGTCCACGGAGACAAAGCCTACGCCTCCAGGAAGAACCGGCACGGCCTGCGCCTTCGCGGCATCACTCCGCGCATCGCCCGTCCAGGCGTGGAGTCCAAGGAGCGTCTGGGGCGCTGCCGCTGGGTCGTGGAGCGCACGCTGGCCTGGAAGAACCAGCTCCGCAGGCTTCGAGTCCGCGACGAGCGTAGGGACGATGTCCACTTCGGGTTCCTCGTCCTCGGCTGTTGCGTCATGCTCTTGCGTCGCCTCTACCCTGACATTTGTTAGAGACTGTAAACGCTTGGCCATAGGTGCACCCGCTCTCGCGTGAGAACGTTGCAGCGCCCTTGAGGGAGAGGGCTCTGCAAACAGCGACCGAGACGGAGCCAAGTCCGAGCCTCAGAGCCATCCAAGGTCGCGGACGCGATTTCCCGCGTCGCGCAGCGCGGAGTACACATCGCCCTGAGCGCTGGGACCACGTCGCAGGAAGACGAAGTCGAGGCGCCTGAGAGCCGGCCACGACTTCAACCAAGCGTGCCCTTCGCGAAGCTTCCCTCGCCCGACGTCGAGTCCGGTGGACTTGTCGGTCGTCTCCAAGGTGAATGGACGGTCCACTTCCCAGAAGAAGTCCTTCATGGTGGCGCTTCCGCCCTGCGTAGACTTCTGCCGACTCGGCAAGTACCCGTACACCACGACGTTCTTGAGGGTGTGCTCGGCCAAGAGGTATGCGAG
Source organism: Corallococcus sp. CA053C (assembly GCF_003611675.1). Lineage (GTDB taxonomy): Bacteria > Myxococcota > Myxococcia > Myxococcales > Myxococcaceae > Corallococcus. Next base: position 7,433 of record NZ_RAWA01000065.1, read on the forward strand.
CAGTGGAAGTAGGGTTGTTGTTGCGCCCAAGCCCAGGAACCTCAGTGCAGCCTCTTGCTGCGCTGGGCTCGCCTTCTTGTCGTAGATGGAATCGAACCCCCCTGCAGTCGGCTGTGGCGAAAGGTCTAGGTGAGGGACTCCATCGCGATGGCGCCGGCCAACTGCTGCCTCGAGAAAGGCATCGGACTTGTCGAACCAGTCCAACTGGCCGCGTTCTTGGTGGAAGTAGTCGCCCTGCCATTTCCATTGAAGCTCTACGTCTACGGAGTCGGGGATGCGCTCGCGCTCAATCTCCCGATTGCTCGGGTTGAGTGCCACTGTCACAAGTGGAGCGGCAGTCCCAACGCGCGGCAACCCGAACCCAATCACAGGGGGCCACCGTTTGGACGTTCCTTCGAACCACGGGGACATCTGCGGAACGAACTCGTCCCGCAGTTGAAGGCTGCGGGCGAAGAGCGATATAAAGAAGGCCAAATCCATGCATGGTCTCCGAGGTGCTGTGTTCGGGGGCTCTGAGGATATGTCTCACGGGGCCGCTGGTCATCTGTTCAAACCAGCGGCATTCCTTGCTGCTGCGCGGCTGCCTGGTCTCGGCCGCAAGCCAATTGCGCCGGAGCCCCCACGCCCTTCCCGCGGGAGTAGCCGACCGGGAGGAGCGACACCCAACTGGGCTCGGTGCCCTGCGCATTCGCCCTGTATACGTGCACTGCGGCACCGCCAACCTCTTCTGCGCGGTAGAATCCCGGGCGGGGTGGCACTTCGTGAAGGCGTCCGCGCACCGCAAGGCCCCCGACTTCGCGGAGGCCCTCAAGGACGTCGCTGCGCACTCCCCACGTGCCAGGCGAATCCACCTCGTCCTCGACAACCGCAACATCCACTCCCGCTTCTCCCTCATGCGCCATTTCGGCTGGGGGGAGGGGCTGCGGCTGTGGAAACGCTTCTGCGTGCATGACACGCCCGTGCATGGCAGTTGGCTCAATCAAGCGGAGGTAGAAGTCTCTCGTAGCGAGGGGCTGCCTCGGGCGGCGTCGCCTCCCCAGCCCCGGGACCGCGAAGCCGTCCGAGCACCGGGGTACCCAGGGCCCTTGAGTATCCCGCCTGGAGTAGAACCACCGGCGCAGGCTGTCAGACCGCGAAGGCATGCTCCCTTCGACTGACACTCGAACGAAGGACGTTCATGGCAACCCTGAAACAGCTGGCGTTCCGGATGGCGCGGACCCCTGCCTCCGGCTCCCTGGTGCGCTTTGGCTTCGCGCATGCGGACCGGCTCCTGCCCCTCACCTCTGTGGACCGCTCGGAGCAGGCCGCCATCTACCGCCACCCGCGTCCCGTCTACGGCACCTTCCACCACATTGCCGTCCCGCTGCGGGGCGTGCCGGACGTCTTCGCCCTGGCGCACCCTCGCCACGCCTTGCTTCGCGCGGGCCTCTTCGCGCTCATCGCCGGCGCACGGCAGCGGGCCCCCGCGTCGGTGCTCGTCAACGCGGGCCCCCGGCAGGACGTGGGCCAGGTGCACTTCCACCTCACGGACGACACGCCCTTTGGCGACGCCGTCCGCTCGGAGCACCTCACCTGGCCGGACTGGGACACGGCCGTCCTCGCGCTGACCTCCGTCCCCGACATCCAGGAGCGCTACCGCGCCGGCTTCTCCCTGCTCCAGGACTCGGGGGGCCCTCGGGTGCGCCTCATCTGAGGCTTCAGCGCGGGAGCGCCGTGGGGGACCAGAAGCCTGCCAGCGCTCCCGAGGCGTGGGCCTCGGTGTAGCGGCGCAGGTCCTCCGCATTGTCCGCTTCCAGCCAGCCGGACGCGATGGGCACGGCGTGGACCGCCACACCTTCGGAGATGAGGTCCTGGAGGAAGGCCGTCATGGAGATGCTCCAGTAACGCGGATCCTTCGCCACACGCTGGTCGAAGCGCTCCAGGAGCGAGTGCAGGACGCCGGGACCGAACCGCAGCAGTCCGATGTATTGCCCCTGCACCTCCTCCACCGAACGCACCCGCGCGCCAATCTCCACGATGCGCTCGCCTTCGAGGCGCAAGGACTCGCAGTCCGTCGTGGGGTCCTCCATCCGCAGCTCCCAGAGCCGGCGCCACTGCGTGTCGATGGCGACTTCGACGTCCCGGGACGCGGCGAGCATCCGCGCCAACACCTTGTGCGAGAAGACGATGTCCCCATAGGAGACGAGGACCGGCTCCGTCCGGGACACCACCGGCAGGCTGAAGCGCAGCGTGGAGACCATGTTGCCGGTGGTGTAGGCCGGGTTCACCACGACGCGCACGTCTCGCCCCGCCTGGGTCAGCTCCGGATACGCGCCGGCCATCACCGTGACGTCCACACCGAAGTGCTTGTAGACCGCCAGCTGATGGTCGAGCAGCGGGGCTCCCGCCAGCTCCACCAGGCACTTCGGACGATTCGCCGCGAGCGGCCCCATGCGGGTGCCCAGGCCCGCGGCCAGGATGATGGCTTTCACGTTTCGTACGCCTCCATGACTTCAAGGACTGCGGCAAGGTGATGAGGCTCCCGCTCGGGGTGCCAGAGGACGCCCAGCCAGCGCCGCTCCCTGTTCGCGAAGGCCTCCACCGCGCCGTCCTCCGCGCGCGAGAGGACGCCCCATCCGTCGGGCAGGGAGTCCTCCGCCACGCCCCAGTGGTGGAAGCTCGCCACCTCCGCCGGGCCCCGCCACGCCTGGGCGAGGGGACCCGTCAGCGTGTGGCGCACGCGCACGTGGCCTTCGACAGGCACCAGCCGCATCCCCGCGAAGCGCGCGAGCATCTGCGCGCCCCGGCACACGCCCAGCACCGGCGTCCGCGTCCGGGCGGCGAGCGACAGCAGCACCGACTCCGTCTCGTCGCGCGCGGGGACCGCATCCAGTCCCGTTCCCGGCGCGTCGTTGCCTCCACTCAGGATGACGAGCCCCGGACGGAGGGCTTCGAACTGGGCGACGGCCGCGGCGGCCACGTTCACCGCGGGGAACGGCACCCAGCCTGCCTCCCACAGGCCCGCGGCCCAGGAGTCCTCGAGCGCATCCCGCACCTCCGGACGCCCCGGGACACGGTCGCTGCGCTGGGTGATCAGGACCACGCGGCGCTCACTCATGGACCAGCCTGCGCCCCCCGCAGTCCAGCGTCATCACCCGCCCACCCGACAGCCGCCGGAACTGCTCCCGTCCCACTCCGATGGCGGCGGGCAGCTGCAGCTCGGTGCAGCGCACCGCCATGTGCGAGTTCGCGCCCCCGTACGCCGTGACGATGCCGGCGACGCCCAGCGCGAGCAGCCCGTCGTAGCCGGGGTCCGCGCGCTCCAGCAGCACGATGTTGCCGCGCACGCTTTCCGGATCCGGCAGCCCGTCCGCGACCAGCACCGGCGCGCGCACGCACGCCTTGGTGACGAACAGAGGCTGCTCTCCACTGCTCACGTGGAAGAGCAGATGCGACGTGCGCACCAGGATGTCCGGCAGCTCGATGAGGTTGACGGCGGCGGCATGCTCGCGGGCCTCCTCCACGGCGTCGCGGCACCACGACCGGGCTTCGAGCGGCGCAAGCTTCAGGGCCGTCTCCACCTGCTCCAGCGACAGGTGCGCCAGGTCATCCCGGCCCAGCCCGAGGGGCTCGCCCCACTGCGCGAGGTATTCAAGGACGCCACTCAGCGTCTTCGTGAAGACGTGCTTGCCGTACTCGCGCCCCGCGATGCCCGCTCCCAGGTGCGCGAGAAACACCTCGCTGGTCATCGACAGGCCGGCGCTGCGCAGGCCCGCGCCCAGGCGCTCGTGCAGGCTCCGGGACAGCGGGGCCTCCTGCCTGAACGGTTCCTCCGCTCCGGAGGAGATGAGCGGGCCGAAGTAGCGCTCCGGATCCGCGTCATAGCGTGGCACCCGGAGGTCATAGGTCCCCGGGCGCAGGTGCCCGAACTCCGCGACGAGCGCCTCCAGGCCCAGCTCGCCCCTCCGCACGCGCAGCGCGTCCGCTTGCAGCTGCCCCGCCACCGTCCGGATGCGCTGGAGCACTTCGCGCTGCTCGCTCGGATCCATCACGCCCTCGCGCACGAAGCTCTTGAGCAGCGCCGTCACCACGAACGCCGTCCGTGCCAGGTGCGCGAAGGGCAGGGTGCCCAGCTCCCGCAGGCGCGTAAGGACGGGGCCGAGCCCTCCCTCGAAGCCCGGCGCGAACGGCTGGGCCCGCAGCCGCTGCACCTGCTCCACCTGCGCGGGGAGGTCGGCAAGCCCGCGGAGCGTGATGTCCCGCAGCGCGGTGGCCAGGGCGTCCAGCTCCCCTGCATCCAACGAGGACGCGTAGAGCCTCCGAAGCCGCTCGCGCAGGCCGAGGCTTGCGCACGTGTCCGCGATCTCGAACTCCACCTTGTCATGCAACTCGGGGGCGTGGGCCAGCCGGGCCAGCTGCTGGGAGACCAGGACCTCCGCTACTCGCGCCGGGGTGACGGCCGGGATGAAGGAGTTGAGCGAGGCGCGCACGTCCACGTAGGCGTGCCCCGCGAAGTCGCGCAGCAGGGGAATGCCGCGCAGGTCGCGGTACCCGTAGGCCGCGCGCTGCTCCGCCCAGGTCCGGTCCGTGATGAGCCTGCCGTAGAGCGTCCTCGCGAGCGGAAGCGGGCGCCGGCCAATCATCTCCGCCGGGTTCCAGTCCGTCATCGTGCTGTACACGGGCCCGTCTCCGACGACGGGGGCCCTGGGCCGCAGCAGCGCCTGGTGCGCCGTGCAGGCATCCGCCAGCAGCATCGCCCGGCGGACCTCGCCTCCCTCCGGGAGCGACGAACCCTTGGCGATGGGACGCACCTGGAAGAGGTGGAAGTCACCGCCCGCCAGCGCGAACTCGATGTCCAGCGCCTCCACGCCCAGGAGCTTCACCAGCTCACGGCCCACGGTGACGACGCGACGGAGCGAGTCCGGCAACAGGCCCCGGGGCACGCCGTGCTCCACGTACGCGGAGGAGGGCTTCTCCAGGGCTCCCGACGTGATCTGATCCGTGCGCCCGCTGGAGACGTCCGACGCCACCACCCAGTACGAGGCAAGGGTCTCCGGGTGCCGCGCCATCAGCACGCCGCTCTCGCTCACGGGGTGGACGTAGGACTGGAGGAAGACCTTCTCCTGCTCCGCCCCCGGACCGTACGAAGCGAACACGTCCGAGATGGCGCCGCCCACGGCCACGGCATCGCCCGCGTCCACGTCGAGCACCGAGAGGAAGCGTCCCGCGTTCGACGCGGTCCAGGCATCCTCCGCGGAGCAGGAGGAGCGCACCACGACGCGCTCGTTCCCGAAGCGATCCCGAACACGCCGGAGCACGGCGTCCCGGTCCCGGGCCCAGTCCTCGCCCCGCACGATGTGCGGCCGGGAGATGCGCCACGGCCCGTGCAGCTCCGACAGGAGGTCGAGCGTGCGCGCCTTGTCCCCCAGGACGAGCCGGCCCACGGGGGCCAGCGGCTCGCTCGAGACCTCGTCCGCTTCCAGCTCGAAGCGTGCCGCGGCTCCGGCCCGGATCAGCCGGTCCGCCGCCTCATCCAGGTCCCATGCCTCCAGCGTTTCACGCACCGACTGGGTCCTTCCGACGATGAAGCGACACTCGCCCCGCCAGGTCGCGATGACGGCGGGGACCGCCTGGAGCAGCACGCGGAGCGCGCGCGGACGCGGGAGCACCGTTCCCTTGAACACGAGCGTCAGCGGCACGCCGTCGTACGTGGGGGCGAGCGTGCCCAGGACGCGCTCGGCCCAGACGCGCATGGAGGCGTGCACGGGGCCGACGCCGCGGATGCGGCAGTCAGGCGCAACTCCAACCGGAGGGGTGGGGCGAAGCGTCGCGGCTTCGCGGTCCAGGGCTGTCACGGGCAACCTCGCACGAGCGGACGTGGTGCATGGCGCGGGCGCGGCATCGCATTGTGGCCCCTGCCCACGTGTGGTGGATTCGATGCATGAGAACCTTCGCCACGGATGAGCGGCTGGCGTACCGCCGCGTGGGCAATGAGCTTCAGCCCCGCCCGTCCGAGGACCATGTCCTCTCCTACGAGTACCGGTTGATGCAGCTGCCGCTGGTGCGCCCCGACCATCCAGAGGTCGTGCCGTTCGACCTCAAGGCGGGCTACGACTGGCTGGGCACCTACCGCGCGCCCCGCGTCTCGCTGGTGGGCTTCGTGGACTTCGGCGCGTTCGCCCAGAGCCCCCAGTTCAACCGCTTCATGAACGCCGTGGCCATGACCGCCGCGGCCCGCAAGATCGCCTGGGACATCGTCGAGCGGCGCAAATACAGACACCACTTCACCATCTGCAACGGGCTCCACGAACGGATGCCCATCGCGGACATCGTGCCCTTCGTGAAGCAGCGGCTGGAGGGCTTCCCCCGCTTCCGCGTCCAGGTGAAGGGCGGCTGGTTCTGGGGCAAGAAGAACGGTCGCATCTACTTCCCCGTCTACCCGGAGCTGACGGACGGCCCGAACCCCGTGGACCACCTCACGGAAGTCCAGACGCGCCTGGGCCATTCGCTCCACCCGGGCTTCTACATCGGCTGTCTCCAGTTGATGGACCACCTGCGCTTCAACTCCGAGCTGGACGTGCACGAGGCGGACGAACTCTTCGGCGTGCTGCGGAGCTTCCGGGAGACGACCATCGTGGAACTCGACGTGAGCGAGCTCTCCATCCTGCGCACGCACGACGACCTCATCCTCAAGAGCCGGGTCCTTGAACGCGTGCCGCTGACGGGGTGACGGGTTCATTCGAACTCCTGGAGCGCGCTGCGCAGGAGCACACGCTCGTAGGCGTTGCGGATCAGCGCCCCCAGCGGACCGATGAGCCGCGTGAGGTCCGTCTCGCGGTACAGCGCCGGGTGGTGGAGCAACTCCAGCACCGTGGCCGCGAGCGCCGGCTCCACGCGGTAGTCGAACATCCCGGGCCGGCGCGGGTGCGAAAGCCCCGCCTGGACCGCGTCGTCCACCAGCGCTGCTTCCCGGGCCACGACGCGCAGATACACCTCGCGGGACGCCAAGGGCTCGGAGCGCAGCCCCTCCAGCTCGTTCGCTGCCTCGCGCCACGGCGCAATCAGCTCCTCCGGCCAGGGGGCGACGAGCTCCACCTCCTCCGCGAGGCGCAGGCGGAGGTGGACCAGGAACTCCATGGGCGAAGGCCGCCACGCCCGCCCCACGACGGCCCCCGGCAGCTGCTGGACGGTGGAGCTCGCGCGCCGGGTGGGACGCCCTTCCGACTCCAGGAGCATCCGCAGCTCCCGGGGATCGAAGGCCGTGGCGGCCTCTTCAAGCGTGGCGCGCGTGTCGTCCGAGGAATGCATGAGGCTCAGTGCACGCGTCGGGGCCTGGAGCCGGCTGCGCAGGTGGTGCGGTGAGCGCTTGCTCGGATCCGCCGACCCCTTGAGCGACTTGAACGCCGCGCAGGCCGACCGGCCCGGGGTGCGGAGGATGAGCGCGCAGGAGGACTCCAGCAGGTACACCTCGCTCGGGACCGCCCACGTCTTGTCGAGCGCGATGGGGCGGTTGGGGCTGTACACCGCCTCGATGCTGCTCTGCGTGTAGTGGACGAAGCGCCGGTCCACGGCGTGGAAGCCCTCGCGCTCGAGGAGCGCGAGCGCCTCTTCCGCGAGACCGAGCCCAATGGCATACGGGTCGAAGAACGTGAAGACGAACTCCTCACTCCCCGGACGCGAGCCGAAGGCCTCCACGAGGCCGGACACACTGGCAGCGTTTCTCATGTGAGGTCTCCACTGCCGGGTTCCACGAGCCACAGCGCCTCGGAGGGCGCGAGCAGGACGTCCCCGTGCCCCTGACGCCCGCCGAGCAGGTCCTTCCACTCCCGCAACGGCACGGGGACGGACACGGGGTCCACGCCGAAGTTCACCATGACGTGCAGGGGCTGACGGCCATGGCCTCGCGCCAGGTGGAGGACCCCAGGCGCTGGCTGCCGCGCCTCGCAGCTGCTGTCCTCTCGCAGCGCCGGCGTCCGGTCGCGCAGGCGGATGAGGCCCAGCAGGGACTTCAGGATGCGCGCGTGCGCCGGCTGCTGGACCAACGCACGCAGGGCACCCTCCGCGTAGCGGTGCCGGTTCGCGGCGCGGGGGTTGGAGGGCTCGACGCCCACCGCGTCCGGCAGCCCGAACAGCGTGGGGAAGTAGAGGCAGGGCGTGGCGGGGAGCGCGAAGAGCAGCGCGTGCGCGGCCAGGTAGCGCTCGACGTCGAGCCCCGCCTCCGTGGAGAAGATGCGATGCAGGGAGCTGTTGAGCTCGTACGGCCGGGATTCGCCCCCCACGTCCGCGTGGGACACCCGGACACTGGCACGCTCCAGCCGCTCCAGCACCCGCCGCAGCGTGGGGGCATCGAGCGGCGGATCCATGGGTCGCAGGTGCACGCCATCATGCGTCTGGAGGAAGGCGTAGCCATCACGGCCGTGCGCATCCGACGCGGATGCGTTCACCCAGTCCACCAGCGGTCCGCCCTCGCCCGCGAGCGCCGCCGCGAAGACGAGCAGCGGCACCGCGAGGTGGTTGTCGTGCTGCGCCAGCTCGTCGCCCAGGTAGCACCGCGCTCCTGGGCGGTGATCCGTCTCCGCGAGCAGGCGCACCGAAGGGTCCACCAGGTCAGCCACGGCGCGCAGCGCGCGCACCAGCCGCTTCGCCTCCGGCTGGTGCGGCCCTCCGGGAACGCGCTTCCACACGTGGGGAATGGCATCCAGGCGCACGACCCGCGCGCCCGCCTCCATCAGCCGCAGCAGGGTCCCCGCCATGGACAGGAAGACGTCCGGCGAGCCGTGGTTCAAGTCCACCTGGGAGCGCCCGTACGTGCACCACGCCCAGACCGCGCGGGTCCCCGTCTCGAAGCGCTGGAGGAGGGAGGAGGTCCGCACCCGCGTGCCCCATTCGATGGCCTGCGGCCCGGAGAAGAGGTGGAAGTCCCCGGGCCGTCCCTCGCCGCGCAGCACGTCCCGGAACGCTGGGTGTGACGTGGACACGTGGTTCATCACCAGGTCGAGCATCAGCCCGCCGCCCACCTCCGAGAGCCGCTCCAGGTCCTCCCACCCACCCAGGCGCGGATGCACGGCCTGGTGGTCCACCACCGCGAAGCCGTCATCCCCGTCCGACACATAGGGCGGCAGCACATGCAGCAGGGTCGACCCCACGTCGCCCACCTCCTCGTCGATGAAGCGCCGCAGCGCCGCGAGGGGCGCCAGGTCCCCGTCGAGCACATGGTCCGGATACACGGCGATGACCGCGGGCCGCGCGTCCACCGCCGCGCGCCCGGGCTTCAGGCGCGCGCGGACGCACTCCGCCGCCGGGGTCAGCTCCCGGACGAGCGCCTCCGCGCGCTCCGCCCCGTAGAGCTGTCCCAGCGCGTCCCCCAGCCGCGCCCTCGCGGTGGCGCGGACCGGGGTAGCCGTGTTCCCGGAGTCGCTCATTCCTGGTGCTCGAGGACGTAGTCGATGCTGCCCTGGAGGAACTCCACCGCGCGCGCCAGCTCCGGCTCCGCCGCCATGCGCTGGGCCATGCGCTGGTGGAGCGCCTCGATGCGCGTGAGGCATTCGCCCAGCGGGCCCGTCGCGCAGTCCGCGTGGATGGAGAGCCCTTCCGCCAGGAGGGCCCGGTCCACCTCGCCCGCGGTGGCCATCGCCTTGCGCGACTCGATGAGGAGCCACTTGCGCGCCGCGCTCGTCACCCCCAGGGCCGCGAGGATGGAGACCAGCGCCTCCTCCACGGAGATGCGCGCCACATGCCGGCTGGACTCCTCGCTGATGGCGCGGTGGCTGATGGCGTCCTCCAGGTACTCGTGGACCTCCATGAAGTGCCGCACGGTGAGGTAGGTGGGCAGCAGCTCCACCAGGAACTCGTCCCGCCAGCTCGCCACCAGGCCCGGGTTCATGAGCGGAAGCCCCGTGCGCAGCCGGTGCAGGAAGCGCAGCTCCGGGCCGTCGATGATGGGGATGAACTTCAGCTCGGACGGCTTGTAGAGCGCCGGAGCGATGGCCGTCATCCACGTCATGATCTCCGCCACCCGGCCGCGCTCCGCGAGCTCGACGTTGACCTCGATGCCGTCGCAGTACTGGAGCGCCTCACTGAAGCGGCTGTTCTTGAAACGCACTCCCTCCTTCGTCGAGATGAGCGACGTGCGGTGCGGCACCAGCACCATCAGGTCCACGTCCGAGCTGGGTGTGCCATTGCCGGCCGCGAGCGAACCCGTCAGCAGCACGCCGCACGAGGCGGGGTCGCTGACCAGCTCCGACAGGATGCGTTCGACGTCCACGCCGTGCGCGCGGAGCGTCTGCGTGGTGAGCGTTTGACCACTGGAAAGCTGATGCGTGCGCTTCATGATGCCACCTTCCCCAGTCCCTGTTGGGACAGCTGCAAGTCCGAGAAAACATCCGCGCACGCGTCCGCGACGGTGCGCACCATCTGCTCCTCATGCGTCCGCATCACGCTCAGGCGCAGCAGGCCGCGGCCCGCCGGGACGGCCGGGTGGATGACCGGGTTGGCGTAGATGCCCCGGTTCCACAGCAGCCTCCACGCCTGGAGCGTGTCGAAGTCCGCGCCCACCTCCACGCTGACGATGGGACCGTCGGACGGAATGGGCCGCAGCCCGCGCGCCGTCAGCGCCTCGCGCAGCGAGCGCACCCGCTCCTTCAACTGGCCCACCAGCCCCGGGTCCTCCTGGAGGATGCGCAGGGAGGCCAGGGCCGCGGCCACGGAGGCCGGCGTGTTGGCGGCGGTGAAGAGGAAGGGCCGGGTGAGGACGCGCAGCGCTTCAATCTGCTCCTTGTCCCCGAGGATGGCGCCACCGCAGGAGCCCAGGCTCTTGGAGAAGGTGATGGTGATGAAGTCCACGTCCTGGACCACGCCGTCCTCCTCCACGGTGCCCAGCCCCCGCGCCCCCACCGTTCCCAGGCCGTGCGCCTCGTCCACGACGAGCGCCAGCCGCGTCTCGCGGCACACCTCCAGGAACCGGCACAGCGGGGCCCGGTCCCCGCGCATGGAATAGACGCCCTCCACGACACAGAGCCCGGAGGCGGTGTCGTCCTTCGCCTGGGACAGCAGGTGCTCCGGGTCGTTGTGGCCGAAGCGCTTCATGGTCGCGCGCGCCAGCCACACCCCGTCCAGGACGGAGGCGTGCATCTCCTCGTCCACCCAGGCGCGGTCATTGCGGCCCAGGAGCGAGCTCATCAGGCCCAGGTTGGCGCCGTAGCCGGTGGAGAACACCATGGCGCCGGTGCGGCCATAGAAGTCCCGCAGGGCGTCCTCCAGCTCTTCGTGGAGCGCCAGGTTGCCATTGAGCAACCGCGAGCCCGTCACGCCCGCGCCCCAGCGGCCCGAGGCCTCCTGCGCGGCGGCGATGACGCGGGGGTCGTTGGCGAGCCCCAGGTAGTTGTTGGAGCCGAAGTTGAGGATGTCCCGGCCCTCCATGCGGGTGATGGGGCCGGTGGCCGACTCCACCCGCGTGAAGTACGGGAGGCGGCCAATGCGCTTGCCCAGACGGGCCTGCGCCACGCGCGGGTCCCCGAGCAGCCGCTGGATGACGGGCGCCCGGAGGCGGCCCGCCGTGTCTTGTTCAGGTCGTGTCATGTTTTGGGTTCCGGAAGTCGAACGCCAGACTCGCGGCGGTCGCGCAGACAGCGGTGAAGGTGAGGATGACGGCGGTGCTCTGGAGCACGACGCTCCAGCGGCCCTGGCCGAAGGTGGCTTCGTTGAGCGCACGCAGGGCCCAGTAGTGCGGCGTGGCGTAGCCGAGCGTGCGTGACCAGGCCGGCAGGGCTTCGGTGGCGACGATGGCGCCGCCCACCGCGCTGAACGTCACCAGCACCAGGTAGGAGAGGTTGGAGAGCGTGGCGGTGCTGCGCGTGATGGCGAAGAGGAGGAAGCCCAGGGCCGAACCGCTGGTCACCAGCGCCGCGCCTGTGAGGGCCACCTGAAGCACATGGCCGTTCAAAGGCAGGCCCAGGAACACCGCCGCGAAGCCCGTGAAGAGCAGCAGTTGCACGAACGACATCGCGCACGCGGGCAGCACCTTGCCCATGGCGAACGCGAGCACGGAGGGGCGGATCAACGCCTGCCTGCCCTGGGTGTGGTACCAGAAGTCCCGGTAGAAGGCGTGACCGGAGTAGGTCACCACCATGTAGCTGAACATCACCGCGAAGCCGATGGTGGCCCGGCCCATGGCGCCCGGGGCCGCGTCGAGTCCCGACACCGCCGGGCCCAGGATGGCGGAGAGCACCGCGGGCAGGATGAAGATGAACACCATGGCCGTGCGCTCGCGCGCGAGCACCCGCCACTCCGTCAGCGCGTAGCAGCGCACCACGTTGACGAAGTCCGCCACGCCGCTGGGAGCGGAAGCGTCACTGGAAGCGATGTCTTGATTCATGGCCCTTCCGACTCCCGGGCGAAGGCGCTCAGGGACGGGTCCCGCAGCAGGAGGTCGCGCAGCCGGTTGCCGGACAGGCGCAGCTCGGACAGGTGGACATCGGAGGGGACCTCGCCCAGCTTCGAGCGGACCTCCTCCAGGCTGCTGGTGGACAGCGTGAGCTCCCACGAAGCGTCGGCGGGCGGAGACACGGGACGCGCGCCCCGCAGCGACAGCGTGCGCGCCTGGTTCGAAAGGACCGCGCCCAGCGCCCCCAGGTCGCGCGTCTTCCCGTCCCGCAGCAGCACCAGCTCCGTGGACAGCTCCTCGATGTCCTCGGGGTAGTGCGCGGTGACCAGCACCGCCGCGCCCTCCTCGCGCCAGGCGCGCACCCGGCGCACCACCAGCTGGCGGGCCTCGAAGTCGAGCGCGACGGTGGGCTCATCCAACAATCGGATGGGCGGCGCATGGACGAAGCTCGCCGCCAGGTGCACGAGGCGCCGCTGCCCCCCTGACAGGTGATGCACGCGCGTGCGGGCAATGGGACCCAGCGCGAACTCCTCGAGCGTCCTCGCGATGGCGGCCTTCGCCTCCGCGCGCCCCAACAACAGCCGGGCCAGGTGCCCGACGTTCTCCTCCACCGTGAGCACGGGATAGAGCGCGATGGCCTGCGTCGCGAACCCGATGGCGCGGCGGGCGGGCAGCCCTCCCACGTCGAGCCGCACCGAGCCTCCCGTCGTTCCCCGCACGGTGCCGGTGAGCGCCCCCAGCAGCGTCGTCTTGCCCGCGCCGTTGGCCCCGAGCAGCCCCACGGACGCGCCCCCCTTCAAGTGGAGGGAGGCATCGCGGAGCACGGGCGTCCCCTCGGAGAAGGCGAAGGAGAGCCGCTCCGCGCGGAGCAGGACGGTTCCGTGCGTAAGCCCCATGGACTGACGAAGACGCCCGGATGTTTGGATTGGATCCTGAAAAGCTGCTTTTTCAGGAAAAGTGATTTTGTCGGTCATCGTCGGGATGACCTTCTACAGATGCGGTCTGACATCCGGCGTCAGCACCTCGCGTCGAAGATCACGCGGCCGTACCCGTCACGGAGTCCTCATTGAAAGTCTTTCCCATCTGGCACGTCCTGCTCGCCTCCGCGGTGATCTCCCGTGCCGCATGCAGCAAGAAGTCGGAGCCTGCTTCGGCGCCGGACGCGAACGAGGTGTCACCGGTTGGGGGCGGCGCATGCGTATAGGAGGGATGGGAGCCCTGTTGAGGCAGAGGGCTGGAACCGAGGAGCTGAAGAAGGCAGCTGACGCAGCTCCCAGGCTGTGCGCTGTCACGTACGCCAACACCCGGCGCCTGCCTCCAGCGCCCGCGTCCTCTTCCTGCCGCACTCCTGTAAGCGGTCCATGGATTCCTCTCGCAAGAGTCTGGACAGGCACCTGGCTGCGGGGGGCCTCATCCTCTTGATGGGAGGGTGGCGCTCCTTTTCTGTCTCAAGGAAACGACGCGGCCGGCACGCCTTCGCGGACTGCCGGCCGTGTCCGTTCCGTGCCTGCTTCAGCGCTTGATGAACGTCAGCGGCGGCCGGTCGTCGCGGCCCTTGCCCGCGGCCCTGCGTCCTCGAGATGCACCGCCAGACGGCACCCCGTTACGCCTCCTGCATCGCATGGAGGATGCTTGATTCAAGGCCGTGTGCATCGGGCGGCAGAACTGACGCGCGTCCTCGCCCAGCACGATGTCAAGCGTGCTGCGGTGGAGGTTCTCAGTGACCCGGTGTGCCCGTACCGGTCGCGGCAATCGCCGTCGTCTTCTCAGTGCTGTTGCCGCACCCGCGCTGGCAGGCGCGCACCGAGGAGACTTGCAGATTCACTGCATCATTCGTCGGCTCACAGTCTCTCTTTATTTGAGAGGGAGTTGCTCCGCCCACGAAGGGAACCTCGGCAGAAATGCCGTGGCATGGGGTCGAGCTGAACCCCCACTCATGTTGGACCGGGGAGCCGAGCTGCCACTGCCGTGAACGAGTACAGGAGAACCCATGCATCGAAACACAGTCATGCCACCGGGCCGGGCGTCGCGGGCCTTTGTCTATCGGAATTCGTGGATTGCCACGCTGGGAGTGATGCTGCTGTTTGCTGTTTCAGCCAACGGTGCCCAGCCCTCCGCAACCATCACCACCGTCGACATCGATACCAATCAGCGGCAGATCCTGATTTACGGCGACGGCTTCGGCACGAGTACGAGTGTGCCGGCTGTCTCGTTGGGCGGAGTCGAGCTCAGAATCGTCAGCAATGACAGCACCACCCTGGTTGCACTCCTCCCTACAAGCTTCCTGACCAACCCCGGTTCCCACCAACTCGTGGTGACGACGACGGTCAAGCCGTCCACGACGGTCGCGTTCGAAGTCACGATCGGAGCCGTCGGGCCGCCGGGGCCTGTGGGCCCACAGGGACCTCAAGGCAATACGGGGCCGCAAGGGCCTGCGGGGCCCACGGGGCCTCGGGGGGCTCAAGGTGATGTCGGCCCTCAGGGCCCGGTCGGTCCTGTCGGCCTCACGGGGCCCATGGGCCCTGCCGGTCCTCAGGGAGAGACGGGCCTCCAGGGCGCCAAGGGGGATGTCGGTCCTACCGGCCCCCAGGGTGAGGTCGGTCCTCAGGGCCCCACCGGGCCTACGGGGCCGCAGGGGCCCATCGGTCTCACGGGCGCGGTCGGTCCTCAGGGTGAGGTCGGTCCTCAGGGGCTCAAGGGCGATATCGGCCCCCAGGGCCTCAAGGGTGACAAGGGTGATACTGGCCCTCAAGGGCTTCAGGGGCTCAAGGGCGACAAGGGCGACAAGGGCGATATCGGCTCTGTAGGCCCCGTCGGCCTCACGGGCCCGGCCGGTCCCAAGGGCGATACCGGCTCTGTAGGCCCCATCGGGCTTACGGGTCCGCAGGGCCCCGTCGGCCTCACGGGCCCGGCCGGTCCCAAGGGCGATACCGGCTCTGTAGGCCCCATCGGGCTTACGGGTCCGCAGGGCCCCGTCGGCCTCACGGGCCCGGCCGGTCGTGAAGGTGCCATCGGCCCTGTCGGTCCTATCGGTCCCAAGGGGGATACTGGCCCTCAGGGCCTCCAGGGAATCAAAGGCGACAAGGGCGATACCGGCCCTCAGGGCCTCCAGGGAATCAAAGGCGACAAGGGCGATACCGGCCCTCAGGGCCCCCAGGGGCTCAAGGGGGATATGGGTTCCCAGGGCATCAAGGGTGATACCGGCCCTCAAGGCCTCCAGGGGCCTCGGGGCCCCCAGGGCATTCAAGGCATCCAGGGCACTGCTGGCCCGGGTGTGGAGGTGTTTGAGATCAGCATCTGGAACCTCACGGCCCAGCACTCCGGCTGCACCCCGTCGACGATCCTGGCCTATATCAACACAACAACCTACTTCTCCGCCACGTGTACCTCAGCCGTCTTCCGGTACTGCAAGGCGATAGGGAGGAAGGCGGGCTTCGGTCCCTTGGAATTCAATGGCTCAACCCAGGACGTGGTTTTCGCCTGCACGTACTGACAGCTCTCTGCCCACCGCCTCCGCCAGCAGCGCGGAGGCGACATCCTTCCCGGGCAGGAGGTGCCGAGTGAGGGCGCGCGGCTGGCGCAATCGGAGCTGCCAGCTTCGGTGGAGTGGGGGCCGCCGACGGCGGCGGACACCCGGGTCTCGGTGAGCGTCAAGGTAGTTGTCGCGTGAAAGGGTTTAGCCGATGCGCTTCAGTTCCTGCACCTCCGGTGAGGGGTTGAGGCGCACGGGGCCCGCGGGAGTCCTTGATGGCCGCGCGCGAGTCGATGTCGGAGAGGAAGGGGCCTCTCATTCATCCTTCGGCTGCGGCGCGGAGCTGGGCGGTGATGTCCACCGCTCGGGCATGGCCCATCAGGCGCGAGTTCATGTGGACCGAGTGGGCGTTTGTGTGGGCCGCGAACCGGCTCTGCTCGCGGACGATCTCGACAGGGACGAGCGCGGCTCGGACCACGCAGTAGTCGGTGTCCCTCAGCAGGACCAGGGCGGACAGCTCGAAGTCCCAGGATCTGAATGCGGAGGTCTGCAGCTGCCCACGCTTCGGTGGCTCGGAGATGACCCGAGCCTTCACCTGGAGACGCTCACCTGTAGGGAGCGTGAGGTCGTGCGACTTGACCGAGTTGTCCTCGGCGAGTGTGCCACCGAGAGCTCGAGCAACGAGCCACTCTGCGTAATCCCCCGCGGGGGCGTTGTTTGTGCGCACCACCCTGCGGCGTCGAAGCTCCGCGAGCACTTGCGCATACCCGGCGAGAAGCTCGCCGACACTCTGTTTCTGGATGCTCATGGTCCCTCGCAGCCAGCAGGCTGTCAGCCTATCCGTCTGGCATTCCAATGCGCCGCCTCCGGACGCGCTCTGGACACAGCCGGAACAGGGTTTTGAGCCAGCAGCATCATCCTCGGTGCTCTCAGGTTCCAGTGGTAACGCCTGGATGGCCCTTCGCATGGGTTCGGAACCAAGGGGGCACAGGTTCAAATCCTGTCTCCCCGACCATCAGTGAAGCGGGCTGGAGAACTCAAGGTCTCCAGCCCGTTTTCGAAGTCGATGTTGCCGGGAAGAGCGACACCCAGCCGGGCTGGGTGACCTGCGCATTCGCCCTGTATCCGTGCGCTGCGGCACCGCCGGCGTCGGCAGCGGAAGGATTTCATCCTCACCTCTGGGAGCGGTAGGGCAAGCGTGACTCAGGTGCAACAGTCCTCCGGTTCTTTATAGTCGCGCCCCGTTTCCTGGCATGTCCGGCCTTGCACCTGGCAGGGAGGGCTCCTGCGAGTACGGGCCGCCGGGACACGAGGGACTTCCATGGACTCAAAAGGCTTCCTTCAGGGGCGCCACGCGCGGCGGTTGGCTTCTACGTGCAGCCGCCGGCTGCTGGGCGCGTTGCTGCTGGGCCTGACTTTGCTGCCTTTGCTGCAGGCCACCGCCCAGGAGCAGGGCAGGGTGCAGCCCTACCTGCTCTCCGTGCGCCGCCTCTACGAGAACCTGGAGTTTGAGCGTGCCCTGGAGCAACTCTCACGCGCCAGGCGCCTCTCCTCAGGGAAGGAGGAGGACGTCCTGCTTTCTCTCTACGCGGGCGCCATCCTGGCGGGCCTCGGCCGGGTGGAGGAGTCGGAAGCGGCCTTCAAGGCGGCGCTCTTCGTGAGTCCCGAGGCGAAGCTGCCCGTGCTTGTCTCACCGAAGGTGGAGGCGCGGTTCGAAGCCGTGCGGCGGCAGGTGAAGCAGAAGGTGGAGGCCGCGGCGCGCAATCAAGCGGACGTGCCGGTGCAAGTGCCACCCCCGGAGGCTCCGCCCACGCCCGGGCCGTACACACCTCATGTCCCGGCGCTGGCGCCGGAGCCTTTCGTCGCGCAGGCCTCCAGCGGCCAGGGGCTGCCTACAGGCGCGTGGCTCCCCGCCACCATTGGCGGCGGGCTGCTGGTGGGAGGAGGGGTGTGTTACCTGCTGGCCCGGGCGGAGCACTCGAAGCTACGGGGCGATGACGCGAGCCTGGCGACACGGGACGACGTCAAGCGCAGCGCTTCTCGCGGGCAGCGGTACCAGTGGGTGGGCGCGGGCCTGGCGGCTGCGGGCATGGTGGGCCTGGGCGTCTCGGTGGGATTCCTGCTGGGGCGGTCGTCGCGGGCGAAGACGTTGGGAATGGACGTGAGCACGGACGGCACGTCCGCCTTCGTGCAGGGAAGGTGGCCATGAACGCGCGCTGCAAGGGCCTGGTTCTGGTGGTGGGGCTGCTGGCGTCCCTGGCTGGCTGCATCGACTTCGATCAGGACCAGGATGACTTCTGCCTGCGCAATCCCGCGCGTTGTGGCGAACCGCCGACGCAGGCGGCGCACGACGCTGGCGGCACCGCCGACTCCGGCATGACGGATGAGAAGGACGCAGGAATCACTACGGATTCGGGCACGCCTGACGCTGGTGGAGTGGACTCAGGCACTCCTGCGGATGCGGGCAGCCCTGCGGACGCGGGGAGTGCCGTCATCAGCGTCGCCGCGGGCGATGAGTTTGTCTTGGAACTCATGAAGGACGGTAGCGTCTGGGCCAGGGGCAACAACGATTACGGCCAGCTGGGGGATGGGACGACCGACCAACGGCTGACGCCGGTGCCGGTGAAGGGCCTGACGGGCGTGGCCGCCCTGGTCGCGGGCGGCTCCCACTCCCTGGCGCTCAAGGCGGACGGCACCGTTTGGGCCTGGGGTGACAATTCTATTGGCCAGCTGGGAGATGGGACGACCGCTCAAAGGCTGACGCCGGTGCAGGTGCCGGGTCTGACGGGCGTGGCCTCACTGGCCGCGGGCGACTCCCACTCCCTGGCGCTCAAGGCGGACGGCACCGTCTGGGCCTGGGGCAACAATACGCACGGCCAGCTGGGGAATGGGACGACCGACCATAAGCGGAGGCCGGTGCCTGTGCCGGGCCTGACGGGCGTGGCCGCCCTGGCCTCGGGCGCCCAACACTCCCTGGTGCTCAAGGCGGACGGCAGCGTCTGGGCCTGGGGCAACAATGGTTACGGTCAACTGGGGGATGGGACGACCGATTCAACGCCGGTGCCGGTGCCGGTGCTGGGCCTGACGGGCGTGGCCTCACTGGCCGCGGGCGACTTCCATTCCCTGGCGCTCAAGGCGGACGGCAGTGTCTGGGCCTGGGGTGACAATTCTACCGGCCAACTGGGGAATGGGACGACCGACCCAAGCCTGACGCCAGTGCCGGTGCCGGACCTGACGGGCGTGGCCTCACTGGCCGCAGGCTTCGCCCACTCCCTGGCGCTCAAGGCGGATGGCACCGTCTGGGCCTGGGGCTACAACGATTACGGCCAGCTGGGGGATGGGACGACTGCCCCAAGGCTGACGCCGGTGCCGGGCCTGACGGGCGTGGTCGCCCTGGCCGCGGGCGCCTCTCAATCCCTGGCGCTCAAGGCGGACGGCACGACATGGAGGTGGGGACAACTCTTCCGATACGTGAACGTTCCAGAGCCCTCCCAGCTTACCGGCTGCAGCCACATGGCCGCAGGTTTCTCCCACGCCCTGGGGCTCAAGGCGGATGGCACCGTCTGGGCCTGGGGCAGCAATACTTACGGCCAGTTGGGGAATGGGAGGAATGGGACGACCGACCCACGGCTGACGCTGGTGCAGCAGGTGTCGGGCCTGACGGGCGTGACCGCCCTGGTCGCGGGCTTCACCCACTCCCTGGCGCTCAAGGTGGACGGCAGCGTCCGGGCCTGGGGGCTCAATGTTGACGGCCAACTGGGGGATGGGACGACCACTCAAAGGCTGACGCCGGTGCCAGTGCCGGGCCTGACAGGTGTGACTGCCCTGGCCGCGGGCGCCTATCACTCCCTGGCGCTCAAGGCGGACGGCAGCGTCTGGGCCTGGGGCGACAATGATTTCGGCCAGCTGGGGGATGGAACGACGACCCAGAGGCTGGCGCCGGTGCAGGTGCCGGGCCTGAAGGGCGTGGTCGCCCTGTCCGCGGGCGTCTACCACTCCCTGGCGCTCAAGGCGGACGGCAGCGTCTGGGCCTGGGGTCTCAATGTTGACGGACAATTGGGGGATGGGACGACCACTCAAAGGCTGACGCCGGTGCCAGTGCCGGGCCTGACAGGTGTGACTGCCCTGGTCGCGGGCGGCTCCCACTCCCTGGCGCTCAAGGCGGACGGCAGCGTCTGGGCCTGGGGCGACAATGATTTCGGCCAGCTGGGGGATGGGACGACCGACCCACGGCTGACGCCGGTACCGGTGCTGGACCTGACGGGCGTGGCCGCCCTGGCCGCGGGCTCCTCCCACTCCCTGGCGCTCAAGGCGGACGGCAGCGTCTGGGCCTGGGGCAACAACGATTATGGCCAACTGGGAGATAGGACGATCGACCGGAGGCCGGCGCCGGTGCCGGTGCCGGGCCTGACGGGCGTGGCCGCCCTGAGCGCGGGCTTCGCCCATTCCCTGGCGCTCAAGGTGGACGGCAGTGTCTGGGCCTGGGGCTACGGCGACGTCGGCCAGCTGGGAGTCAGCCGCCCGTCATACACGTTGGTTCCACTCCCAATCAGGTAGGCCGGAAGCCCCCAGCGGCGGGTTCGATTGCCGCCGCTTCCATTTTTTAGTACGTCTTTACGGATGGTTAGAGTCTTCCTCCATCCGTGTTGCACGTATGTCGCATGCGGGCGCAAGCGGCAGGGGTCGGTCAAGAACACCGACCGCCTCTCGCCGCGTGTCGGGGCTCAGGTGGGCGTAGCGCTCGGTCATCTCAATGGTGACGCGTCCCATCAACTCCTAGATCACCTTGAGCGGGACGCCCCGCATCGCAAGGTGGCTGGCGTAGGTGTGGCGTAGGTCGTGCCACCCGACCCGCCCTTCCTCGCGGTTGATGCCTGACGCAGCAGTGCTAGCTGCAAGGCAGTCGGTTGACGTGCGGTATTGCGACTGCTAAGCAGAGAACATTCTTGATGGAGGCGGTATGAGGGCAAACTTAGCCAGTCTGGTATTGGCTCTTGCATGTTTTAATGCTGCTTTTGCGCAAGATTCACGCCATTGTGACAGTATTTTGGCACACGGGGTCAGCGACTACTTCCTCGATACCGGAGCTACTGCAAGCGCGGCAAATGTCCGGAATGAAGTCAATCGAGCCATGAGCGATTTGCGGCGCGATCAATTGTCTGGGGGCGCTGCTGTCTCCTATGGACTCTTCGGCGGCGAGGTACAGGTCAGCTCAGATCAACTTAAGGCTATCAACGAATCTTTTTCCTCATCGAGCGCCTCAGCGAACGAGCAGTCCGACAGGTTTACAAAGATTCGGCAAGTTATGAACTCTGAGGCAGTTGCGGCATGGCAAGCATGCGTTTCAAGAGAGCCGCAAACCAACCTTCGAGTGAACACCGACTTCCCTGATGATCCCTCTGCACCAGTGAATTTCATCGTCCGGTATGTTCCGCCGCCAGGCGTCAATCCGACGATTGAAGTGTCCGTTGGTGTTACTCCTGCCGCAGATGCATTCCGCTGCCGCTGGTTTGTTCCGAATCGAGGCTTCGTCGATGCCGGGCCGGCCGACAAGTTGAAGGTTCGAAACGGAAACGAGCTGTCTCTGACATGTACGCGGAAGCTTGCGGCTGCCCCGTTTGCGCATATGAGCAGAATGGTGTATGCGACTCCCGCGCGGATCGACATACAAACAACAAATGGTGCGATTTCGCGACCATTTGCTGCGGTTCCGGCCGTGAGTGCTCGCAAACAGGAACCCCGTGAGCCGCCCATTGGTTCAATTGTGGCTTGGGCCGGCACGGTTGACCGGATACCATCTGGTTGGCGTGTGTGTGATGGAGCCTCGCTGAAAATCAGCGAATGGCCGGAGCTTTACTCTGCGATTGGTAAATCTTGGGGCGGAAATGACACGCACTTCAACGTGCCGGATCTTCGAGGCAGGTTCCTGCGCGGTGTTGACATGGGTGTGGGGCGTGATCCCGACAAAGCAAGCCGCGGGCCGAATGCGCCAGGTGGAGCAAGTGGAGACAGTGTTGGTTCTATTGAGGGAGACGCGTTCCGAGAGCATAGTCACGGAGTGAATGACCCCGGCCATACGCACTCTGTGGGTCGCGGATTCCTCGGCGATTGTAACGGAGGATACGGCGCGATGCGATCTGGCGGCGGGGCGATGTCATGTGATTTCCTAGACCTCAATCGTCCCCATATGTCGACGCAGGGGTCCAATGTATCGGTTCGGTCGGCTGGGGGCAGTGAAACGCGCCCTCAAAACGCCAATGTCTACTGGATTGTTCGAGTGAGAGAGCGGTAGGTCTCGCTTCCCATGTTCATCCCAGAGCCTCTCATCGAGCGCGATGCTGTCATGGCTTGCCACACCCGTGGGCTGATTGGGGCTGTCGGGACTCCGGCCTCGCGCGTCCGTGAGCGGATTTACCCTGTTGGGCCGCATGTGCCGCCAGCGCGCCCCTCTAGTCCTTTGGCCGGGTGGAGATTAACGGGCGGGCCTCCGCTGTTGCTCCGGGTATGCGGGGGCACACGAGAAGCCAAGGGTTGAAGCTGAAGCAGGCGGACAGCGCAGCGCTGGAGGCGCTGACGCACCGAGGACGCGAGTCGGTGCGGGTGTTGCGGCGAGCCCGGGTGCTGCAACTGCTAGCGGAGGGCTGGACGGTCGTGGGCGTGGCCGAGGCGGTGGGCGTCACTGAAACCACGGTGCGCACCGTCCGAAGACGCTACCGGGAGGAGGGACTCAGCGCAGCGCTCCATGAGAAGCCGCGGCCCGGGGCGGCGCGGCGTCTCACGGAGAAGCAGGCCAGCGAGGTGGTCGCCATGGTGTGTGCACTGCCGCCCGAGGGGCGTGCCCGTTGGACGGTCCGCCTCATTACGCAGGAAGTGGTGCGCCGAGGCTTGGTTCCGGAGGTTGGGCGGGAAACCGTGCGCGAGCTGCTCCTGCGTCATGACTTGAAGCCGTGGCGGGAAAAAAATGTGGTGCGTGCCAAAGCTGGACGCCCAATACGCCGAGCGAATGGAAGACGTGCTGGAGCTGTACCAGCGGCCCCTGTGTCCCACTGAACCCGTCGTTTGCTTCGATGAGCGGCCCGTGCAGTTGCTGGAGTGAGTACGCCCAGCATCGCCCGCCTGCCATGGGCGTGAGGCACGTCGGGACTACGCCTACTTCCGCTGTGGCACGGCCAATCTCTTCTGCGCGGTGGAGCCCAAGGCGAGGTGGCATTTCGTGAAGGCCACGCCGAATAGAAAGAGTCCGGCGTTTGCCGAAGCCCTCCAGGACATCGCCAAGGAGTACCCGGAGGCGAACACCATCCACCTGGTGCTGGACAATCTCAGTACCCACAGCCGCCATGCGCTGGAGGTGCGGTACGGGGTGCGTGCAGGGCGGCGGCTCTGGCGTCGATTCACTCCGCACTACACACCCGTCCACGGTAGTTGGCTCAATCAGGCGGAGGTGGAGATTTCCCTGCTCTCCCGGCAGTGCTTGGGGAGGCGGCGCATCCCCACGCTCGACAAGCTCCACTGCGAAACGCAGGCATGGCAGAAGTGGGCCAACCGCCACCGGCTCCGGATTCGCTGGCGATTCACCGTACCGAAGGCCCGAGCGAAGTTCCATTACCAACCCACAGACTTCACCCGGTCATAGGACTAGCAGGCTGTTGAAAAAGGGCTGGTGAGCCTTCTGACCTACGACCTGTTGGGGTGAGACTTTAACGTATTATCCATTAGGTAGTAGACCGCCGAGGTCCAGAGGACTTCTTCAACAACCTGCTAGAGCGCCGATCAGGTTTCCGCCCGAGGAAAGTCGAATACTTGCGCGAGCGATCGACGCGGGTGGTCGCTGCGTGCATAGGTCGCCACCTCACGGAGGTGGCTCGTGGAGCGCTGGAAGCCGGCT
>NZ_RAWA01000660.1 GCF_003611675.1 Corallococcus sp. CA053C
CCACTGGGGCCGGCCGACACGGAAGGGGGAGCCCCGGGGGCAAGGCCTTGCCCCCGCATCGAGCGCATGGGCGGCATGAGCTTGCGAGGCGGGCCGACCCTGAGGCCGCCCTCGGCGAGGCTGTCGTCATCCAGCTCGCCGGGGCTGGCGCTGCCGAACATGCTCCAGCCCTGGGGCGCGTTCACCGGCACGACGCGCGTCTCCGGCGTGCCCGACGCACGGCGCTCGCCCTGGCGCTCCTCCACCACCACGAAGGACGTGTACTTCGTGGCGAGCTGGTGCTCGATGGCGAGCCGCACGATGCGGTCCTTCATCGCGTCCGCGCGCCGGCCCACGAGGCCCGCGTCCAGCCAGCCCCGGATGCGTTCGGCGGCCCACAACTTCTCCACCACCGGACGGTCCGACAGGGACGGCAGGTTCAGCCGCACCGTGAGGGAGAAGGGCTCCCGGCCCGAGCGCCCCTTCAGCGTCACGCTGCCCGTGCCCCCTTGCGCATAGCGCCCGAAGAGCGTCCAGGGCGTGCCGTCCACCAGCGGCGGCAGCGTGGCCGGAGCCAGCTCACTGGCCTCCACGCCGTCGAAGCGGACCTCCAGGTCGGTGACGCGCGGGGCGAGCGCTCGGGAGAACTGCGCCACCACCTTGTCGTCGATGCGCTCTCCGGGGTGGATGAACTCCACCGCGCCGTCCGTGCGCCGCGCCAGGTCGCGCAGGAGCACGTCGCTCACGTTGGTGCCGATGCCGAACGAGAACACCCGTCCCGCCCCGCGCGCGGCGAGCACCGCTTCGAGGATCTCCGCCTCGTTGCCCACCTGTCCGTCCGTCAGCAGCACCACCACGCCGTCCGGCGCGGCCTTCATCGCGGCGACGAGCGGCTCCAGCAGCTCCGTGCCGCCACTGGCGCGCAGCCCGGCGACCCACGCGTCCGCCTGCTCCAGCGTGCGCTGGGTGAAGAGCACCGGCTCCTTGGCGAAGGTCCGGAAGGAGCTCTCGAAGGCGATGACGTTGAAGCGGTCGCCCTCGCGCAGGTGGCGCAGGCACAGCCGGAGCGCGGCCTGGGCCTGGGGCATGCTGCTGCCTTCCATGGAGCCGGAGGTGTCCACGACGAACACCACCTCCTGGCGGGGCGGCGCCGTCGCCAGGTTCAGCAGGTCCGGCACCACCGTCAGCGCGAACGTGCCCGGCCCCTCCGCCTTCCGGTGGGCGACCACGGGCGTGAGCATGACGTCCGGGTTCGCGTTGCGCAGCGTGAGGACCACGTCCCGGTCCAGCGCCACGTCGCCCGCGCCCCGGCGCACGTGGTCCCGCTGGAGGTTCACGCGCGTGCGGGTGCCCTCGCGGGTGAGGAGGAGCGGGTGCGACGGGCTCTCCACCACCACCTCACCGCCCACGTCGATGAGCAGGTCCATGCGCAGCCCGTAGTCCGGGTTCCCCTGCGGCGGGGAGATGCGGTCCGCGTCCGGCACCCGCGTCGTCGGGGCCGCGTTGCCGTGCGCCGTGCGGTCCCCCTTCACGGCGCCGGGCATGTACCGGGGCGCCACCAGCGTGGGCAGCATCCAGCGCACGCTGCCCTCCTCCGCGGTGAGGGCCTGGAGGAACTCCACCTCCACGAGCGTCTCTTCGCCGGGCAGCAGGTTGCCCACCTGCGCGGTGAAGACGTTGGGGCGCTCCTGGTCCAGCAGCGCCGCGCCATGGCCCTCGGTGATGGCGGTGTCGTAGGTGCGGAAGGCCTCCTCGCGCTCCTTCACCACCCCCGCCACGCGGCGGCCCGCGCACGTCATCGAGAAGGCGCTGAGCGTCGCGTCCGAGGGCAGGGGGAAGGTGTAGACGGCCTCCACCGGCTTCGCCTCGTCGTTGCGGTAGCGCTGCGTCACCCGCACGCGCGCGTGGCCTCCGAGCAGCTCACCGGAGACTTCCACCCCTTGCAGGGGCACCTGGGCCCCATCGCGCGTGAACAGCCCACACTTCGCCTGCTCGTTCATGACTGCTTCCCTTCTTCGGATTCCTCGATGAGGGCGCGCACCCGCTCCGCCAGCGCCCGGACCTTCGCTTCAGCCTGCTCCGACACGTGCAGTTCCAACCCCGGCGCCAGGAGCCAGCGCTGGTAACGCGCCACCTCCACCGTCGGGTCTTTCCCCGGAAGCCGCGCGGCCTGCGGGGAGGGCGCTTCGGGCAGCGGCGCCGGGAGCACCGGCGTCTCCGCCAGCCGCCGCAGCTCCTCCGGCGACAGCCGCAGCAGCTCCACCTGGATGGCATCCAGCGGCAGGAACCGCGCCTGGAGCACCCGGATGGCCTTGAGCCGCACCAGGTGCTCCTCGCCGTACACCGTGTCCGGCCCCTTGAACGGGGGCGCGGGCAGGAGGCCCCGCTGGACGTAGTAGCGGACCGTGCGCGGCGAAACGCCGACCGCCTCCGCCAGCGTGGTCAGCTTCCACTCCGTCTGTGTCTTGGGCGTGCTCACACCCTGACAGTAGGTCTCGACAGTTTCAGTGTCAAGTCGTCAGTGTCGATTCGCCACCGCAGTGTCGGGATGGGACGGGGTGGCGGCCGGGCGGACGGTGGGCCAGAAGGGGGGCATGAACGGCGTCACGGACGGCTTGGACTTCTCCTCCATCCAGCTCATCGGCACGGCGGTGACGCCCGCGGTCATGGTGTCCGGGTGCGGCATCCTGGCGACGGGGTTGGACAACCAGATTTCACGCATCACCTCGCGCCTGCGCGACATGGTCCGTGAGTGGCGCACGCTGCCGGAGGGCCACCCGCGCCGGACGCTCCTGCGCGACGAGGTGGCCATCATGGACCGCCGCCACGCCATCCTCGCGAAGGCCATTGGCATCACCTACGCGGCGCTGCTGTCCTTCGTGGCCACGTCGCTGCTGTACCTGCTGCGCCGCAGCGTGCCGGTGCCGGAGGCGCTGCCGGTGGCGTCCTTCTCCGTGGGCGTGCTGTTGCTGGGCACCATGGCGGTGTTCGCGCTCGCGTCGCTGCGCCTGAGCCGCCGCGCCATCGCGTTGGAGCGCGAGGACCTGTTCCGCGACGTGCCGCCACCGGGGGCGTGAGTCCCGGGGTCGGCCT
>NZ_RAWA01000661.1 GCF_003611675.1 Corallococcus sp. CA053C
CCCGCGACCTTCACGGGCCAGGACCCGCGCCGCGTGGCGGAACCGCCTCCGCCGCTGGATCCCGGACTGCTCCTGGGCGAGGCCGAGCTGCTCGCCGCGCCGCCCCCGGCGGACGCGAACACCGCGCAGTCCGGCCCCACGGAACCGGACGCCGCCCACCCGCCGGTCCGCTCCGGCCCGGTGACGGTCGTCGCGAAGGTGGAACCCTCGTCCGCCGCCGACGAGGCCCGCCGGCGTCGTCGGCTCGCGCGCACCCTGGGCGGTCAGTTCGTCCTCTTCTGGCAGCGCCAGTCCCGACTGCGCCGCATCGGCTATGCGTCCCTGACGGGCCTCGTGCTGCTGGTGGCCGTGGTCGGGGTCCTGTCCGTCGTCTCTCCCACCACGCTCGGACTGCCCGGGCGCGAGCCCTCCAAGCTGGGGCTGGAGCCGGTGACGGACTCGTTCGGCCTGGGCAAGGACGTGCGCTGGACCCACGCGGACGACAAGGCCTTCGACTTCCGCTTCATGTCGCCCACCCGCGCGGTGGCCGTGCTGCACTACCAGGCCAGCAACATCACCAAGGACGAGGTCAACCTGTCGCTCAACGGCGTGTCCCTGGGCTGGGTCCCTCCGGACACGGCCCAGACGGCGGAGCGCGAGCTGGAGCAGGTCCTCCCCCCGGGCCTGCTGCGCCGCAACGAGAACAACCAGCTGCTCTTCGACAACGCCCTCAACCCGCCCGGTCGCGAGTCCTGGCGCATCTGGAACCTGCGCCTGGAGGTCATCCCGGTGCCCGAGCTGCCGCCGGATCAGCTGCTCGCCTCCGCGAGGGAAGCCGTGAAGGCGGGCGCCCGGTTCTACGAGCTGCGGGACGTGGGCGCGGAGAACCTCTTCAACGCGTGGCGGGAGTACCGCTCCGCGTGGATCACCCTGGAAGCGCTCGACGACAAGCCGGACCTGTACGAAGACGTCCGGGAGCGGATCGCCCAGATTTCAACGGAGCTGGACCACCAGTGCGGCAAGCTGATGCTCGAATTCCAACGGGCCGTCCAGTACCGCAGCCGCCGTGACGCGGTCGCGACCCTCGAAGACGTGCGGAGACGCTTCCCTACGACCGAGCATCGCTGCCACAATCTCGCGCTGGAAAAAGCCTATGAGCACGAGCTTTAGGGCCCGTGCCCCCCTCAGCAGGATGCGGTGAACGCCATGTCGAACGGTCCTCCCCCAGCCCGCCGAAGGCCCACTTCGGGTACGCCCTCATCCGGGACCGGACAACGCGCGCCGGTCCGCCGGTCGTCGACGGCGGGCGCCTCCGCGGTCAAGCCCGCGAAGCTCGTGGTCATCGCCGGCCCCAGCGAGGGCGAGGAGTTCCCCCTCTCCGACGCGGAGTACACGGTCGGTCGCGCCACCGACAACCCCATCTGCCTGCAGGACACGTCCGTGTCGCGCAAGCACATCACGCTGCGCCGTGAGTCCGCGGGTTGGATGGTCAGCGACATGAAGTCGGGCAACGGCACGCTCGTCAACGGCGAGCCCGTCACCGACGAGACGCTGCTGGCCAACGGCGACGTCATCACGATGGGCGACTCGGAGGTGCGCTACGAGGACACCGCCAACAGCACCGCCAAGGTGCAGGCGCCCTCGGGTCCCCGGCCCCGTCCGTCCACGGCCGGCGGTCGCGCCCCCACGGCGATTCCCGTGCGTCCCCGCCCCGGGGGCGAGGGCCGCGCGCGCCCGCAGACGTCGCGCGCCTCCCAGGCCGCGGAGCTGACGCCCGAGGCGCAGCGCAAGCGGATGCGGCTGAAGCTCGCGGGCGTCGGCGTGCTGGTGCTGCTCTTCGCGGGCCTGGGCGTCGCGCGCTCGCGCATGCGCCACCAGCAGGAGGAGCAGGGCCGCATCGAGCAGGAGCAGCGCCAGTACCGCGAGCAGCTGGGCGGCCTCTTCCAGGAGGCCAAGAACCTGGTGCGCGAAGGCCAGTGGCAGCAGGCCAAGACGAAGCTGGAGGAGCTCCAGAACCAGGCCCCGGACTACCCCGGCGTGGCCGACTACCTGAAGGCCGCGGAGAAGGAGATCCCCAACCAGGGTCACCTGGCGGCGGCCCAGGCGGCGCTGGACAAGGGCGAGCTCGTCACCGCGCAGGCGGCCCTCGCGAAGGTGAGCGCCGACACGCAGCTCTACGAGCAGCTGAAGACGACGCGCAAGGCGCTGATCGACGTCGCCGACAAGCGCACGAAGGAGGCCAACACGCTGATGGTCACCCGCCAGCTCGAGTCCGTGCAGAAGGCGAAGGCCATCACCGACGACGTGCTCGCGGCCTTCCCGGAGCACCGCGACGGCAAGCTCATCAACGACGAGTCGGCGCGCATCATCGCGGACCTGACGCGCCCCGAGTACGTCCCGAAGGCCGCGACGCCCAAGCCGTGGGAGCCCGCGGTGGACCGCTTCCGCGACGGGGACATCTCCGGCGCGGTGGCCATCCTCAACGCGTGCGCGGCCAAGACGCCCCAGTGCAAGCAGCTCATGACGCAGATGACGGAGTTCGGGGGCCTCTACAAGAAGCTGGAGGACCTGGAGGCCAAGGGGCTCACGCGGCTCCTGGCGCTCGACAAGGACATCACGGACGGCCGCGGCAGCAAGATGGCGAAGAACGCGGGCACCCGCGCGGCGACGACCTTCTACAAGAGTGCGTCCGGCGCGAAGGCCGCGGGCCAGTGGTCGCGAGCCATGGAGTTCGCGCGCCGCGCGCTCCAGGCGGATCCCAACCACACGGGCGCGGCCAACATCGTCAACGACCTCAAGGGCAAGGCGAAGGACCTGTACCTCCAGGCCTACTCCATCAAGGACGCCAGCCCCGAGGACGCGCTGCCCAAGTTCCGTGACGTCGTCGCGATGACGCCGCCCGACGACGAGCTGCACGGCAAGGCCCAGGGCTGGGTCGAGAAGCTGTCGCGATGAAGAAGCGCAAGGGCGCGGAGCCGCCGCCCCCCGAGGAGCCGGGGCAGGGCGACCTCTTCGGCACGTCGCTCTTGCCGCCGTTGCGCCCGGCCCCCCCGGCGGCGAAGGCCTCCGGGGAAC
>NZ_RAWA01000662.1 GCF_003611675.1 Corallococcus sp. CA053C
CACCTGGGATTTGATTGAAAGACACCAGGACACCCAGCCCTGGACGGTGTCGGTGCTGGTGCGACGCGCGTGGACGGACGAGGGCGCCCGCACGGACGTGTCCTTCGACGTCACGGTGCCGCTCGCGATGTTCTTCGGAACGCGGATTCCCGCGCCCGCGGACGGAGGCCCGTCTTCGAAGTAGCCCCAGGCCGGGCCGCATACTATGGAAGTCCCCACTATGAACTTCGAGCTGACCGACATCCAGCGCGAGATCCAGCGGCTGTGCCGCGAGTTCGCCGCCAAGGAGCTCATCCCCAACGCCCGCAAGTGGGACGAACAGCACGCCTGGCCCACCGACGCGGTGAAGAAGCTCGCGGAGCTTTCGCTGCTGGGCATCGCCGTTCCGGAGGAGTTCGGCGGCGCGGGCCTGGACAACGTCTGTTACTCCATCGCGATGGAGGAGATCAGCCGCGGCTGCGCCTCCACCGGCGTGATCATGAGCGTGAACAACTCGCTCTACTGTGATCCGATCTCCAAGTTCGGCACCCCCGCGCAGAAGGAGCAGTTCCTCAAGCCCTTCGCCAGCGGTGAGAAGCTGGGCTGCTTCGGCCTCACGGAGCCGGAGGCCGGCAGCGACGCCGCCGCCCAGAAGACCGTCGCCGTGAAGCGCGGTGACGAGTACATCATCAACGGCTCCAAGAACTGGATCACCAACGGCCCCAAGGCGGACGCCATCGTGCTCATCACGATGACCAACCGTGAGGCCGGCAACAAGGGCATCACCGCGTTCCTCGTGCCCACCAACACGCCGGGATTCACCCGCGCGGAGCCCGACAAGAAGATGGGCATCAGCGCCGCGTGGTCCTGCTCCATGTTCTTCGAGGACATGCGCGTGCCGGAGAAGTACCGCCTGGGCAAGGAGGGCGAGGGCTTCAAGGTCGCCATGTCCACCCTGGACGGTGGCCGCATCGGCATCGCGTCCCAGGCGCTGGGCATCGCGCGCGCGGCCTTCGAGGAGGCGGTGCGCTACTCGGGCGAGCGCAAGACGTTCGGCAAGCCCATCCGCGACCACCAGGCCATCCAGTTCATGATCGCCGACATGGCCATGGAGATCGACGCGGCCCGCCTGCTCGTGTGGCGCGCGGCGCTGATGAAGGACCAGGGCGTGCGCCACAGCCCGGAGAGCGCCATGGCCAAGCTCTACGCCAGCGAGATGGCCAGCCGCGTGGCCAACAAGGCCCTGCAGATCCACGGCGGCATGGGCTACAGCAAGGAGATGGACGCCGAGCGCCACGTGCGCGACGCGCGCATCACCGAAATCTACGAGGGGACGAGCGAGATCCAGCGCATCGTCATCTCCGCCAACCTGCTCAAGGAGTAGTCCCCCATGAAGCGCGCGCTCCTCCCCCTGTTGTTGCTGCTGGTGGCGCCGTCCATGGCCACCGCCCAGGGCACGTCCACCAAGAAGAAGCCGGCGGCCACGAAGCCCGCTCCCGCGACGACCCCGGACGCGGCCACGAAGCCCGCTCCGAAGGACGACGGGCTGGACGTCAGCAAGCTGCCCTTCACCCCGGACTCCATCCGGCAGGTGATGACCCACAACACCCCTCGGATCCAGGAGTGCTACGAGGACCACATGGTGGAGAAGGACAAGAAGGTGGAGGGCAAGCTGATGACCACCTTCACCATCACCGCCGACGGCGCCGTGCGCAGCGCCAAGGTGGACCGCCACCAGAGCACGCTGAAGGACGCGGGCCTCAACGACTGCGTGGTGTCCGTGCTCATGTCCATGGACTTCCCCAAGCCCCCGGACGGCCGCGAGCACCCCATCGAGTACCCGTTCAACCTCAAGGCCGTCGAATGAACTTCGACCTCACCGAGACCCAGTCGCTCATCCGCGACACCGCGCGCAAGTTCGCGCGCGAGCAGGTGGCGCCCCACGCTCGCGCGGCGGACCGCGCCGAGCGCTTCGACCCGGAGGTGTTCAAGGCCCTGGCCCAGGTGGGCCTGCTCGGGGTGAACCTGCCGGCCCGCTACGGCGGCGCCGAGGCGGGCGTCGTGTCCTACGCCCTCGCGATGATGGAGATGGCCGCCGCGGACGCCTCCGTGTCCGTGGCCATGGCCGTCACCAATATGTGCGCGGAGCTCATCCACGCGGTGGGCACCGACGCGCAGCGGGAGAAGTTCGTCACGAAGCTCACCTCCGGTGAGGCCATCGTCGGCGCCTTCGCGCTCTCCGAACCGCACGCCGGCTCCGACCCCGGCGCCATGCTCACCACCGCCACAAAGCTCGGCGACCGCTACGTCATCAACGGCAGCAAGCAGTGGATCACCTCCGGCGCCTACGCGGGCGTGATGGTCGTCTGGGCCCGCACGGGCGCGGCCGGCAACAAGGGCCTGTCCTGCTTCATCGTGGAGGGCGGCACCAAGGGCCTCCACGTGGGCAAGCACGAGGACAAGATGGGCCTGCGTGCGTCCAACACCGTGGGGCTCACCTTCGAGGACTGCGAAGTCCCCGCGGAGAACCTCCTGGGCAAGGAGGGGGATGGCTTCCGGCTCGCGATGATGGCGCTGGACGGTGGGCGCATCGGCATCGCGGCCCAGGCGTGCGGCGTGGGCCGGGCGGCGCTGGAGGCGACCATCTCCTACACCAAGGACCGCAAGGCCTTTGGCCAGGCCGTGGCGGACATGCAGGCCCCGCGCTTCATGATGGCGGACATGCGCACCCAGCTGGACGCGGCGGAGCTGCTCACGCTGCGCGCCGCCGCCCTCAAGGAGCAGGGCCAGCCGTTCACCCGCGAGGCCTCCATGGCGAAGCTGTTCGCCAGCGAGATGAGCAACCGGGTGGCCGACAAGGCCGTGCAGCTCCACGGCGGCTACGGCTACATCGACGAGTTCCCCGTGGAGCGGTACTTCCGCGACGCCCGCGTGCAGACCATCTACGAGGGCACCAGCGAGGTGCAGCGCCTGGTCATCGCCCGCGAGACCTTCCGCCAGCAGGGGTAGGGCGGCCCGATTCCCCGC
>NZ_RAWA01000663.1 GCF_003611675.1 Corallococcus sp. CA053C
CCCGCCCCCGGAGGGCCCAGCTTGCTCCGGTGGAGCGTGCGTCCATCCCCGCCGCCCCGAGGAGCCACGCATGAGCACGGACATGAGCAACGAGGCCGCGAGGCTTGAGCCCGCGCCCTTGCCGCGGACGGAGCCCGCGCCGGGCGAGGCGCCCTTCCCGGACATGAAGTGGGTGCCGGCCGGGACGTACTGGATGGGCTCGGATCACCACTATCCCGAGGAGGCCCCCGCCCACCAGGTCACGGTCTCCGGCTTCTGGATGGACTGCTTCACGGTGACGAACATGCAGTTCGCCCGCTTCGTGGACGCCACCCGCTACGTCACCGTGGCCGAGCGTCCGCTCAACCCCGCGGACTACCCCGGCGCGCTCCCGGAGCTGCTGGTGCCCGGCTCGCTCGTCTTCAAGAAGCCCGCCGGCCGCGTCGACCTGCGGGACATCTCCGGGTGGTGGGCCTACACGCCGGGCGCTTGTTGGAGGCACCCGGAGGGCCCGGGCAGCCACCTCAAGGGACGCGGCAGGCACCCCGTGGTGCACCTCGCCTTCGAGGACGTGGAGGCGTACGCGACGTGGGCCGGCAAGGCGCTGCCCTCGGAGGCCGAGTGGGAGCGCGCCGCGCGCGGCGGGTTGGACCGCCAGGAGTACTGCTGGGGCGACGAGTTCACCCCGGGAGGCCGGCACCTGGCCAACACCTGGCAGGGCGAGTTCCCCTGGCAGAACCTGCGCTCGGATGGCTTCGAGGGCACCTGTCCCGTGGGCAGCTTCCCGCCCAACAGCTACGGCCTGCACGAGATGACGGGCAACGTGTGGGAGTGGACCACGGACTGGTTCCAGACGCGCCACACCGGCAACAAGGGCAAGGCGTGCTGCATCCCCGTCAACCCGCGCGGGCCCTCGCAGGCGAACGGCAGCCATGATCCGCATCAGCCGCGGGTGAAGATTCCCCGCCGGGTGCTCAAGGGCGGCAGCCACCTGTGCGCGCCCAACTACTGCCTGCGCTACCGCCCGGCCGCGCGCTCCCCTCAAGCCGTGGAGAGCGGCGCCAGCCACATCGGCTTCCGCTGCATCGTGCGCCCCACGCCGCATTGAGCGCGCGCGACATGCTCGCCACGGCCTGGCGTCCAGGGGCTCGCGTGCCCTGCGCTCGCGAAGGATGACAGCCCCGGCGTTCGGGCAGAGCTTCACGGAAGCAGCGGAGCGCGCCTCCGCCCCGGGAGGCCCTCATGCACGACACACCTGAACCCATGCCCCTGGCCGATGAGGACCAGGCCGTGGCCTTCCTGCTCGACCTCGTGCGGGCGCTCCACCTCGCCTACCTGCCCGCCAACGTGGTGGAGCCCCTGATGAGGGGCGCCGCGCGAGGCCTGGGGCTGCGGCTGGAGCTTTTCATGCTCCAGAGCTTCGTGGCGACGGAGCTGACCTCGGGAGTGCGGCGGCGGGTGGACATCGAGCGCGTGCCCTTCAACCCCCACTGGAACCTCCGCCGGACGTCCGGAGTGCTGCTGGTCGCCCGCGCGGTGGCGGCAGGTCAGCTCCGCCTTCCCGAGGCGCGCGCCGAGCTGGAGCGCGTCGTCCACCAGCGCCCGGCCTGGCCGGAGGGGTTGGTGTTCGTCGCCTATGGTGTGTACGGCGCGGCCGTCGCCGCCCGCGTGGGCGGAGCGTGGCGGGAGCTGGCCGCGGCGGGCCTCATCGGCGTCATGGCGGGCCTCATCCATTTCGGCACGCTCCGGTCCATGCGCATGGACCTGCAGAAGACCTTCCTCGCCGCGTTCTTCGGCACGTTGATGGCCTTCGGCCTCTCCCTCCTGATGCCGCCCTTCGACCTGGCGCGGGCCCTGTTCGGAGGGGCGACGCTGCTCGTCCCCGCCATGGTGGTGACCCTGGGGGCGGAGGAGCTGGTCAGCGAGTCCGTCGAGGCGGGGATGACGCGCCTCACCTACGGCCTGCTGCGCTTCCTGCTGCTGGGCGTGGGCATCACCGCCGCGGCCCGGCTCTGGACCTTGTTCCTCCCCCTCCCCGCCCACCTCCCGGCGAGCCCGCTGCCCGAACCCGTGGTGCTGGCGCTCGTCGCGCTGGGCGGCATCGCGCTGACGGTCTGCATGGGAGGCCGGCGGCGCGAGCTTCCGTGGATCGTCGGCGCGGTGCTGCTGGCCTTCGGAACCCAGGAGCTCACGAAGCTCCTCTTCGGAGGACGCGGCAGCCCCCTGCTGGCCAGCTTCGTGCTGGGCCTCGCCGGGATGCTGTATGCGCGGTGGCCCGGGAGGACCGCGACGACGATCATCATGCCCGGGCTGCTCCAGCTCGCTCCCGGCTTCCTCGGCACCCAGGTCATCGTGGCGCTGCTCAGCCCGCAGGCGCCCTCTTCCGGAGAGCGCTTCTTCGACGTGCTCCTGGTGGCGGCGCAGCTCATCCTGGGACTGGTGTTCGCCTCCGCCGTCGCCCAGCCCCGGGCCCTCACGGGCGAGGCACGGGCGTGACGACCGCAGGGCCTGCACGAGGCCTGGTCTTGGAGCTGCCATGAACATCCCGGCATCACTGCTCGACTTCTCGCTCGTCCAGGGAGGCCTGCCCTTCGGCCCCGGACGGCGGCACCTTCCTGCCCGTCCGCGCCGTCTTTCCCTGCGCCGGCGCGTCCTCGCCCTGACGCTGGTGAGCTGGCTGCCGCTCCTCCTGCTGTCGCTCCTTCACGGCGGGCCCTCGGCGCCGCTCGCCTTCCTGCGCGATGCGACGGTGCACGTCCAGTTGCTGGTGTCCCTGCCGGTGCTCATCGCGGCCGAGCGCTACGTCGACTTGAGCCTCGCGGCGGCCGTGCGCCAGTTCGTCGTTTCGGAGTTGATTGACGTGAAGCACCTCGCCGCCTTCGAGGACATCGCGCCCGGTGGACTCGCGGGGCCGCTACGAGCTGCAGACGGTGGAGCACTGGGTGCCGGCGCGCTACGAGCAGGTCTGGGTCCCCGAGCAGTGCGTGTCCCGTGGCCGCCACGGCCGCCACGTGCG
>NZ_RAWA01000664.1 GCF_003611675.1 Corallococcus sp. CA053C
CCGTGACGCACCCTGCCTTGAGTGGCGCCCGGCCGCCCGGTACCCCTGCGTTCGGTTCGATTTCCAAGAAGATGTTTTCGTGCGGTCCTGGCCGGAGGGTGACAAGCAGATGCGCAAGGCACTGGGTGTTGTCGCGGCGTTGCTGATGTGGGGTTGTGGTGGTGCGGGGCCCGAGGCTCCCGCCGCTTCCCCGGGGTCCCCCGACGGGCTGTCGCTCCAGTCGGAAGCGGGCGTGACGCAGGGCACGTGGGGGCACGACGGACAGTCCGTGTCCTTCGCCTCGCGGGAGGTGGAGCCCGGGGTGTACCGGCTGGAGGTGCGGCTGAAGGGGCTGACGCTCACGGGCCTCTTGGACCCGGCCTCCGGGGTGACCACGCTGGACGGCTTCGCGGACGCGAACGGGCAGGACACGCAGGTGGTGGACGCGGACCGCGAGGTGCTCGCGGCCTTCTACCAGGCGCTCAACCAGGGCCTGCCCGCGGGTGACGCGGCGGCGCCGGAGGCCATGTACCTGCGGCGCGCGGTGGGCCTGTGGGCGCAGCAGCCCACGAGCGTCACGCTCAAGCGCACCGTGATGGGCGAGCAGGGCCGCGGCTACACGATGCTGTGCAGCTACGCGAAGTGCGGCGGCAAGAACACCGGCAGCTGCGGCGGCACGTACAACTGGTACTCGTACGCGAAGCACGACTGCAACAACGGCGGCTTCGACGTCGCGAAGAACCAGCAGATCGCCCAGCTGGGTGACCACACGACGTGCGGCGGCGACGAGTACTACCTGAACGGCAGCACCTGGGTGTGCGGTGAGCCGGACCACTGGTCGCGCCCCAAGGTGCTGGGCAACTGCTTCGGCCGCTGCGGTGGCGGCTGCGGCGGCGACACGCAGTACACGCTGGACGCGACGAACCACGACGGCTGCGTGCGCAACGGGCACGTGCTGGCGAGCGGCTACTGCGATGATCAGTTCGTGTCCGCGTCGGACGACGAGCTGCTCGCGCCCAACTGCTACTGAGGCGGATGGGGCGCGCGACGCGATACGCGGCGGGGGCGGTGGGGCTGTGGCTCGCCGCGCTCGCCTGCACGTCCACGACGTCCGCGAAGGCGGAGGCCGGGGAGGCGGTGGTGCGCCGCTTCTTCCAGGCCCTGCCCTCCGGGGACTGCGCGGTGCTGGGCCCGCTGCTCGTGACGGGTGCGGGCCTGCCCTCGTGCGAGGAGACCGTGAAGGACCTGCGCGAGCACGACCTGCACCTGGTGGACGTCGTCGAGGCGAAGGTGGATGGCCGCGACCCGGACGCGGTGCTCGTGCGGGCGCGCGTGGCCCAGGGAGGCAAGGAGCGGCAGGAGCCGTACTTCTTCCGGGTGGAGCGTCAGGCGGACGGGTGGCGTTTGCGGTTGTGAGGGGCCCGCGTAGGCTTGGGGAGTGCGGACGATGCGAAGCCGTGAACGGGTGATGCTGGGGGGCGCGGGAGTGCTGGTGGCCGCGCTGCTCGCCGTGGCGCTGTGGCCGTCCCGCGAGGAGCAGCCCGTGCCCGAAGCCACCGTGACTGGCGCGGCGTCGGTGACGGCGGCGGAGGTCAGCCCCAGGCGCGCGGTGCCGGTGCGGACGCCCGGGCCCGCGCAGCCCTCCGCCACGGTGGTGCCTCCGGCCCCCGGGGACGTGCCGCCGGAGCCGGAGGTGGCGAACGCGCCCGCGCAGCCGAACGACCCCATCGTGGAGGAGCTGCCGCAGACGGCGCGGTGGAAGCTGGAGAAGACGGAGCACATCACGTCGCTGCTGGGACGGGACGTCACGCGGCTGGAGGGCGAGAAGCAGGAGGCCCGGGCGCGCGGAGACAAGGCGCGCGTCGAACAGGTGGACGCGCTGCTCCAGCGTCACCGCGTCCGGTTGGACGAGCTGCGCGAAGAGGCACGCACGCTGACCGAAGCGGCCCGGAACGAACCGCCGGAGCCTTGAGGCGGCGAACCTGTCCGGCTGTCCTACAGGTTGCCAGGCGTGACCTGCACAGGGGGGAAGGTGCCTCCGTGGTGCACCGTGAGCACGCTCGCTTCGGATTCGTGAGGTCCCCGGCCGGGCGTGCGTGACAGGCACGGCGCGGCATGCGCATAGAAAAGGCCGTGTCCGTCTCCACCGCGACCGCATCCACCGGGTCTTCCGGAACCACGTCCACCCGAGGCTCCCGGCTCGCATCCGTCGCGGTGGCCAGTGCGCTGTTCATGGAGTTCCTGGACTCCACGGCGCTGTCCACCGCGCTGCCCACGCTGTCCGTGGTGTTCGGCACCGACCCGGTCCACCTCAAGCTCGCGCTGACGTCGTACATCCTCGCGCTGGCGGTGCTCGCGCCCGCGAGCGGGTGGATCGCCGACCGCTACGGTCCGCGCCGCGTCTTCATGTGGGCCATGGCGGTGTTCCTGCTGGGCTCCGTGCTGTGCGGGTTCTCGCAGTCGCTCGCGCAGCTGGTGCTCTTCCGCACCGTGCAGGGACTGGGTGGCGCGCTGATGACGCCCGTGGGCCGGCTCATCGTCGTCAACGCGGCGCCGCGCGAGAAGCTGGTGTCCGCGATGAGCTGGTTCACCATGCCCGCGCTCGTGGGTCCGCTGCTGGGCCCGCCGCTCGCGGGCTTCATCCTGGGCGTCGCGGACTGGCCGTGGATCTTCTTCATCAACGTGCCGGTGGGCCTGCTGGGCATGTGGGCCGTGGCGCGCTTCGTGCCCGCGCTGCGCCAGCCGGACCCCGGACCCTTCGACAAGAAAGGTTTCGCGCTGGCCGTCATCGCCATCACGACGCTGATGGGCGCGGCGGAGACGGTGGGCATCGGGCTGGTGCCGTGGCCCGCGCAGCTGGGCATCACGGGGGTGGCCCTGGGGGCGCTGGCGGCCTACGTGCGGCACGCGCTGCGCACGCCGCGTCCGGTGCTGGACCTGCGCCTGTTCCGGGTGGACACCTTCCGGGCCAGCATGGTGGGCGGGGCGCTGG
>NZ_RAWA01000665.1 GCF_003611675.1 Corallococcus sp. CA053C
GCGCTGGGGTTCGCGGTGGGCATGGTGGGCTCGAGCGCCCTGGCCACGCACCTGGGGTGGCCGCAGGCGATGGCGCCCGTGGGGCTGGGCGTGACGCTGGGGCTGGCGCAGTGGCCGCTGCTGCGGCGCGAGGCGCACGGCGCGGTGGTGTGGGTGGCGGCCTGCGCGGTGGGTTTTGGCCTGGCGGGGCCGGCGGCGGCCTGGGCCGAGCGCGCCCGCAGGGCGGCGTTGCTCGTGAATGAAGTCCCGCGGTTCGAGGTCATCCGTTGGACGGAGCAGGGCATGTCGGTGGTGGCGCTCGGGCTGTGCACGGCGATTGGCGCTGCGTTCCTGCTCGCGAGCCTGCGCACGCAGGTGCTGCCCGGCCCACGCTCGCGGATGCCCGGCGCGGTGGCGCAGTGGGCCGTGCTGGGGCTGTTGCTGCCGCTGCTGGTCGCGCTGGAGGCCCGGGCTCGGTCGGAGGCGCAGGGGAACCCGAGGACGCAGCAGCCCCGCGTGGCCTGTGACCTCCGCATGAATCCGGGCCCGCAGCCCACGCTGCTGACGCCCCCGAGCTCCACCTTCACCGTCGGGTGCGTGACGAAAGGCTGCGGGCCGAGCCAGTCCTACGTCCGTGACCGCGAGCCCCCCAGGGTCGTGGAGGGGAACGACGTCGTCCGTAGTTACCCGCGTCCTCCCAGCTCGCGGCCGGTACGAACCGACGGGCCCGATACCCGGACCCAGGCCTCGCCCCCCGTCGTCCACGACGAGCACCTGTTCGTGCTGACGGGGAGGCGCATGAAGTTGCCGAAGGCAGAAGCGCGGTGGAACAACGCGCAGCAGCCCGAGCCGCAACCTTCCGCGCCCTGAAGCCGAGGGGTGGAGGGAGCACGGCTGCCGTGGGTGGGAACTTCCTTGCCCACCGCATCCAGGCGCCAGCGCCGCGTCCGTCGTGAGGTGGACATGCGAGGCGCGGTGGAGGCCGGGCACGGCCATTGCTCTATCGCGAGCGCATGGGACGAGGCGTGTGGGTGGGCGCGTTGGTGAGCGCGCTGGTGTGGGGGGGCGCAGCGGAGGCCGCGGGCAAGGCGACGGCGAAGCGGGCCGCGCCGGTGGTGCTGGCGGAGCGTGCGCTGTGGCGGGCGAAGTCCTGGGTGGGGCTGACGACGCTGTCGTCGGTGAGCCAGACGATGAACGACGACTGTTCGGGGATGGCGCGGCTGGCCTTCCAGCAGCGCCGGTTGGACCTGCTGCCGGACGACGTGCAGCCGGAGGAGAACGGCGTCACGGCCATCCACCGCAAGGCGCAGGCGCTGGGCATGCTCACGGACGCGCCGACGCCGGGGGCGCTGGTCTTCTTCAAGGAGACGTTCGACCGCAACCGCGACGGCCGCATCAACGATGGGCTCACGCACATCGGCATCGTGGAGCGGGTGGGCGCGGACGGCACGGTGACGTTCGTGCACAAGTCCGGCGGGCTGGTGAAGCGCTCGCGCTTCAACCTCCAGCACCCGGAAGCGCGCCGTGATGAGAAGGGCCGGGTGCTCAACGACTGGCTGCGGCGCAAGGGGAAGAAGACGCGCGCGTACATGGCGGGAGAGCTGGTGGCGGGGTTCGCGGCCGTGGACGAAAGCTGGCGCACGCCCGAGCCGCAGCGCCTGGCCTCCGCGAAGCTCGCCGTGAAGGGTGACGGCAAGAGCCACCGGCGCTAGACACGTCGGGCGATGTCCAAGGTCGAAGCCGAAGGTCCAGAAGACGCCCCGAGTGACAGGCCCGCTGCCAGCGGAGCGGAGCCGGCTGCGTCCGCCGAGCCGACTGCTGCGCCGGCCTCCCCATCGGTCATGGCCGAGGTCGGCCCGGCTGCGTCCACCGCCGAGCCCGCTGCCGCGCCCGCCAGGCCATCGGCGCCGGAGGTCCCGGCCGCGACGCCACGGCGACGTCGGCCGCTGCGCTGGGTGCTGGGGGGCGTGCTGCTCGTGGGGCTGGGCATCACCGGCCACGCGTACGTCACGCTGCCGGATGCGCGGCCGCTGGTGAAGGAGAACCCGAAGACGACGGCGTTGATGGAGCAGCGGGCGGACGAGGCGCGCGAGGCCGGCCGCAAGCCGCGCCGTCGCCAGCAGTGGGTGCCCCTGTCGGCCATCTCGAAGCCTGCCGTGGACGCGGTGCTCCTGTCCGAGGACGCGAGCTTCTACCTGCACGACGGCGTGGACACGGTGGAGCTGGCGCGTGCGGTAGGGCAGGCGGTGGAGGAGGGGAAGCTGGGCCGGGGCGCGTCCACGCTGACGCAGCAGCTGGCGAAGAACCTCTGGCTGTCCACGGACCGCAGCCTGCTGCGCAAGGCGAAGGAGTTGATGCTGGCCCACCGGCTGGAGGAGGCGCTCACCAAGCAGCGCATCCTCGCGCTGTACCTCAACGTCGTGGAGTGGGGGAACGGCGTGTATGGCATTGAAGCGGGAGCCCGCGAGCACTTCGGCGTGTCCGCGTCCCAGCTCTCCGTGGCGCAGGGCGCGGTGCTCGCGGCGATGCTGCCGTCCCCGCGCAAGCGCTCGCCCAAGAGTGGGTCGCGCGCGCTGTTGAAGCACTCACACCGCGTGGTGGATGCGCTCAAGACCTACCGCCGCATCAGCGCGGCGCAGGCGGAAGAAGCACACGCGGAGGTGGACCGGCTGCTTGGCCGCGCGTCCGAGGACAACACCGGCGACGCGGACGAGGCGGACGAGGACGGCAGCTAGCGGGTCATTGCAGGGCAGCGTGTGCAAGTGGCCCGATGCCAGGCGGAATTCCGCTTGGCAGTTGCGGTGTGCTGCGAAGGCCGGCGGGCTCATGAAACCCCTGATCTTCCTCACCGTGGATGCGGAGGGAATCGAACCTGCCGCTTGGCGCTCCCAGACCGGGCCTTGCGGAGTCTCGTGGGAGCCTGTCGGTAGCGTGTGCCCTGGCGAGGTGTGACTGGGGAGGGGCAGGTGGGGGAGTG
>NZ_RAWA01000666.1 GCF_003611675.1 Corallococcus sp. CA053C
TCTACTTCCGCACGACGGACGTGACGGGCACGGTGAAGCTGCCGGAGAACGTCGAGATGGTGATGCCGGGCGACAACATCGCGATCGAGGTGGAACTCATCACCCCGGTGGCGATGGACAAGGAGCTCCGGTTCGCCATTCGTGAGGGTGGCCGTACGGTGGGCGCGGGCGTCGTTGCGGAGATCATCGCCTGATCGGCTTCACGCCGACCAGCTTCCACGGGCACTGAGTTGCCGAGGGGAGGGCTGCTTTTGTAGCCTTCCCCTCTCGCATCTGGTGAAATGAGCCATGCCGAAGGGTAACCGTTCCATCATCTCGCTCGAGTGCACCACGTGCAAAGAGCGGAACTACACGACCACGAAGAACAAGCGGAAGAGCCAGGATAAGCTCGAGCTGAGCAAGTTCTGTCCTCGGTGCCGCAAGCACACAGACCACAAGGAAGGCAAGGTCTAGGTCGCTCGTTCCATAGAAGGTTTAGGCCAGTAGCTCCAACGGTAGAGCAGCGG
This sequence comes from Corallococcus sp. CA053C, assembly GCF_003611675.1. Taxonomy (GTDB): domain Bacteria; phylum Myxococcota; class Myxococcia; order Myxococcales; family Myxococcaceae; genus Corallococcus. The sequence continues at coordinate 507 of NZ_RAWA01000666.1, forward strand.
TCTCCAAATCCGCGTGTTGGGGGTTCGAATCCCTCCTGGCCTGCCAGCTTCAGTACAGGGACCCCCGGTACCGAGCGGTGCCGGGGGTCCCTGCCTTTTCGCAGTCCAGCTTCCACAGTCCCTCGTGAGGCACCATGGCGACGGCATCTGAGGCCAGCCAGCAGGCTAACCGCTCGGGCATCGACCCGAAGCGGCTCGTGGTCATCTTCTATCTCGTCGCCGGCATCGTCCTGGCCCTCTTCCTGGAGCATGTCTTCGGGTTGCTCTGGAGCCGGTTCGGCTGGAGTGACGTCGAGCTCTTCGAGGGCCTTGGCTGGCACGTATCGACCCTGGTGGGCTATGTCGTCGCCCTGGGGTTGGTGCTGGCGGCCTACTTCCATCCCCGCACGCACGCCCTGTCTGTCGACGTGGCGTCCGAGCTGATGAAGGTCACCTGGCCTTCCTGGTCGGAGACCCGCGCGTCGACCATGGCCGTGGTCGTCGCTTCGCTCGTCGCCGCGGTGCTGCTCTTCTGCATCGACACCGTCGCCTACAACTTGATGGTGGAGTGGCTGCCAGCCCTGTGGGGGAAGCTGTAATGGCGATGAAATGGTTCACGGTCCAGACCTACTCGAACTACGAGAACCAGGCGAAGAAGAACCTGGAGGAGCAGGTCCGTCTCAAGGGCCTGCAGGACCAGCAGCTCATCGGTGAGATCCTCATCCCCATGGAGCAGGTCGTGGAGATGGTGAACGGCGAGAAGAAGACCACCCGCCGCAAGCTCTTCCCGGGCTACATCTTCGTCCAGATGGAGCTCAGCGACACCACCCTGCACCTGGTGAAGAACACCTCCAAGGTGACCGGGTTTCCGGGCGTGGGCCAGAACGAGCAGCCCCGGCCCATGTCGGACGCCGAGGTCGCGCGCATCACCACCCAGGTGGCCGAGGGTGCGCTCAAGCCCAAGCCCAAGGTCCAGTTCGAGGCCAGCGACACGGTGCGCGTCATCGACGGCCCGTTCGCCAACTTCAACGGCACGGTGGAAGAAGTGAACGCGGAGAAGGGTCGGGTCCGGGTGCTCGTCAGCATCTTCGGTCGCGCGACTCCCGTGGAGCTCGATTTCATGCAGGTGGAGAAGACCACCGGCTAAGCAGGCTTCCGCGCCCGGCTGTCGGGCGCGGACAACGGGTGGGAGGGTCACCCCGTCTGGTGACCCGCTGGAACCACCCCATCGAAAGGCAGCAGTCCGCCGATGAAGAAGGTCACAGGTCAGGTCAAGTTGCAGATTCCCGCCGGCAAGGCGAACCCCGCCCCGCCGATTGGTCCCGCCCTCGGTCAGCAGGGCGTGAACATCATGGAGTTCTGCAAGCAGTTCAATGCGAAGACGCAGGCCGAGGCGAAGGAAGGTCTCATCATCCCGGTGATCATCACCGTGTATGCGGACCGCTCCTTCACCTTCATCATGAAGACGCCCCCCGCCGCCATCCTCATCAAGAAGGCCGCGGGTCTCCACACGGAGAAGAAGAAGGGTTCGGGCGCGAAGAAGCCGGGCAAGGAGAAGGTGGGGCAGATCACCCGGAAGCAGCTCGAGGAGATCGCCAACAAGAAGATCCAGGACACCACCGCCGCGTCCCTCGAAGCCTGCATGAACACCATTGCCGGCACCGCGCGCTCCATGGGCATCGAAGTCGTCGGTTAGCCCGCCCCATCTTTCAAGGATTCCTGCCATGGCTACCAATGGAAAGAAGTTCCGCGCGTCCTCCGAGCTGGTGGACCGCAACAAGCGCTACGCCGTCGCCGAGGGCTTCGCGCTGCTGAAGAAGACGGTCGAGGCCCGCGCGACGAAGTACGACCAGACGGTCGATGTCGCCATCAACCTGGGCGTGGACCCGAAGCACGCGGACCAGATGGTCCGTGGCGCCGTGGTGCTCCCGCATGGCACTGGCGCCACCGTGCGCGTGGCCGTGTTCGCCAAGGGTGAGCGCGCGACCGAGGCTGCCAACGCCGGCGCGGACATCGTGGGCGCGGAGGACCTCCAGAAGCGCATCGAGGAGGGCTTCCTCGACTTCGACACCGTCATCGCGACGCCGGACATGATGGGTGTGGTCGGTCGCCTCGGTAAGGTGCTCGGTCCCCGCGGCCTCATGCCCAACCCGAAGGTGGGCACGGTCACGATGGACGTGGCCAAGGCCATCCGCGACTCCAAGGGCGGTAAGGTCGACTTCCGCGCGGAGAAGGCGGGCATCGTCCACGCCAAGATGGGCAAGGCCTCCTTTGAGACGGCCAAGCTCGAGGCGAACTTCAACGCGCTGGTGGACCTGGTGATGAAGCTCAAGCCGGCCACCGCCAAGGGCGTGTACCTGCAGGGCATCGCCATCTCGACCACGATGGGGCCGGGCATCAAGCTCGACACCACCGAGATCTTGGCGCGTCACCGCTAGTCCCGGGGTGTCGGGGCGGGCCGGGAAGGGTG
>NZ_RAWA01000667.1 GCF_003611675.1 Corallococcus sp. CA053C
GGGGCGGTCTGCTTGCCCTTGCCCCGCCTGGTGGAGGTCGTCTTCTTCTTCGCCGAAGACGAGCCCTTCTTCTTCTTCTTGGACTGTCCCGCCAGGTCCAGGCCTTCGAAGGACTGGGCCATGGTGGGAGCCGTCCACGCGAGCGTGAGCCCGAGGACGGCGAGACGGAGGAACCGGTGGGTGCGCATCATGAGTCTTAGGAACCGGAGGGGAAGAAGAAGGACAGGCCCAGCTCGAAGAGGATCTGGTTGCGGAGATACGTGGGCGTGGGCTCCCGGCCCTTCTCCACGTAGATGAGGTCGCGCAGCTCCGTGCGCAGCGTCATCCAGCGGTTGAAGAAGAAGCGCAGGCCGACGCCCACGTTGCCGCCGCCCGTGAGGTAGGACTTGCCGCCCGCGATGGGCTGGCCGTCCACGAGCGTCGTCTCCGGGCCGCGGTACTGCACCACGGACGCGCCGAGGATGCCGTACATGTCGAAGTGGACGAACTTCTCCGCCAGCAGCGACAGCTTGCCGTAGATGGGCGCCCACTGGACGTCCGCGCCGCCCAGCAGCGTGAGCTGCCCGGGAGCCTGGCCGTCCAACTCACCCTTGGTGGGCGCGCGGCAGCCGCGGGTGTCCGTGGCGGAGCCCTCGAAGGTGCAGATCTGCGCGGAGCCGGCGATGGCGTTCACCGCGTAGCCCGCGCGCAGGCCCACGCCCAGCGTCTCCGTGGGGTAGTACGTGAGCGAGGCCCCGAAGAGGTACTTCTTGTAGAACGCGTCGCGGATGGAGACGGACGCGGACGGGCTGATTTCAAAGCGGCCCTTCTTGAGGAACATGTGGCCGGACACCGGCCGGATGCGCTCGCGAAGGGGGCCCAGGGCGTCCTTGTCCACCTCGGACACGTCACCGGCCTCCTCCTCCTGGGAGGTGGCCGGCCCCTGCGGCGCGGGGGCCGCGGGCTTCGGGGCGGGAGCCGGGACAGGCGCCGGAGCCGCCGCGGAGGCGGGAGGCGGAGCCGCCGCGGGGGCCTGATCAGCGGCGCCCGCGAGCATGGGGACACCCGCGCACAGGGTCAGGAGCAAACGGAAGGCAGGCTTCATTCGGACTCCCTCCCCGTCGACTTGAGGGGCAGGAAGATGGAGATGCCCGCGTTGAGGGTCATGACGTTCTGGATGGCGCCCTTGCTGCTGCCCAGGGGCTGATCCACATAGGAGGTATTGATAAGGGCCACGTTGACGGCCAGGTAGTCCTTGGTGACGAACCGCATGCCCAGGCCCAGGTCGGCGGCCGGGTTGAGGCCGCGGTCGGGCAGCGCGGAGGTCTCCGTCTTCACCACGCCCAGCCCGCCCAGCAGGTAGCCGTCGAAGTGGAGGATGGAGTTGAGGAAGGACACCTTGCCGTACAGCGGTGCCCACTCCACGTCGCCCATGGCGGACCACTGCGGCACGGAGTTGTAGATCTTGCTGTTGAAGGTGCGCTTCGCGGTGCGCACGTCATCCGACGGCACCACCTGCATGAGCGATCCGCGGGCGGAGAGGGCCAGCGTGTCCGCCAGGTACCAGCCGACGCGCAGCGAGCCGCCCACCTTCGAATAGAAGGGGTCGTTCACGGAGATGCTCACGAGCGGCGTGACTTCGAAGCGGTGCTTCTTCAGGTACACCTTGCGCTGGACGCTCTTCACCCGGTCGTCCTGGGTGATGTCCGTCAGCGGCATCAGCGCTTCGGGGGGGATGTCCTTCGCCTTGTCGGCGGTGGGCGGAGCCGCGGGACGTGCTTCTTCATCCGGCGGCGGCGCGGGGTTCTCTTCGGGAGGTTTGGCCTGGGCGTCCTCGGTCAGATCGAGGCCCATGCCTTCCTGACTCTGGGCGGGGGCCAGCGCGGGCCACATCAGGCTCAGCGCAAGCAGCAGCGTGGGGCGGTTCAAGTCCGGGCGCTCCGTGGGGGGGAGGGGGCGTACTGCCACCGGAAGGCAGCATGACATCAGCCACGCCATCCTATCGGTCGTATTCCCAACCATCAACCGCCACGACGTGCCTGCCTCCTCTGTAATCCTCCCGTATCCCTTCACAATTCCAGCCGTTCCGCGTCCGTACGTCGCTGGTTGGCGTGAAGGAGGGGTGTGCTACCGTTTCAGCCCACCTGGAGTCGCGGCCCCCCCACGCCCCAGGTCCCTTCCTTCCTAGAGGTTTCAAAGATGTTCGTGCGATCCGCGCTCTTCATGTCCGCCGTCCTCCTGCTGGGAGGCTGTGAGGTCACCACCGAACTGGGCAAGCCGTGCGGCCTGGTGCGCAAGGCGACGGACTCGGAGGCGCAAACCTTTGGCCGCGACTTCATGCCCATCTACGAGAAGGACATCGCCGCCGACCAGGACTTCATCTCCTTCGGATCGCTGGACTGCGAGGACCTCGTCTGCGTGCGCGACGACGCCTCCGCGCGCGACCCCGACCCCAACGCTCCGGCCCTGGGCTACTGCAGCAAGGAGTGCGTGGAAGGCACCACCTCCGGGTGCGAGGTGACGAACGACGAGGCGGTGGAGGGCATCAAGGAGCGGATGACGTGCCGTCCCCTGCTGCTGGATCAGGCGACGCTCGAAGCCATCAAGATCGCGGACGAGGCCTTCTACCGGCGCACCTTCGGCGAAAACAACTCGCCCTACTTCTGCGCCGGCGCCACCCCGCAGGCCCAGGGCAACTGAACAGTCGCCTCGCGCGAAAGGGTTAGACCTTTTCGCGCGCGTCGTTCGTAAAGGCAGGGCCCGCGTTTCCACACGCCCTGGAGTCCTGCCATGAATCGTACGGTCCTCTTCCTCGCCCTGGCTGGCGGCCTCGCCCTCACCGCCCTGGTGCTGGGGCTGCCCCGGGGGGACGGCACCCCGTCCCCCCACGTCGTGGTGACG
>NZ_RAWA01000668.1 GCF_003611675.1 Corallococcus sp. CA053C
ACCCGGGCCCCCAGCTTGTCCAGGGACGAGTCCCGGACGGATAGTGCTGCTCCCATGCGCCGCCTCCTGTGTCCCGTGTGCACCGCCGTGCTGCTCCTCGCCACGCCCGCCAGGTCCGCGCCCCCGCCCGTACTGCCCCGGGTGGGGCGGGGAATGGCCGTGCTGGCGCTGCTGCTGTGCCTGGGAGGCTCTGCGGCGCGCGCGGAGGGAGGGGCACCGGATGCCCTCTTCGGACTGCCGCTGGTCGCCAAGGAGGGCGGCTGGGCGCGCTACGTGAACACGTCCGCGGACGGGCCCTCGCGGTTCGTGTTCAAGGTGGGCGGCCCGGGACGCCACGAGGGCAAGCGCGGACGGTGGATCCTCCTGGAGGTCGACGCGCCCGCCGTCGGCCGCGTCCGCTTCGACTTCCTGGTGGAGGGTGAGCGCTTCAGCGCGAAGAGCGTGCTGCTGCTGCGCCTGCGCGTTCCGGGCAAGCCCCCGAGCGACACGGTGGCGCCCTTCGACCAGCCGGGCGCCGAGCGGCAACCCCACCTGCTGCGCCAATCCACGGAGACCGTCGCCGGCAAGAAGCTGGCCGTGACGGAGTACTCGTATCCGATGGGCATCACCGCGCAGTGGTCGCCCGGCGTTCCGGGCCTGGGCCTCGTGCGCGTATCGGGGACGCAGTCCTTCCAGCTGGAGTCCTTCGGCGTGGGCGGAGACCCCTGGAAGGGCGCGGACGGGCCGTGAGCGTCAGCCGCCCCGGGGCCGTGAAGTCAGGCCGGCCCGGAGGAGCGCCGCGCGCACGGTGTCCGCGTCCGCGCTGGCGAGCCGCGCGTTGAGCAGCAGCCGCGTCCCGTGGCCCGCCTGAAAGAGGACGCGGGGCAGCTCCCCCTTGTCCTTCTGGAGCGAGAACCACTCCAGCCGCGCGAAGGGCGTCCGCCGGCCCAGCGAGTCGATGAAGCCGTCCGGCCCCAGGAACAGCGCGGGCACCGCGTGCAGGCCGACGCCGACGAGCCACACCGTGAGCCCCAGGCAGAAGGTGGCGAGCGCGGGCCGTCCTTCCACGCTCCACAGGCGCAGCCCCACCAGCGTCAGCACGCCCATCGCCGCGAGCACCAGCGCGTAGGTCCCCATCTCCGCCCGCGACTGGAGCGCAACGCGCTTCCCGCCGCGCAGCAACCCGACGAGCGCGCCCAGGGCCAGCAGCGCCAGGCCTCCCGCCGCCACCGCGACGCCCCACCCCATCATCCCGGGCCGGCCTCCGAGCCCGCGCGACTCGCGCGCGAGCCACGCCGCGCAGCCCGCGAAGAACGCCAGCGTCACGGAGTGGAAGGCGAGCGCGGAGGCGGGATGGCTGGGGCTCTTCGTCGCACTCACGCGCTGGCTTCCTCCCGGCACGAGCTCCGCTCGCGAGCCCGGTGCTCTACTCCCGGACGCCCCCGAGGGGAACAGGGTTCCTGGACCACCAGAAAAACATGCTTTAACTGAATTTATCGTTATCCTAGAATCTGTCTTTCCCCGCTGTCCCGAGGAGAGATGGATGCTTCGTCGCACCGCCCTGGCCCTCGCCTTCTGCGCCGTGTCCTGCGCAGACGTCGAAGGGCCCCCTGAGCAATCCCCCCCACCCGCGGCGGCCCTGGGTGAAACCCAGCAGGCCGTTGATTCACTGGAGACACCTGGCGAGGCGAACAGCATCCGCTTCCTGGAGCAGGCCTCGTTCGGTCCGCGCCTCGCGCGCAACGTGAGCCCGGCGCCTGTCGGCACGGTGGAGCACGTGATGGCGGTGGGCATCCCGCAGTCGCTCACCGAGCAGTTCAGCCTCCAGCCCGCCACGCCGTTCAACGGCGCGGACACCGCGGCGGACCTGGGCTCGCAGTTCTTCCTGCGCGCCGTCAGCGGAGAGGATCAACTGCGGCTGCGCGTGGCGTTCGCGCTCAGCCAGATCTTCGTCGTCTCGCAGCTGGGCATCCCGGAGTCGCAGCGGACCACGTCCTCGGATCCGAAGATGGCACTGGCGGGGCACCTGAACCTGCTGTCGACGTATGCGTTCGGCAACTTCCGCACCCTGCTGGAGGTCATGACCCGGAGCCCGGCCATGGGCCGCTACCTGGACATGGTCAACAACCGCGCCTTCAACGGGGCCGGCACCCGCATTGATCCGAACGAGAACTACGCCCGGGAGATGCTCCAGCTCTTCACGCTCGGCATCCCGAAGCTGAACCTGGACGGCACCATCCAGATGGACTCGATCACGGGCAAGCCCAAGCTCGCCTACACGGAGGAGCAGGTGCAGGCCTTCGCGAGCGCGCTGTCCGGGTGGACGTGGAAGGCCGCCGCGTGCCCGGCGAAGGGCGGCTCCGTCCTCACGCCCGACTACACGCAGCCGATGATGGCGTGCAACGTGAACCACGACGAGCGCTCGCAGACGCTCCTGCGCGGCGTCGTCACCACCGCGGGAGGGACCGCGGAGGCCCACCTGCAGCAGGCGCTGGACAACGTCTTCAACGACCCCAACGTCCCGCCCTTCATCAGCAAGCAGCTCATCCAGCACCTCGTCACCAGCAACCCGACGCCGGCCTACGTGCGGCGGGTGGCCACCGTCTTCAAGCTGGACGCGAATGGCGAGCGCGGCAACCTGAAGTCCGTGGTGCGCGCCATCCTGGAGGACGACGAGGCGCGCGGCGCCCAGCCGCCCCTGGCCCTGCGGCCCGGCTTCGGCCACCTGCGCTCGCCGGCGCTGTTCATCACGAACTGGGTCCGCTGGTTGGACCCCACGCTGGACCTCACCCAGGATCCGGGCCTGCGGCTCAACAACTGGAGCAAGAGCATGGGGCAGTGGGTGCCCCGCGCGCCGTCTGTCTTCAGCTACTACCCGCCCAACGCGCCCGCCCCC
>NZ_RAWA01000669.1 GCF_003611675.1 Corallococcus sp. CA053C
CAGAGGTGTATAAGAGACAGGATGGGCGGTTTGTCCGCGTCGGCCATGGGAGTCAGGACTGGAGGAGAGCGGGGAGGTTCAACGCCGGAGGAGCCTGGCTCCGGGGGCGAGCCCTGGCGCGGGGACTGGGAGCGGCCCGCGTCGGCGCGTCCGGACCCCGTGCTCCGCCCCGCGTTGATCACGGAGCGCATGGGGACGATGGGCGTGGGGGCCGGCGGCTCCGGGAAGTCCTCCATCAGGACGGAGGCCCGGCGCACGATGGGCGTCGGCGCGGGGGCGTCGTCGTCCCGGGAGAGTCCGGACCGGCGCACGACGGGCGTCGGGGCCCGCTCCTCGTCCTCGGACGCGAGCCCCGAGGGCCGGCGGACGATGGGCGTGGCCGCGGGCGCTTCGTCTTCTCCTGACGTGGGCCGGCGGACGATGGGCGTGGGGGCCGGGGCGCCATCCTCGTCCCCGACGCTGGCGCGGCGCACGATGGGCGTCGCTCCCGTGGAGGCCGCGTCGGAGGCCTCGGCGTCGGTGGAGGACCCGCCTGTGTCCGGGGCCTTCTGGGAGGAGTCCCTGGCGGAGGGCGGCTTCGCGGAAGGGCTGGTCACCTGTTCGGTGGGAGGAGAGGACTCCTCCCCGAGCCGAGCCGACTGGGACTCCGAGGCTCCCCGAGTGGCGGCGGCTTCGTCCCGCGAGGCGGCCGGAGGCGGCGCGGGTTCCCGGAGCGGCAGGCCCATCACCATGGGGAACTCATCGGGCCGCATGTCGGGCTCGGTCTTGACCAGCCGCGTGTCGAGCCCTTCCTCCAGCGCCATGCCCATCACCAGGGGCAGGTCCTCGGCGCCTTCCTTGTTGCCAGCGGGCTCCGGGGCGGCGGCTTCCTGGGGCTTGGCGGCCGGCGCCGCGGGCTTCGCGGGCGCCTTGGGCACCGGCGCGGGCTTGGAGGCCTCCGGCATGCCCAGGCTCGCGAGCCGGTTGGTGGGCGTGCCGGTCATCGTGACGTCGGGCGGCTCGTTGGCGGCGCCCACCGGCAGGTGGGTCCGGTTCTTCAGGAGCGAATCGTAGAGGTCCAGCAGCTGGCCCCGGATGAGGCCCGCGTCCAGCGCCTGCTCCGCGAACGCGCGCCCGGCCTTGCCCAGCGCCACGCGGCGGGGCACGTCGCGCGCCAGCTCCACGATGCGTTCGGAGAGCGCGCGGCTGTCCCCGGGCGGGAAGAAGACCGCCGCGTCCTGGGGAATGAGCTCACGGGTGACGGGCAGGTCCGCGGCGATGACGGGCCGGCCGGCGGCCATGTACTCGGAGACCTTGGCCAGCGGCCCGCCCTGGAGCCGGTTGCGCTCCGAGTCGTCCAGGGGCAGCACGCCCACGTCCGCCAGGGCCAGCACCTTGAAGAGGTCGTCGTGGACGACGGGGGGTTGGAAGTCGACCTTCTCCTTGAGCCCCAGGTCGTTGACCAGGTCGTCCAGGTGGGGCTTCCAGTCCGGGTGGTGCGCGCCCACCAGCGTCAGGCGCACGTCCACCTGCTGGGACGCGAGCGCGGTGGCGCGCAGCAGGGTGGGCAGGCCCTGCCAGCCCACGTGGCTGCCCAGGTACATCATCCGCAGGGGCGTGCCGTCCGGGGCGCCGAGCACCTCCGGGTCATAGGGCTTGAGGTCCACGGGCGCGCGCAGCATGCGCAGCTGGTCCTCGGCCGCCCCCAGCCCCTGGATGTACCCGCGCGTCGTCTGGGAGCCGGTGACGACGAGGTCCGCGTTCATCAGGCAGAACAGCTCCTGCCGGCGGATCTTCGACAGGAAGCGCCGGTCCCCGTCCGTCTGCGGATGGGTGTAGCGCAGCTCCTGCGAGGGGAACGTCTGCGCCTCATAGATGAGGCGGTAGCCGTAGTCCCCCTTCAGCTCGCAGAGCGCGTAGCCGCCGAAGGGGTCCGTGAAGTGGGCGAGTGCGTAGTCTTCGCTCTCCAGCTGCCGGCGCACGGCCCGTTCAAAGGACTGGATGCGCGAGGCCAGGTCCCCGGAGCCTACCGGGACGCGGAGCAGCCGGGCGCCCTGGTACTTCTCGATATGGGAGTGGTCGGGCGTCTTCGCCGACAGCACCACCACGGAGAAGCGGTCAGGCAACGCCTTCAGATACTCGGTCAGTCGGCGTGAGGAGCCAGACGGGCCGGGGATGACGTCGAAGCTGCACAGGAGAAGTCTGGGCAGGTCACTCAAGCGTTCGCAGGATACTTGGACATCGGGGAGGTGTCATCGGCCGTGACAGAAGAAGAAGGGGGTCCGCAGACAAACACATCCCGTGACGGATGCGTTGACCGCCTGTATGCCGCGACATAACGAGGCGAGGTGTCCATGGATGAGCGGAAGGGCGTCACCGTGAGCTACCTGCGAGAGCTGGCCCGGAAATACCTCCGGGGCCGGTCCGGCGCGTCCAGGGGGCGGGAGTTCGTCGCCGCGCTGGCCGAGCGTGTCCCTGCCCTGGGGCGGCTCGCGCGCATGGCGGGACTGCCGATGTCCCAGCGCAGCTCCGGCGACGTGGGAGGCGAAGCACGAACGCTGGATTCCGGGCAGCCGGATTCCGGCCCGGCACGCGGCGCGAAGGCCGAGGCCGTCCCCCTGCCTCCCGCGGGAGCCAGCGGAGCGAGGCCCCCGGAACTTTCCGTGGAGCCCATCACCGAACCGAGTGGCGAGCCCAGGACGCGGCCGGCCCGGGTGGTGACGTTCCCGGCCCGCGGCAAGTCCCGCAGGGAACTGGACGACGAGGACACGCTGCCGCTAGCCCCCGAGGCGCTGACGCCGCGTCCGTCGGGCACGCCGCGGGTGGAGGCTCCGCAGGCTGCCGCCGAGGCGACGCCCCCGCCCC
>NZ_RAWA01000066.1 GCF_003611675.1 Corallococcus sp. CA053C
GGGTGGGGGAGGCCGAGGACGGAGTCACCGGGCCACTGCCGGGCGTCGTGCCCGGCCGGCGGATGACTTCGACTGCGGGGACCACCACCCGCCGTGTCTTCCTATCGTTCACGGTTGTACGTTACCTGATACGCGGGGTCCGGGCATGCCCGGGCTCACGGCTGGGGGGATGCTGAAAAGTCCACCTTCCACCCGGACGGCTCCCTCACCATCCGGACCTCGCCCGACCTTCCCGCCGAGCGCACGACCACGGTCGCCTCGTCGCCCTCCTGGCGGAGCAGCGTGACTTCCTGAACATCGGGAGGCGCGGGGACATTCGCGAAGAACAGCGCGAGGGGCTCAGGCTTTACCATGCCGCCCGAGGCGTCGCTCACTTGCTGGGCCCGTGCCTTGAGGACCTGCTGGGTGGGTTGGGAAAGCCCCGCGTAGGCTTTCGGGAACTCGCCCCGCTGCACGTGCTTGTGGAAGGTCTGGTAGGCCCCCACGGGGGAGTCCGGCTGGAGACGGTTGCAGCCGCCCAGGGCCAAGAGGGCGAACAGCAGCCAGGTCGTCGTCGCGAGCGGGCGCATGGAGCCCCCGGTTTAGGTCAAAGCGCCCCCGTGGGGAAGCGCCAGGTGCGTCAAGCCGCGTGCTGGTGGACCCGGTTGCGGCCCGTCCCCTTGGCTGAATAGAGGCTCACATCCGCCGCGCGCAGCAGCGCCTCCGTCCCCTGCAGGTCGTCCGAGGGCACCGTCGCCACGCCCAGCGACGCCGTCAGCTTCACCGTCTGGACCACGCCGCCCGGGCCCGGCCAGGACAGCTCCAGCTTCTCGATGGCCTCCCGCACCCGCTCGCACGCCCGGAGCGCGTCCTGCGGGGCGGCCTCCGGCAAGAGCGCGATGAACTCCTCGCCGCCGTAGCGGGCCAGCAGGTCCACCTCCCGCAGCGTCGCGCGCGCCGTCTGGGCCACCGCGCGCAGCACCTCGTCCCCGAAGGGGTGCCCGAAGGAGTCGTTGATGCGCTTGAAGTGGTCGATGTCCAGCATCACCAGCGACAGCGGCGAGCGGTACCTGCGCGAGCGCATGAACTCCTCGCTCAGCCGCTCCTCGAAGTAGCGCCGGTTGAACAGGCCCGTGAGCGCGTCGGTGCGGCTGAGCGCCAGCAGCTCCTGCCGGCGCCGGTCCAGCTCCCGGTTGGCCCACTCCAGCTCCCGGTTCTTCTCCACCAGCGCGTCCTGCAGCGCCTTGAGCCGCAGCATCGACTTCACGCGCGCGCCCAGCTCCAGCATGTCGAAGGGCTTCACCAGGTAGTCGTCCGCGCCCAGCTCCAGCCCCTCCACCTTGCCCGCCGCCTGCCGGGCCGTCATCAGGATGACGGGGATGAAGCCGAAGCCGCTCTCGGTGGCGTTCGCCTTGACGATGCGGCACACCTCCACGCCGCCCAGCCCCGGCATCTCCACGTCCATCACGATGAGGTCCGGCCGCCCCGCGCGGATGGCGGACAGGGCCTGCGCCCCGTCCAGCGCCTCGCGGAACACGTAGCCGTGCGGCGCCAGCCCCTCGCGCACGTGGCGCACCTGGGCCGGATCATCGTCCACGATGAGCACCGTGCGGCCGGAGAAGTCGTTCGCGGGCCCGCTCCTCCGGGCAATCTCCAGCGTCCTCTTCTTCTCGGCCTCCGCCATGCAGTCCCGCCCCCCTGGGATACGCTCGTCGCCCACATCGCAAGTGTCCCCGGGTACAGGAACACGCCCCGGGATTCTCACCCGGTGAGACGGTTGCTGCCAAGGGTCGCGCGGTGCGGGAACCCCTGAGACGTTGGCCGTTCTACGGTGCGGGCTTCACCAGCCGGGCGCGGTACACGGGCTCCCCGGACGCCAGGTAGCGCCGCTCGCGGGTGGAGGGCACCTCTTCCGGGTCGTAGGGATGGAAGACGCCCGCGCCCAGCGGGTTGTGGAAGCCCGCCTCCTCCAGGATGCGGAGCATGGCCACGCCGCGGTCCTGCACGTCGGTGCGCATGTCGAAGCGGCCGCCGGGCTTGAGCAGCCCCAGCATCAGCTTCGCGAAGTCCGGCTGCACCACCGCCCGCTTGGCGTGCGAGCGCTTCCACCAGGGGTCCGGGAACTGGAGGTGGATGACGTCCAGCATCCCGGGCGCGAAGATGCGCGGCACCACGAAGCGCGCGTCGGATTCGATGACGCGCAGGTTCTTCAGGTCCAGCTTCTCCCCGCGCATCTGGGTGTCGCGCGCGTACTTCTTGCGCCACTCGAAGGCGACGAAGCGCACGCCCGGGTTGCGGCGGCAGTACTCCAGCGCGTGCCCGCCCGCGCCGGAGCCGATCTCCAGCTCCAGCGGCCCGGTGAAGCCGAACTCCGCGTCCCAGTCCGGGGGCGTTTCCAGGGGGACGAACTTGAGGCCGACCGGTTCGGGGAGCAGGGCTGGGCGCATGGCGGGAGCGGGCGCCTCTAACCATGGAGCCGCGTGGGTTGGCCAGGGCAAAAGCGTGCGCGGTGGTATAGGGAAGGGCCATGAAGGTCTTCCAGTCGGTGTCCGAGGCAGGCGGCCAGCTGAAGGGGCAGGCTGTCGCGCTGGGCAACTTCGACGGCGTGCATGTGGGCCACCAGGCCCTCTTCGCGGAGGCCGTGCGCCATGCCCCCGCCGCCGCGCTCACCTTCCAGCCCCACCCGGGCAAGGTGCTCCAGCCGGAGCTCGCGCCCAAGCTCATCACCCTCCTGCCGCGCAAGCTGGAGCTGCTCGCCGCGTGCGGCCTCACCGGCGTGGTCGTCCAGCCCTTCACCCGTGACTACGCGCGCACCCCGCCTTCGGATTTCGAGTCCGCGCTGCTGGACGTCCTGGGCGCGGGCCACCTCGTGGTGGGCAGCGACTTCACCTACGGCGTCGCGCGCGCGGGCACCGTCACCACCCTGCGCGAGGCCGCCGCGAAGCGGGGCGCCCACGTCCACGTCGTGCAGCCCGTGCACGTGGACGGCGTCGTCGCGTCCTCGTCGCGGATCCGCGAGTACATCCTGGAGGGGCGCGTGGGAGCGGCCCGGCGCCTGCTCGGTCGCCCGTTCGACCTGGACGGCACCGTGGTGGCCGGAGCGGGGCGGGGGCGCACCATCGGCTTTCCCACCGCCAACGTGGACACCCAGAACGAGCTGCGGCCCGCGCCCGGCGTGTACGCCATCCGCGCGCGCCTGAAGGCGGAAGGGGAGGGCGGTCCGTGGCGGCCCGGCGCGGCCAACATCGGCGTGAAGCCCACCTTCGGCGGCACGGAGGTCACCATCGAGGCGCACCTCCTGGACTTCTCCGGTGACCTCTATGGGCAGGAGCTGCGGGTGCAGTTCCTGGAGCGCCTGCGGCCCGAGCAGCGCTTCGGCTCCGCCGCGGAGCTGGTGGGTCAAATCAAGCGCGACGTGGAGGCCGCCCGCACCGTGGTGGCCCGCGACGGCGGGTAGGCCGCCTTTTCCGCCACGCCGGACGCGTTCCTGCGTGAAGGACGGAAGGCGGGGGTGGACAGCAAGGAGGCACGCGAGGGCGCCTTGACAGGCCGCGCATCGGTTTCCTCTAATCCAGGAGGATCCGTGCCAGGGCGTCAGGCCCCTGTCGCACGCCCCCCATCCCTCCACAAGGTCCCCGCAACTGGCCGGGGGTCTGGCTGTCCCCTCCTCACGCTCAAAGAGGCATCCCAGAAATGTCCGGTCGACTCGGTGAATTGCTGGTGCGCGAGAACCTCATCTCCGTCCAGCAACTCCGCAAGGCGCAGGAGGAGCAGCAGAAGAGCGGCGCGCGCATTGGCACCGCGCTCATCAAGACGGGCGCCATCGAGGAGTCGAAGCTCACCGACTTCCTGTCGAAGCAGTACGGCGTGCCCGCCATCAACCTGAAGGACTTCGACATTGATCCGGACATCATCAAGCTCGTGCCCAAGGAAGTGGCCGAGAAGCACCTGGTGATCCCGGTCAACCGCGCGGGCCCGTCGCTCATCGTCGCCATGTGCGACCCGTCCAACATCTTCGCGGTGGACGACCTGAAGTTCCTCACCGGCTACAACATCGAGGCCGTCGTCGCCTCCGAGATCTCCATCCGCGAGGCCATCGAGCGCTACTACGCCGAGAAGGGCCCCTCGATGGAGGACATCGTCGGCGACGTGGGCGACGACATCGAGGTCGCCAAGGAGGAGCAGGAGAACCTGGACGAGATGGCCAAGGCCGCGGACGACGCGCCGGTGGTCAAGCTGGTGAACCTCATCCTCATGGACGCCATCAAGAAGCGCGCGTCCGACATCCACATCGAACCGTACGAGAAGGACTTCCGGGTCCGCTTCCGGATCGACGGCGTGATGTACGAGGTGATGCGCCCGCCCATGAAGCTGCGCAATGCCATCACCAGCCGTCTGAAGATCATGGCCTCGCTCGACATCTCCGAGCGCCGCCTGCCGCAGGACGGCCGCATCAAGATCAAGATTGGCGGCGGCAAGGAGATGGACTTCCGCGTGAGCGTGTGTCCCACGCTCTTCGGCGAGAAGGTCGTGATGCGCTTGCTCGACAAGAGCAACCTGCAGCTCGACATGACCAAGCTGGGCTTCGACGCCACGCCCCTGGCCTGGTTCAAGGAGGCCATCGACCGGCCCTACGGCATGGTGCTGGTGACGGGCCCCACGGGCTCCGGCAAGACGACGACGCTGTACTCCGCGCTCGCCAGCCTCAACGACGTGGGCACCAACATCTGCACCGCGGAGGACCCGGTCGAATTCAACTTCGCCGGCATCAACCAGGTGCAGATGCATGAAGACATCGGCCTGAACTTCGCCGCCGGCCTGCGCTCGTTCCTCCGCCAGGACCCGGACATCATCATGATCGGTGAGATCCGCGACTTCGAGACGGCCGAAATCGGCGTCAAGGCCGCGCTCACCGGCCACCTGGTGCTCTCCACGCTGCACACCAACGACGCCCCCGGCACGGTCAGCCGTCTGTTGAACATGGGCATCGAGCCGTTCCTCGTGACGGCGTCGCTCAACCTCATCCTCGCCCAGCGTCTGGCGCGCCGGCTGTGCCCCGCGTGCAAGCGCCCCGCGGAGAAGGTGGACGAGCAGGCCCTCATTGACGCGGGCATCCCGCCGGACAAGATGGGCACCTTCACGATGTACGAGAAGGTCGGCTGCCGCGACTGCAACGACCGCGGCTACCGCGGCCGCGTGGCCATCTACGAGGTCATGCCCTTCTGGGACGGCCTCAAGGAGCTGGTCATCAACGGCGGCAGCGCCGCGGAGCTCAAGCAGGAGGCCATCCGGCTGGGCATGAGCAGCCTTCGCATGAGCGCGCTGCGCAAGCTCATGGACGGCATGACGACGCTCGAAGAGGTCGTGGGCAACACCGCGCCGGACCGCTTCTAGGCAACACCCACTTTTTCTCCCCGACAGGACACGCATCCGTGGCCAACCTGCACCAGCTCCTCAAGGCGATGGTCGAGAAGGGCTCTTCCGACCTCCACATCACCACCGGCTCGCCGCCGCAGCTCCGCGTGGACGGTGAACTCGTCCCGCTCAAGACGGCGCCGCTCACCCCCGTGGAGACGAAGCAGCTCTGCTACTCCATCCTCACGGACGCGCAGAAGCACAAGTTCGAGGAGGAGAACGAGCTGGACCTGTCGTTCGGCGTGAAGGGCCTGTCACGCTTCCGCGCGAACATCTTCATGCAGCGCGGCGCCGTCGCTGGCGCCTTCCGCACGATTCCCTTCAAGATCCTGACGTTCCAGGAGCTGGGCCTGCCGCCGGTGGTGGCGGAGCTGGTGAAGAAGCCGCGCGGCCTCATCCTGGTGACGGGCCCCACGGGCTCCGGCAAGTCCACCACGCTGGCCTCGATGATCGACAAGATCAACACCGAGCGTCATGAGCACATCATGACCATCGAGGACCCCATCGAGTACCTGCACCCGCACAAGAACTGCCTCGTGAACCAGCGCGAGGTGGGCGCGGACACGCGCAACTTCAAGACGGCCCTCAAGTACATCCTCCGCCAGGACCCGGACGTGGTGCTGGTGGGTGAGTTGCGCGACCTGGAGACCATCGAAGCGGCGCTCACCATCGCGGAGACGGGCCACATCTGCTACGCGACGCTGCACACCAACAGCGCGGTGCAGACCATCAACCGCGTGCTGGACGTGTTCCCGCCGTACCAGCAGCCGCAGGTGAGAGCGCAGCTCTCCTTCGTGCTGGAGGGCGTGATGAGCCAGGCGCTGGTCGCCAAGGCGGGCGGCCCCGGCCGCGTGCTGGCGCTGGAGGTCATGGTGCCCAACCCCGCCATCCGGAACCTCATCCGCGAGGACAAGGTCCACCAGATCTACTCGTCCATGCAGGTGGGTCAGGCGAAGTACGGCATGCAGACGTTCAACCAGGCGCTGGCCGCCCTCCTGGCGCGTCGCCTCATCAACCAGGACGAGGCCTTTGGCCGTTCCTCCGACCCGGAGGAGCTGCGCAACATCCTCGCCACGGGCGCCGGCCAGCCCGGAGCCCAGCGGCCGGCCGGAGGAGCGGGTGCCCGTTAGTTTTCCGGCGTGAATTTCATGGTTTAGACTCGGCGCCCTCCCCGGAGGTCCAGGTATGGCAGCACCAGCGGTCCAGCAGAAGGCGACAGCATCCAAGAAGAATACGGCCCAGTTCCTCTGGGAGGCCAAGACCAAGAGCGGGGAGAACAAGAAGGGCGAGATGGAGGCCATGGACGTGGAGGCCGTCAACGCGCGCCTCAAGTCCCTCGGCCTCAATCCGACGAAGGTCCGCAAGAAGAGCTCCTTCGACATGGAGCTCAAGCTGCCGGGCCTCGGAGGGGTCACCGGCAAGGACATCCTCATCTTCACCCGGCAGTTCGCGACGATGATCGACGCGGGTCTGCCGCTGGTGCAGTGTCTGGACATCCTCGCCAGCCAGATGGACAACCCCTCCTTCAAGAAGGTGGTGTTCGCCATCAAGGGCAAGGTGGAGCAGGGCAGCACCTTCGCGGACGCGCTGAAGGAGCACCCCAAGGTCTTCGACGAGCTCTACATCCAGCTGTGCGCCGCGGGCGAGGTGGGCGGTATCCTCGACACCATCCTCAACCGGCTCGCCGCGTACCGCGAGAAGAACGAGAAGCTCAAGTCCAAGGTCAAGGGCGCCATGACCTACCCGTCGGTGGTCATCCTGGTGGCCATTGGCGTGACGGCGCTGCTGCTCCTCAAGGTGACGCCCGTCTTCGAGAAGATGTTCGCGGACTTCGGCTCGCAGCTGCCGGGCCCCACGCAGGTGGTCGTGGACCTGTCGAAGTTCGCCCAGGCGTACTTCCTCCACACCGTCGTGGGCGTCACCGCGTTCGTCTTCTTCTTCGGCTGGACCTACCGCCAGCCCCGGGGCCGCAAGTTCTGGGACAAGACGTTCCTCAAGCTGCCCCTGTTCGGCGACGTGCTGCGCAAGGTGGCGGTGGCGCGCTTCACGCGCACGCTGGGCACGATGATCTCCTCCGGCGTGCCCATCCTGGACGCGCTGGACGTGACGGCGAAGACGGCCGGCAATCGCACGGTGGAAGAGGCCATCTACTACGTGCGCGGGAAGATCTCCGAGGGCAAGAACATCGCGGGTCCGCTGCTGGAGACCAAGGTGTTCCCGTCCATGGTGGTGCAGATGATTGGCGTCGGTGAAGCGACGGGCGCCATGGACACCATGCTCAACAAGATCGCCGACTTCTACGACGACGAAGTGGACGCGGCCATCGGCGCGCTGACGTCGATGATCGAACCCCTGCTGATGGTGTTCCTCGGCGGCGTGGTCGGTGGCTTCCTCATCGCCATGTACCTGCCCATCTTCTCGCTTGCCGGCGCGATCAAGTAGCGCCATCGCGGGACGCCCGGCGCGGGACGTGGCCCCCGGGCTGCGCTCGCGCCTGGTGTGGCTGGTGTTGTTCCGCACCGTGGCGGCGAGCCTGTCGCTCGTCGTGACGGTGGCGCGGTTGATGACCCAGCCGGCGCAGGAGCCCAGCCGGGCGGACTCGCTGTCGTTCGCGGTCATCGCGGGCGCCTACCTCCTCACGGTGGTGACGGGCCTGCGGCTGCGCCGGGGCACCGCGGGACGTCTGGACGCCACGGTGCAGGTGGTGGGCGACGTGCTCATCGCCTCCGGGCTCGTGTACCTGAGCGGCGGGGCGGAGTCGCCGCTCACGTTCCTCTACAGCCTGGCCGTCATTGGCGCGGCGGTGGTGCTGGACTGGCGGGGCGCGCTCGTCGCGGCGGCCGTCTCCACGTTCGCCTTCACCGCGCTCCTGCTCATCATCCGGCTCACCACGCCCGTGGACGACCTGGTGGAGCCGCCCTCGCGGGTGCTCTTCGTGCTGGGCAGCAACGCGCTGGCGCTGAGCCTCATCGCCGTGCTGTCCGGCTACCTGTCGCGCCAGCTGTCCGCCGCGGGCGGCGCGCTGTCGCAGAGCGAGGCGGACCTGCGCCGGCTGGGGCGGCTGCAGCAGCTCATCCTGTCCTCCATGCCGTCGGGGCTCGTCACCTGCGACGTCGGACGGACCGTCACCTTCCTCAACACCGCGGGCAGCGTCATCCTCCAGGCGGACGCCCTCACGTGCGTGGGGCAGCCGCTGGAGAAGCTCCTGCCGGGCGTGTCCTCGCTGGCGCCGCGCTTCGTCCGGGGCGAATTGCCGGTGCAGACGCCGGGCGGCAAGCGGGTGCTGGGCCTGTCGGTGTCGCCGCTGGAGGGTGAAGCGGGCGCGCTGCTCATCGTCTTCCAGGACCTCACGGAGCTGCGGCGCATGGAGGAGGACCTGAAGCGCACGGACCGGCTGGCCAGCCTGGGCGCGCTGTCCGCGCAGCTCGCGCACGAGTTGCGCAACCCGCTGGCCTCCATGCGGGGCTCGGCGCAGCTGCTCGCGCAGGACCCGTCAAGCGACGCGGTGGTGCAGAAGCTCACTGGCATCCTCGTGCGCGAGTCGGACCGGCTGGGGCGGCTGGTGGAGGACTTCCTGCGCTTCGCCCGGCCGCCGGAGCCGAAGCGTCAGCCGGTGGCGCTGGACGCGCTCCTCGCGGAGACGGTGGACATGCTGCGCGTGGACCCCCTGTCGCGCGAGGTGCAGCTGGAGGTGTGGGCGCCGGAGGCCCTGGTGGCGCCGGTGGATCCGGATCAGCTCCGCCAGGTGCTCATCAACCTGGTGCGCAACGGCTGCCAGGCGGCGGGGGCGAAGGGGACGGTGAGGGTGGCCCTGGCGCGGGCGGACGGGGAAGCGCAGATTCGCGTGTGGGACTCGGCCGGCAGCATCACGGAGGAGATGATGGGACACCTGTTCGAGCCGTTCTTCACCACCCGCAGCGGTGGCACCGGGCTGGGGTTGTCCACCGCGCACTCCATCATCCGCGCGCACGGCGGCACCATCCGCGTGACGTCGCAGCCCGCCGAAGGCACCGAGTTCCTGGTGGGGTTGCCGCTGTGACGCCGCCCCTGCCCCATGACAGCGGCCCGCGCGGCCACGTGCTGGTGGTGGACGACGAGCTGTCCATGCGCGAGTACCTGGAGATATTGCTCGTGCGCGAAGGCTACGCGGTGACGAGCGTGCCCGCGGTGGCGCCCGCCTGCGACGTGCTGGCGAAGGACTCGGTGGACCTGGTCATCTCCGACATGAAGCTGGGCTCCGGCGGCAGCGGCCTGGACGTGCTCCGGGCGGCGCGCGCGCGCAAGGAGCCGCCGGAGGTGGTGCTGATCACCGCGTTCGGCACGCCGTCCTCCGCGGTGGAGGCGATGCGCGAGGGCGCGTACGACTACATCTGCAAGCCCTTCGACAACGAGGAGCTGCGGCTGCTGGTGCACAAGGCGCTGGAGAAGCGCGCGCTGCGCCAGGAGAACAGCACGCTGAAGTCGCGGCTGTTGCCTGGGCTGGGCGGGCTCCTGGTGGGCAACAGCCCCCGCATGCGAGCGCTGTGGCAGCTGGTGGAGAAGGTGGCCCCGGGGCGCAGCACGGTGCTGGTGACGGGGGAGAGCGGCACCGGCAAGGAGCTGGTGGCGCGCGCCATCCACCTGAGCGGGCACCGCGCCGCGCAGCCCTTCCTGCCCTTCAACTGCGCGGCCCTCAACGAGGGCGTGCTGGAGAGCGAGCTGTTCGGCCACATGCGGGGCTCCTTCACCGGCGCCACGCACGAGCGGCAGGGGCTGCTGGTGTCCGCGGGCGAGGGCACGGTGATGCTGGACGAGGTGGGGGAGATGCCCCTGTCCACGCAGGTGAAGCTCTTGCGCGTGTTGCAGGAGCGCAAGGTGAAGCCCGTGGGCAGCGCGGCCGAGATTCCCTTCCACGCGCGCGTCATCGCCGCCACCAACCGCCGGCTGGAGGCGGAGGTGAAGGCGGGCCGCTTCCGCGAGGACCTCTTCTACCGGCTCAACGTCATCACGCTGGAGTTGCCCCCCTTGCGCGAGCGGCCGGAGGACATCCCGCACCTGGCGGGGTTCTTCCTCTCGCGGCTGGCGGAGGAGCTGGGGCGCCCCAGCCTGCGCTTCGCGCCGGAGACGCTGACGCTGATGGAGCGCTACGCGTTCCCAGGCAACGTGCGCCAGCTGCAGAACATGGTGGAGCGTGCGGCGACGCTGTCGGACTCGGACATGCTCGGGCCCACGACGCTGCCGCCCTCGGTGCGCGGCGAGGCGGAGCCCACGTCCCGCCCGAGCGAAGGCGGGGAGCCGGTGCTGGGCGCGGGCTTCAACCTGGAGCGGCACCTGGACGACAACGAGCGCCGGCACCTGCTGGCCGCGCTCAAGCAGGCTCAGGGCGTGAAGACGCGCGCCGCGGAGCTGCTGGGCCTGTCCTTCCGCTCGTTCCGCTACCGGCTGGCGAAGCACGGCCTCACGGATGAGCTGGACGAGCCGACGCCCCGGGCGTGAGCACCGTGTCGGCGCGCTCCGGTGGCGGGAGCGCGGGCACGGCCAGGTAGCTCAGGCGCTTCGCCTCCAGGCCCAGCTGGCTGGTGCTCTCCAGCAGCAGGCCCACCAACCCCGACAGCGCGCCCAGCAGCACCATGCCCGTGCAGAGGATGGCGGTGGGGAAGCGCAGCACCTGGCCCGTCTCGAAGAACTGGAGGAAGACGGGGATGGACAGGAGCACCGCGGCGGTGACGACGGCGACGGCGATGAGGCCGAAGAACTGGCGGGGCCGCAAGAGCCGCTGCAGCCGCAGGATGTGCTGGAGGATGCGCGAGCCGTCGCGCCAGGTGTTCAGCTTGCTGTGCGTGCCCGCGGCGCGCTTGGAGTAGCGCGTGGGCACCTCCTTCACGGGCATGCGCAGCTGCAGGGCGTGGATGCTCATCTCCGCTTCGATTTCAAAGCCCTCGGACATGCCGGGGAACGACTTGACGAAGCGCCGCGACAGCACGCGGTAGCCGGAGAAGATGTCCGACAGGCCCTTGTCGAAGAGGTTGGCCACCACCTGGTTGAACATCCAGTTCCCGGCGACGTGGCCCGCCCGGTAGGCCTCCTGTTCGGTGTGCACGCGCGTGCCCACCACCATGTCCAGCGACTCCTCGCGCAGCAGGCGGATCATCTCCTCCACGGCGCCCGCGTCGTAGGTGCCGTCGCCGTCGGCGACGACGTAGATGTCGGCCTCCACGTCGGCGAAGGCGCGGCGCAGCGCATTGCCCTTGCCGCGCCGGGGCTCGCCGCGCACCTGGGCGCCCGCGTCGCGGGCCACCCGCGCCGTGTCGTCCGTGGAGGCGTTGTCGTAGACGTAGAGCGTCGCGGAGGGCAGCGCGTCGGCGAAGGCGCGCAGCGTCTGGGCGATGGCGGGCGCCTCGTTGAAGCAGGGGAGGATGACCGCGATGCGCGGGGCGGGCAGGGAGGAGCGGTTCATGCGGGCGGGAAGGGCCGCACTCTAACCCGGACCTCCGGGCGCCCGCAGGGTGCGCTACGCTGGGCCCCTCGCGATGCCCGAATCCCACCGGAAGTCCCCGCTCCCGCTGCTCGCGCTCGCCGCGCTCCTGGTCCTGGCCCACGCGGCCGTCTGGCAGGCCTACTTCCAGGGCTTCCGGCTGGACCTGGGGAGCCTGGACCTGCCGACGCGGCGCTACCTGCTGCTCGCTGGCCTGATGGCCTTCCTGGGGCTGCCCGTCGTGGTGTGCTGCTCGCTCGCGGGGGGGCGCGTCCTGAGGGCCGGACGGCTGGCGGACTGGCGGGCGGCATGGCGGGAGTATCCCGACCGCCGCACGGTGCTCGGGCTGGGCGTGCTGGGCGTCCTCATCCCGCTGGCCATCCAGTCGATGTTGCTGGGCCACGCGCCGCTCACGGATGACGAAGCGTCCTACCGCTTCGCGGCCCAGTTGCTGGCGTCCTTCCGGCTGTGGGTGCCCTCGCCGCCGATGAAGCTCTTCTTCGACGCCAACTTCCTGGTGAACGACGGCCGGATGTACAGCCAGTACTTCCTGGGCTGGCCCTTCCTGCTGGCGTTCGGTGTGAAGGCGGGCGTGCCGTGGCTGATCAACCCGCTGCTGGCGGGCGCGACCACGGTGGCGGTGTTCCTGGTGGCCCGGGAGTGGTTCGGCTCCGCGTGGGCGCGGGTCGCGGGCCTCCTGTTCCTGGCCTCGCCGCTGGTGATGACGGGGGCCGCCACGCAGATGTCGCACACCACGGTCCTCTTCGCCCTGGCGTGGATGCTGTACGGCCTCCAGCGCGCGCGGGCCGGGGCCGGGGCCTGGGCGAGCGCGCTCGTGGCCTGCTGCTTCTGCCTCGCGTTCTGGACGCGGCCGGCGACCGCGGTGGGGCTGGGCGCGCCGCTGCTCGTCCTGTGGGCGCTGGGGCTGCGAGGCCGTGAGCGCCGCGCGGGTGCCGCGCACGGGGCGGCGTTCGCGGCGGTGGCCCTGCCGCTCGCGGCGCTGTTCCTCGTGTGCAACCAGGCGCAGACGGGGTCCCCGTGGATGACGGGCTACCACGCGGCGCTGCGCCATGCGCGCGACAACGGCTACCGCTTCTTCTCCTTCGCGCCGGAGTCGGTGGGGGGCGAGGGCTTCTGGTACTTCTTCGTGGACCGCAGCCCGCTGCTCGTCATCGGCCGTGCGGTGATGGCGCTGTTCCGGCTGAACGTGGATGGCTTCGGCTGGCCCCTGGGCCTGATGCTCGCGTGCCTGGCCCGCGGCGCGCACGCGCGGTGGCTGGCGGCGAGCCTCGTGGGGCTCTGGGTGGTGCACATCCCGCTGGCGGACGCGGGCATCGACACCTTCGGCCCGGTGCACTACTCGGAGGCGATGCTGCCCCTGGTCCTGCTGACGACGGACGGGCTGCGCACCGCGTGGCGGTGGGGCTGGGCGTTGAGCCGGCCCGGACTGGTGCCCGGGGCCGTCGTGGGCCTCTTCGTCGCGTGCGCCACGATGTACCTGCCGCCGCGCTGGGTGACGCTGTACCGGCTCGCGCAGGACATCCGCGAGCCCGGGGAGGTGGTGTCGCGGGAGGCGCCCGCCCGCGCCGTCATCTTCACGGGGACCCCCTTCGCGCCGGCCTGCCAGGGCGCGCCGGCCCGGCACTTCGTCCTGCTGCGGCCCAACAACAGCCCGGACCTGGGCGACGACGTCCTCTGGGTCAACCACGTCAACCTCGCGCGCGACCGCGAGTTCGCGCGGCGCTTCGACCGTCCGGGCTTCCTGCTGGCGGTGTCGCGCAAGGAGTGCCAGCTCAAGCTCATCCCGCTCGACGAGGCGCGGGACGCGCAGTTCCCCCCGGCGGTGAAGGAGCTGCCGTCGGACTTCCCCCCGCCGGCACCATGATGGGCGTGCCTGCCTCCCGAGGCGTCCCTTGCTGAAATCCGAAGCGCGGTGGCTTTCCCGTCAGCTCCAGGCGCTGGACGTGGCGCGGGGCTCGCCGCTGCTCAACGTGGGCAGCTCCACCCGCTACTTCCGCGAGGTCCAGCAGCCGTTCATCCACCGGGAGCTCTTCGCGCCCTGGCAGCGCCGGGGCGGACGCGTCATCCACCAGGACCTCAAGCCGGACGACGGCGTGGACGTGGTGGGCAGCCTCATGGATCCGGAGTGCCTGGCGCGGCTTGCCTCCTGGAGCCCGAGGTCGGTGTGCTGCACGAACGTGCTCGAGCACGTCGAGGACCGGGTCGCGTTCGCGCGCCAGTTGGCCTCGCTGGTGGCGCCCGGGGGCGTGTTGCTGGTGACGGTGCCCCGGGCCTTCCCGTGGCATCCCGACCCCATCGACACGATGTTCCGGCCGACGGTGGAGGAGCTGGTCCCGCTGTTTCCGGACCTGCGGCTGGTGGTGGGGCAGGTGGTGCCGTGCGGCACGCTGGGCCACCTGGTCGCGGCGGACCTTCCCGGCGCGCTCAAGCGCTTGCTGAAGCCGGGCCAGGGCGCCGGGGCGGACGCGGTGCCGCGCGCCGGAGTGGGCCAGTGGCTCTGGCCGTGGCTGGTGCGCCCGTTCGAGGTGACGTGCGCGGTGTTCGAGCGGCCGTGAGCGCCACGCCTCAGCGCGCTCGCGCCAGGGCCTCCAGCGTCTGCTCGTAGTCGGTGACGAAGCGCTCCAGCCCCCAACGTTCGCGCCCCCAGCGCGCGATGTCCTCGCGGGGCGGTGGCGTGGCCAGCGCGCGGCGGACCGCGTCCGTCAGCGCCTCCACGCCCTCCACGAGGGTGACGCCCGGCGCCCGGGCGACGTTCGCCTCGAACGAGGGGTCCTTCGACACGACGGCGGGCAGGCCGGTGAGCATGCCCTCCTGGAGCGTCAGGGGCAGGCCCTCGCCCCGGGAGGGCAGCAACAGCACGTCCGCGGCGGCGTAGAGCTCGTGCATCCGCGCGTGGTCCACCTGGCGCAGGTGCAGCGTCGCGGGCAGGCCCGTGATGTCCGGGGCCAGGGGCCCATCACCCGCGACGACGAGCTGGACTCCCTCCGACGCCAGCCGCCGCTGCACCTGGGCCACCAGGTCCACGCCCTTCTTCGGCACCAGCCGCGCGGCGAAGAGGACGACGGGGCCCGTCACCGGGAGCCCGAACGACGCGCGGATCCGTTGGCGCTCGGGCTCCGGGAGGGGCTGGAAGCGCGGCTCGAAGCCCAGGGGGATGAGGCGCAGCGGGCGGCGCACCCCGACCCGCGCGAAGTACGCCTGCACGTGCGGGCTGTACGTCACCACCTCGTCCGCCGACGTCAGCACCGCGCGCCCCAGGGTCCGGTAGGCCACGCCCTGCACGGTGTCCAGCACGCCGCCGTAGGGCACCTCCGCCACGTGCTGGGTGAGGAGCAGGGGCTTGCGATGCACCCGGCACAGGGCCGCCGCCACGCTGGAGGACAGGTAGAGGCAGTCATGCGCGTGGACGACGTCCACCTCGCGGATGAGCGCGTCGAGCTGCCGCCATCCGGAGGGCGCCCACACGGGCATGGGGACGTGGAGGTTGCGCTCCAGCCAGTTCCACGCGGGCACGCGCACATGCGGGCCGTTGACGCCCGGCTCGGAGGGCGTGGCGCCCGCGATCCACCGCACGTCATGGCCCCGCCGTCGCAGGCCCTGGAACAGCGTGTCCACCATGACTTCGATGCCCCCGGGATGGGGCGGCATGAAATTCGAAACCTCGAGGATTCGCATTGGAGACAGCCGGGCGGGCGACCCTGGGTACGGGCTCGCATGGTACGGGACGGTCAGGAAGGGGCGGAAAGGCCCATGCTAGATTTCACGTCTCCCTGATGGACTCCAGCCCCCTGCGCCCTGTTCCCCTGCGTCCCGCCCTCCAGTACGCACTGGTGGCGCTGGCCGCGCTGCTCGTGTTCGCCGGCACGCTCGCGAACGGCTTCGTCTACGACGACGGGCAGCTCGTGCTGGAGAACCCGTGGATCCGCTCGTGGCAGGGCATGCGGGAGGCCTGGGGCCAGCCGCTGTTCGGCTTCCTGGAGTCCTCCACGGCGCAGGACCCCCGGCACCACTACTACCGGCCGCTGATGCACGTGTTCCTCTTCGTGCTGCGCCAGGGCTTCGGGCTCCAGGCCTGGGCGTACCACCTGGCGCTGATGCTGCTGCACGCGGCGGTGTCCGTCCTTGTGCTGTGGCTGCTGCGCGTGTGCCTTCGCGCGGGCCGTCCGGAGTCGGAGCAGGGGGCCGGGGAATGGGCCGCGCTGGGCGGCGCGCTCCTGTTCGCGCTCCACCCCGTCCACACGGAGGCGGTGGCGTGGGTGAGCGGCGCGATGGATGTGGGCATGGCGCTGGCGGTGCTGCTGGCGGCGCGGCTGTGGCTGCCGGTGCCCGCTTCACCCGCGCGGGCCCTGGGCGCTGGGGCGGTGTGGCTGCTGGGCCTGCTGCTCAAGGAGACGGCGGTCGTGCTGCCCGTGCTGTTGTGGGCCCTGGAGCGCGCGACGACGTCCGCGCAAGCGCGAGGCAGCCTGTCCGCGCAGGCCCGCCGCTACGCGCTGCTCGGCCTGGGGTTCGTCGTGTACGCGGGGCTGCGGCTGGCGGCGCTGGGCGGTGCGCTGCCCGCGAGCAACGCCCCCGCCGGAGCCGCGCGGGTGAGCGGCGTGCTGGCGTTCCCGGCGGACCTGGGCAGCAAGCTCTTCTGGCCGGTGCCCCTGGCGGTGCTGTCTCCCGGCGGGCAGGTGACGTCCGCCGCGGATGTCCGCGTGTGGCTGGGCGCGCTGATGTGCGTCGGCGTCATCGCGCTGGCCGTGTGGGCCTGGCGCCGGGGGCACACGGTGGCCCAGGCGGCGGGGCTCTGGTTGCTGGTGCCGCTAGCGCCCGCGCTCGCCCTCCAGGTGCGCGGCGTGGATGCGTACGCGGAGCGCTACCTGTACCTGGCCTCGGTGGGCTTCGTCCTGCTGGTGGCTCTGGGTGTGCGCTGGCTGTGTGCGCGCTGGCCCCAGCAGGCGCGGCCGATGGCGCTCGTGTCCGGCGGCGTGCTGGCGGTCTGCGCCGTGCTGACGCTGGCCTACGTGCCGGTGTGGCATGACGACCTGACGTTCTGGACCTACGTGCAGGAGACGGTGGCGGATCAGCCCATCATCCACTCCAACCTGGGCAACCTGCACCTCAACGCCGGACGTCTGGACGAGGCCATTCCCCACCTGGAGCTCGCGGCCCGCGCGCTCCCCCGGGAGTTCCGCGTCCACAACAACCTGGCGGTGGCGTACGCGAAGACGAACCGGCTGACGGAGGCGCGGCAGGAGCTGGAGCGCACCGTGCGCCTGATGCCGGACAACCCGGTGGCGTGGCACAACCTGGGGCTCGTGTCCCGCAAGGAAGGCCGCCTGGACGATGCCATCCTCCGCTTCCGCGAGGCGCTCCGCCGCGCGCCGAAGCGCGTGGACTCGCACCTGGAGCTGGGGCGCACGCTGTTGCAGGCCGGGCGCCCGGACGAAGCCGTGGGCGCGCTGGAGGAGGCGCTCCGGTTGGAGCCCGGCCTGGAAGCCGCGCGGCGCTCGCTGACGGCGGCCCGGGCCGCGGCCTCCGCCCCACCGCGCTAGCGCCGCTCCGCTATGGTCCGGCACCGCGGGCGGAAACGGCCGGCCGGGGAGCACGATGAGCGACGAGGCGCGCAGGGCGGTAATCGGGCGTTGGGGGATGGCCGCGCTGGCGGTGGTCCTGTGGGGCCTCTTCTTCGTCCGGGCGCTCTTCTCGTCCGGGGTCTTCATGGCCGGAGACACGCTCCGGGCCTTCTACCCGATGCGGCACTACCAGGCCGCGCGGCTCTCGGCGCTCCAGCTGCCGGAGTGGCTGCCCTATGACGGGCTCGGCCAGTCCTTCCCGGGCATCTTCATCACCGGGATGTTCCACCCGAGCACGGTGCTGTCCCTGCTGTTGCCGCTCGGCGTGGCGGTGAAGGTCACGCTGCTGGGCTGCTTCCTCGTGGCGCTGGGCGGCACCTACGCCCTGGCGCGGGCCCATGACGTGCCCCGCGCGGGCGCGCTCTTCGCGGCGCTGACGTTCACGTTCAGCGGCTACCTGGTCTGCATCACCAACAACCCCACGTATCTGCTGGCCGCGAGCACCGCCCCGTGCGCGCTCTGGCTCGCGCTGCGCTTCCTCCGCGGCCCGACGGTGGGACGGCTGACGCTCGCGGGGGCGGCGCTCGCGCTGGTGGCCTTCGCCGGAGATGCGCAGGCCTTCGCCATGACCAACGCCCTCGTCGTGCTGTTCGCGGCGTTGGATCCGGAGGTGGGGACGTGGCGCCGCCGGCTGGGCGCGTGCACGCTGCTCATCGTCGCGGGAGCGCTGCTGGCCGCGCCGCAGCTGTTCCCCGCCGCGGCGCTCGCGTCGGCCTCGGAGCCCGGGGCCCGGTCGCTCGGGGAGGCGCAGCGCTTCTCACTCCATCCCCTGCGGCTGTGGGAGCTCCTCGTGGGCCCCTTCCTCGCGGATGCGGAAGGCACCCAGGGCATTCCCCCCGCGGTGGTGGCGCGCCTGGTGCCCTCCGGGGGCTTCAGTCGCGTCTGGGTGGACTCGGTGTACCTGGGCACGCCCGCCTGCGTGCTGGCGCTCGCGGGGCTCGTCGCGTCCGCGAGGCGCTGGCGGACCTGGGCGTGGGTGGCCGCGGGAGCGCTGTTGCTCGCGCTCTGCCTGGGGGACGCCACGCCGGTGTACGGCTGGGCCTACGCGCTCGTCCCCCTGTGGCGGCCCTTCCGCTACCCGGAGAAGCTGGTGCCGCTCCTGTCGCTGGGGCTCGCGGTCGCCGCGGGCCTGGGCTGGAAGCGGTGCCTGGGGCCGGGCGGCATGTCGCGGGCCGTCGTCGGAGCGGGCGTGGGGGTGGCGCTGCCCTGCGCGGCGCTCGCGCTCGCCGAAGGCACGGGACAGCTCTGGAGCCAGCACTGGCTTCGCGCCCGCTGGCCTGACGTGCCCGGGCCCGCGCTGGAAGGCCTGTCCGCGAATGTCGTGGCCACGGCCTCCACCGCGGCGATGCTCGCGCTCGCGTGCGCGGCCCTGGCGCTCCTGCGCGAGCGCCCCGGGGTCCAGGGCGCGCTGTTCGTGGCCCTGCAGTGGGGCGCGCTCGCGTGGGCCCACGAGCCGCTCTACCAGCTCTCCCCCCCGGAGCTGCTGGAGACGCCGCCCGCCTTCGTCCAGCACATCCGGGCCGAGGTGCCGGAAGGGGAGTGGCTCCGCGTGGCCTCCACCCTGCGTGAGACGAGCATGCCGCGCCTGGCGGGGGTGGGCTTCAACGACGGTCTCCACCTGTTGCAGCTCTCCGCCCTGGCGGCGGACATGACGGTGCTCTGGGGCCTGGAGAGCGCGAACGAGTACCTGCCGGGCGTGAGCCCCCGGGTGCGTCAGCTCAAGGCGGACCGGCTGCACTGGTTCACGCGGCTCGCGCCCCGGCTGGGCACCCGCTTCCTCGTCCACGCCACGGCGGAGCGGGACGCGTTCCAGTCCCGGCTCGCGGCCCGGAGCTCCGTGGAGGATCCGCTGCTGGGCCTGACGCTGGTGGAGTACGCGGACGTCGCGCCCCGCATCCACCTGGCCCGTCCGGAATGCGTGGAGGGGAGGGACGCGGCGGCGCGGCGGATGATGGCGCCCACGCTCCCTCCGACGGACGTCGCCATCGTGGAGTGCGCAAGCCCGCTGCCCGCGACGCCGGAAGGCCCCCTGGGGCAGGTGCGCGTGGCGCCCGGCACTCCCGAGCACCTCACGGTCGAGGTGGACGCGCTCGCGCCCGCGGTGCTCGTCGTCAACGACGCCTTCCAGACCGGCTGGCGCGCGACGCTGGACGGAGGGGAAGTGCCCATCCTCCCCGCCAACCTGGCCGTCCGCGCGGTGGCGGTGCCCGCGGGCCGGCACGTGGTGGAGCTGCGCTACCGCGCGCCTGGACTCAGGCCAGGGCTGATGGTCGGCGCTGCGGCGTGGCTGGGGCTGGCCCTGGCCTTCGCGTGGAAGCGCCAGGGCCGCCCGCGCGTCAGCGGAAGTCCCGCCGCTCGAAGATGAAGATGGCCAGCGTGGTGAGCACCAGCGTCCACGCCAGGCTGTAGCCCACGCCGGAGAGGAACGTGGATGCGTCCACCGGCAGGGCGTACGTGGCCTGCGGCCGGAAGTTCACGCGCTCCAGGTTGGGCAGCAGGTAGTAGATGGTTTTGCCCACCGCGCGCACCGCGACGCTCTCCGAGCGGCTGGCGAGCTGGTACAGGTCGCCCGTCAGGTGCCCGGTGAAGTACATGCCCGTGGTGGCGATGGCGGACACCGCCGGCCCCGCGAAGCTGGAGAACAGGATGCCCACGCTGCTGATGACGAGCAGCTCGAACCACAGGCCCGCGCTCGCCAGGAGCTGCGCCTGGGTGATGGTCGCGCCGAAGAGCAGCAGCTGACCCAGGAACACGAGCGTCATCGCCACCAGCAGCACGCCCAGCGTCAGCATCGTGCCGGCGAGCCGCGCCAGCAGGAACTGCCGGCGGGACACGGGCTTGCTCACCACGAGGAAGATGGTGCGCCGTTCAATCTCCCGGCTCAGCAGGCTGCTGGACAGGAAGATGGTGAGGAAGACGAGGATGATGCTCATCATCCCCAGGCCGAAGTCCGTGAGCACGCGGTCGAACGTCGCGACCGTCACCTCTGTCACCAGCGTGGAGGACAGCAGCACCACGGCGGCGAACACGCCCACCACCACCGTCACCCGGTTGCGGCGGGCCTCACGAAAGCCATTCCACATCATCGCCGTGAAGGCGCTCACGTGTTGATCTCCCCACCCACGCTGGTCGCGCGGCCTGATTCCTTGAGCGTGTTCATGAACAGCTGCTCCAGCGAGAAGCGCGCCGGCTGCATCCGGTTCACCCGTCCGCCCGCGCCCAGCACCCCGCCCAGCAGTCGCTGACTGTCCACGTCCGCCACCTGCAACATCACGCGCCCGTCGAGCGCCTGCACCGACTCCAGCGGGATGCCCAGCCCCCGCACCTCCTCCGGCTTCATCCCCTCCACCACCATCTCCACCGTGGGCACCTGCGCGGACACCAGCTCCTGCACGCTGCCCTCGCGCACCCGCCGGCCGCCCACCAGCACGGCCAGCCGGTCGCACAGCGCCTCCACGTCCGGGATGATGTGGCTGCAGAACAGCACCGTGGTGCCCTTGTCCCGCTCCGCGAGGATGAGGTCGCGCATCTGCCGGCGGCCCAGCGGATCCAGCCCGCTCGTGGGCTCGTCCAAGATGAGCAGCTTCGGCCGGCCCACCAGCGCCTGGGCCAGCGCCACGCGCTGCACCATGCCCTTGGAGTAGCGGCGGATCTGCAGCTTCTCCGCGCCCGCCATCTCCACCGCGCCCATCACCTCCGTGACGCGTCCGTCCAGCTCGTGGCCGCTCAGCCCCGCGAGCTGCCCCGCCAGCGTCACGAACTCCCGGCCCGTGAGGTACTCGTACGGGGCGGGGTTCTCCGGCAGGAAGCCCACCAGCCGCCGCGTCTCCGCGTCCTCCACCGGCTTGCCGAAGAGTCGCGCGGTGCCGCCGCTCGGGCGCACCAGGTTCATCAGGATCTTGATGGTCGTGGACTTGCCGGCGCCGTTGGGCCCGAGCAGGCCGTAGATCTGTCCGGAGTCCACCTGGAGATCCAGCGACTGCAGGGCCCTCACGGTGCGGTTGAACCAGAAGCCCACCTTGTACGTCTTGGCGAGCCCCTGGGCCTGGATGGGCGGGGCGTCAGGGCTGGGATTCGTCATGGGCGGTCACTCGGGGCTTGGGGACCAGGCGCTCACCGTCCTCGGTGCGCTCGTCCTGGATGAGTTCCATGCGGAAGCGGACGGCGTCGGAGTAGGCCCGCCCATCCTCACCGAGGAAGAGGCGGCCCCCCAACGGATCCTCCGGCAGCCGGGGCAGGTCTCCGGCGGAGACCAGCACGGGCAGCGATGCTGGCAGCTTCCCTTCGCGGGTGCGGTAGCGCGCGATGGCCTCGTCGATGGAGCGCAGCATGCGCTCCTGGAGGATCTCCCGCACGCGCACTTCGTAGAAGGCGCGCGTCTCCGGGTCCTCCGAACCGTCACGCAGGGCCATGCTGAGCGACAGGCCGGTGTCGAAGTCGCCGGACTGCGCATACAGGCGCGTGGCCAGCGCCGTGTACCACTCGGGCGCGTCGGGGCGCTTCGACAGCTCCTGGATGATGTCCGCCGCTTCCTTGTACTTCTTCTCGAAGAACATCAGGTTGTAGGCGAGCTGGAAGGCGATCCGCTCGTTGCCGGGCAGGTGGTGCAGCCCCTTGCGCAGCAGCGCGGAGGACTCCGCGGTGTTGATGTACTGGCCCTTGCCCAGGTGGACCGGGAGGGTGATGCCCCCGTAGAGGTATGCCTGCGGGAAGAGCGGATCCAGGTCCGTGACGAGCTCCGCGTAGTCGTACACGTCGCGGTACTCGGAGGGCTGTGCCGCGGTCCCGATGCGGTTGAGCATCAAGACCCAGAAGTAGTCGGTGACCAGCCCCTGTTGCGCCCGGAAGAGCGTCTTCAGCAAGCCGGGGCGGGGCAGCAGGGCGCCTCCTCCCTGCTTGCGCACGGGACTGGGCGGGGCGGACAGGAGCGCCACCAGCAGCAGGCCCGGCACGAATCGCAGCAGGTACAGCGTGTCCATGGCTCCACCCAACGAAAATGGGGCGCCCGAAATGCCGGGCGCCCCATCGATTCTGCCATCACCTGCTCTGCCCGTCAGGACGGAGTGAGGCGTGGTGGAAGCCGACTACTCGCAGCTGACGTCGTTGTACGCGTTGCCCGGCTCGCCGGCGGAGATCAGGTTCGAGTCCACGCCGCAGGTGGAGTTCAGCGTCGCGCCCGTGGGGGCGGAGGTGATGCCCCAGGCGTCGCCGACCGGGTCGTTGTCGACGTTGCCGACCGCGTTCGCGCTGAACGAGCAGCTCGGGCAGGCCGCCACGCTCGGCTGCACGCCCAGGGCCGTGATGGCGTCCTTGGGGGCCGGAGCCGTGGTGAACTTGGCCACGTCCTGGCCGATGCAGCCCGTCTTGGCGCCAATGCGGCCCGCGGCGGTCGCGGCGACAGGCGCGGCGCAGCCCGTGGCCAGGCCGTAGCTGTAGCGGTTCGCGGGCTCCGGATCAAAGCCGATGACCGTGAAGTCGGTGGAGTACTTGTCCTTCTCGCCGAAGTACGACTTCTGGGCCGTGAAGATGGCCTTCAGGTTCGTCTTCGCCTCGGACTGCTTCGACTTCGCCTGGAAGCGGATGAAGTTCGGGATGGCGATGGCGGCGAGGATGCCGATGATGGCAACCACGATCATCAGCTCGATGAGGGTGAAGCCACCCTTCTTCCGGAAAAGACGGTTCATCATGTTTGGGGACTCCGCAGCGTGGGCAGAGGGGGGTTGGACGACGGAAGGACTCTTAGCACGAAGAGTGCCACCCCGAACAGTTTGCCAACCGCTGGGATTCCCTGGGAGGGCATGCCGCCACGGGGATGGCACGGCTGCTGGCCTGCCAATTTTTGTCACTGACGCTGACGGTTTTCGTCCCCCGACGCGAAGTCGCCAGTGCCGGGAGCGGCAGGTAGGATTGCGGGTTCCGTGACGTTCACCTACGCGCCGGGCTGGGCCGAGCCCCTCTTCATCCTCTTCCTGTTCGTCCTCGGCCTGTGCATCGGCTCCTTCCTCAACGTCGTCATCGCGCGCGTGCCGGAAGGGCTGAGCATCGTGCGGCCCGGCTCCCGCTGCCCGAAGTGCGGGCACGTGCTCTCCTGGTACGAGAACATCCCGGTGCTGTCGTGGCTGGGGCTGCGCGGCCGGTGTCGCGGCTGCGGCATGCCCATCTCGCCGCGCTACGTCTTCGTGGAACTGCTCACGGGGCTCTTGTTCCTCGCGTGCCTCAAGCGCTTCGACTGGACGTACGCGCTGGTGCCCGCGCTGGTGCTCGTCTTCCTGCTGGTGCCGCTCACCTTCATTGATCTGGAGCATTGGATCCTGCCCTTCTCGCTCACCCTGCCGGGCATCGCGGCGGGGGTGCTGCTGGCGATCCCCCTGGGCGGCGACGCGGTGATCCACGCGGCGGTGGGCGCGGCGGTGGGGTTCCTCTGCTTCCGCTTGATGGAGTACGTGGGCTGGCGCGTCTTCAAGCGCGAGGCGCTGGGAGGCGGGGACAAGTTCCTCGTCGCCCTCCTGGGTGCGTTCCTGGGGTGGAAATCGCTCCTGGGCATCCTCTTCTTCTCGTCCCTGCAGGGCTCCATCGTGGGCGTGGCGTTGCTCGCCCTCACGGGCAGGGCCGGGCCTCGCGGCGAAGCGCAGGAGTCGGTGGAGCCGGTTGCACCCCCCACGGGCCCCGAAGCAGACGCTCCCGTGGGGCCGTCCGCCGAGCCCGCCGAGCCCGCCGAGCCCACCGAGCCTGGCGCCACGGAGGCTCCCGAAGCCGGGTCCACGATGACGTGGGACTTCACGAAGCCGGGGCTGCCCCTGTGGAAGCGGGGATTGCTGGTGCCCTGGTGCCTGCTCTTCCAGCCCATCCCGGACGCGCCGCTGGACGAGACGGGCGAGGAGGAGGAGTGGGTCCCGGGTCCCACCAACATCCCCTTCGGTCCCTGGCTGGCGCTGGCGGGGCTGGAGGTGATGCTGCTGGGGCCGTGGCTCGCGCGCGTGCTGCCATTGGAGGTGGCGATGATGCTCGGGGGGACGCGGTGAGGGGCGTGGCGCCGCCGGTGCGCGGATGAAGTGGCGCATCGCCAGCGTGGCCTTCCTGCTGGGCTCGCTCTCCACGGGCATGTCGTGGCTGACGCTGCAGCCGGTGTTGATCCGCCTGCTGGACGTGGCGCGTCGGCTGGCACTGCCCGGGACGCCGGAAGCGGAGGGGCTGACGCGGATCCGCACCTTCCTGCCCCTGGCGCTGGGGTTGGACCTCGTGGTGCTGACGGTGCTGGCCTATGTCGTCCTGGACCTCACGGTGGGCCGTCCGCTGCGCGCCACCGAGGCCGCCGTGGAGCAGCTGGGCCGGCTGCAGCTGGACGTGCCGCTGGCGGGGCAGGGCGGACCGCTCCTGTCGCGCATCCAGCGCGCGCTGCAGCGCATGGCGGAGGCGCTGCGCCAGGAGCAGGCCCTCACGCGCTCGCAGCTGGAGGCGCTGCGCGAGGCGAACTCGCGGCTCGCGCGGGCGCAGACGGAGCTGGTCGCGTCGGAGCGGCTGGCCACGGTGGGGAAGCTGGCCGCGGGCGTGGCGCACGAGGTGGGCAACCCGCTGGCGGGCATCCTGGGCTACCTCTCCCTGGCGCGCATGAAGGCCGAGGGGCCGGAGGTGAAGGACTTCCTGGAGCGCATCGACCACGAGGTGCTCCGCATCGACCGCATCGTGCGGGGGCTCCTGGACCTGGGGCGCCCCGGCAGCGCCCAGCCCGTGCCGGTGGACGTGGGGCAGGTGGTGGAGACGTGCGTGCGCCTGGTGCGCGCCGGCCCGGAGCTGGACCGCGTGGACGTGACGCTGGACGTGGCGCCCGGCCTGCTCGCCCGCGCGGATCCTGGCCCCCTGTCGCAGATCCTCATCAACCTGCTGCTCAACGCCGCCCAGGCCATGGGGGGCGAGGGCCGGGTGCGCATCTCCACCCGACAGGAGGCCGCGCTCCTGTACGTGGAGGTGGAGGACAGCGGCCCGGGCCTGTCCGCGGAGGTGCGCGCGCACCTCTTCGAGCCCTTCTTCACCACCAAGGGGCGGCAGGGCACGGGCCTGGGACTCGCGGTGTCGCTGAACCTGGCCCAGGGCATGGGCGGGCGGCTGGACGCGCGCGACGGCACGGGCGGTGGCGCGTGCTTCCGGCTGTCCCTCCCCGCCGCCTGAGGGGGCCGGGCCCGGAAGGGGGGTATGATGGGCGCCAAGCCCATGCCCCTCTTCCGCACCGTCCTCGTCGCCGACGACGAGCCGTCCATCCGCCACATCCTCACCCTGGTGCTCACCGACAAGGGCTACGAGGTGCGCGCCGTCGCCGACGGCGAGGAGGCCCTGCGGGAGCTGTCCGCGCGCGCCTACGACGTCCTCCTGTGCGACGTGCGCATGCCGAAGCGCGACGGGATGTCGGTGCTGAAGGCGGCGCTCGCGGAGCAGCCGGGCCTCACCGTGGTGGTGATGAGCGCGTACGGCTCCCAGGAGCAGGCGCTGGAGGCGGTGCAGGCGGGGGCCTACGACTTCGTCCAGAAGCCCTTCAAGCCGGAAGAAATCATCTTCGTCCTGCGCAAGGCGGAGGAGCGCGAGCGGCTCTTGCGCGAGAACCGGCGCCTGCACGACGCGCAGCTTCCCGGCGCGTCCCTGGGCCACATCCTGGGGCAGAGCGCCGCGCTCCAGGCGGTGCTCAAACAGGTGGCGCGCGTGGCGCCGGTGGACACCACCGTGCTCATCTCCGGCGAGAGCGGCACCGGCAAGGAGCTCATCGCCCGCGAGCTGCACGGCAAGAGCCGCCGCTCCGCCATGGCCTTCGTGGCCGTCAACTGCGGCGCCATCCCCCACGGCCTCCTGGAGAGCGAGCTGTTCGGCCACGCGAAGGGCGCCTTCACCGACGCGCGCACCGCCCGCCGGGGCCTGTTCGCGGAGGCCGACGGCGGCACGCTCTTCCTGGACGAGGTGGGCGAGCTGCCCCTGGGGGCGCAGGTGAAGCTCTTGCGCGTGCTGCAGGAGGGCGAAATCAGGCCCGTGGGGGAGAGCCGCGTGGAGCGCGTGGACGTGCGCGTGGTGGCCGCCACGCTGCGCGACCTGGGCAAGCTGGTGGAGAAGGGCGAGTTCCGCGAGGACCTCTACTACCGCCTCAACGTCGTGAACCTCGCCCTGCCGCCCCTGCGCGAGCGCCGTGAGGACATCCCGCTGCTCGCCCGGTCCTTCCTCGGCCGCTTCAACCGCGAGCTCAACCGCGACCCGCCCGTGGAGGGGCTCTCCCCTGAGGCGGAGGCCCTGATGACGGCGTACGCCTGGCCGGGCAACGTGCGGGAGCTGGAGAACGCCATGGAGCGCGCGGTGCTCCTCGCCGAGGGCACCCTCATCGAGCCTGGCAGCCTGCCCGAAAAGCTGTGGGCGGCTTCCGCACCCGTGTCCGCCGGGACGGCGCCGCCGCTACAGGCTGGGGGCGACCTGTCACTCAAGCGCGCCATCCGGGAGATGGAGGAGTCCTACATCCGCGCGGCGCTCCGGCGCACCAAGGGCAACCGCACCCGGGCCGCCGAGGTGCTGGACATCAGTCACCGCGCGCTCCTGTACAAGATCAAGGAGTACGGCATTGATCCGGACGCGGAGGCGCTTCGCGGCTGAAAAGGAGCGCAAAGGCAGGGGAGGGGGTCGCCTGGCGACCCGACCCTCCAGGAATCAACCCCGGCCATTTGACGGAACGCCGCCGGGGCCGGAAAATCGGGCCTCCGCGGTGGTACGTCGGGGGCGCGGTCGTCGTCGGTCTTTACGGCGCTCCCCCGTCCGAAGGGCGGCCGGGCGCCAAGCACTTTTTAGGAGGGGTATCAAGCCGGTGCTACGCTGGCCGCCTCTCCGATGGGGTTAAGCATGGCGAAGGGCAAACTGGCACTCGGGCTGGATATCGGGTCGACGTCGATCAAGATGATCATGCTCAAGGAGCAGCGCAAGCGCGGCGAAGTCGGCTACGCGCTCCAGAGCTTCGGAATGAAGCCGCTGCCTCCTGAAGCCATCGTCGACGGCGCCCTCATGAACTCCACGGCCATCGTCCAGGCCGTCCAGGAGCTGATGTCGGAATTGAAGGTCAAGGGCAAGGACGTCGCCATCGGCGTGTCCGGCCACTCGGTCATCATCAAGAAGATCCAGATGCCCCGGATGAGCCAGGAAGAGCTCGAGGAGAGCATCCAGTGGGAGGCGGAGCAGTACATCCCCTTCGACGTGAAGGACGTGAACATCGACACGCAGATCCTCGACGGCGGCGGCAACGACGCCACCGGTCAGATGGACGTGCTGCTGGTGGCCGCCAAGAAGGACATGATCAACGACTACACCACCGTGGTCTCCGAAGCGGGGCTCTCGCCGGTGGTCGTGGACGTGGACGCGTTCGCCGTCCAGAACATGTTCTCCACGAACTACGAGCTGCCGGAGAAGGAGACCGTCGTCCTCATCAACGCCGGCGCCTCCGTGGTGAACATCAACATCATCGCCAATGGCGTCACGGTGTTCACCCGCGACGTGACCATCGGTGGCAACCAGTTCACCGAGGAGATCCAGAAGCAGCTCAACGTCTCCTACGAGGAGGCGGAGGCGCTGAAGATCGGCGGCAACCGCGCGGACGCGGACGCCGTGGTGCCCCAGGACGTGGAGCGCGTGCTCTCCAGCGTCGCGGAGCAGGTCGCCGGGGAAATCCAGCGCTCGCTGGACTTCTACGCGGGCACCGCCGCGGACTCGAACTTCACCAAGGTCTACCTGTCCGGCGGCACCGCGAAGATCCCCGCCCTGTTCAAGACCATCGAGGCGCGGACCGGCGTGCCGGTGGAGATCCTCAACCCGTTCCGGAAGATTGAAGTGGACAACCGCAAGTTCGACCCCGCGTTCATCATGGACGTGGCGCCCATGGCCGCGGTGGCAGTGGGACTGGCGCTCCGGCGCCCGGGCGACAAGCTGGGCTGAACCGCTCTGGCCGCGAGGAGATGACGCACATGATGATTCGAATCAACCTGCTGCCCGTGCGGGCGGTGAAGAAGCGGGAGATGGGCCGGCAGATCCTGGCCCTCTACGCCGCGGTCCTGATTGCCGCGGTCGTGGGCAACTACTTCTGGTACTCGGACCGCGACGGCGACCTGACGCGGGCCAACCAGGGCATCGCCCAGACGCGCGCGAAGATCGCGGAGCTGGAGAAGGTCATTGGCGAGGTGAAGAACATCAACGCCCGCAAGACGGAGGTGGAGAAGAAGCTCGCCGTGCTGGACACGCTGCGCAAGGGCCGCAACGGCCCGGTGCGCATGCTGGACGCGCTGTCGTCCGCCATGCCCAAGAAGGTCTGGCTCAAGGACTTCGTGGAGGCGTCCAACAGCGTCACCATCAACGGCTCGGCCGTCAGCCACGACGAGGTCGCGGAGCTGATGCGCGGCCTGGGCGGCATGGTGTGGACGCCCAAGGGCATGGGGCGCCTGGTGGAGCAGCGCCGTGACGGCAAGACGTCCCGCGTGGAGCTCTTCAACACGGAGACCGCGCTCGTGGAGGAGTTCGCCGCGGGCGACATCAAGCCCTTCTTCGGCAACATCGAACTCACCAACGCCGTGCAGACCAAGGGCGCCACGGCCGGTGCTCCGTCGTTCGTCGAGTTCAAGCTCACCCTCACCGCCAACTACGCCATCTAGCTGGCGGCGAAGGAGCATCTGTCATGGATAAGTACCTGGATCAGCTCGCGAAGGCCCCCCCGGCGGCGAAGTTCGGTGGCCTGGCGGCACTCGTCGTCCTCTTGACCGTCGCCAACTTCTTCCTCGTCATCCAGCCCACGGAAGAGGACATCGCCCGCCGCGCGGCGGAGCGCAGGACGCTCGACCTGGAACTCGCGGAGAAGAGCGAGATCGCCCAGAACCTCAACGAGCGCCGTCGTGAGATGGACGTGCTCGAGCAGAAGCTGGCGGAGGCCCTCACGGAGCTGCCGGAGCGGCGCGACATGGAAGAGCTGCTCGCGCAGATCAACGACATCGGCAAGAAGTCCGGCCTGGAGATCTCCCGCGTGGAGCCCGACAAGGAGTACGTCGAGGGCACCGAGTTCTTCGCGCGCATCCCCATCAAGATGACGGTGAGCGGCAACTACCACGAGATCGCCATGTTCCTGCAGGAGATGGCGAACATGCGGCGCATCGTGAACGTCAACAACATCAAGCTCGATGGCGCCACGCTGAAGAACGAGAAGGTGGTCCTCCAGAGCAGCTTCCTGGCGACGACGTTCCGGTTCATCGAGACGAAGAACAACTAGAAACTTGATCCGCCCTGCAACTGGGGCGACAAGGGATGACGCGGATGAAGACGTTCAAGTCCACGATGACTGCTGCGGTGCTGGCGCTGACCCTGTCTGCCTGTGAGGAGACGCCCAAGGCCAGCCCGGCTGCTGCTCCACCCCCGGCCGCCGCCCCCGCGGAGGCACCGGTGGAAGCGAAGACCGAAGCGTCGGCGCTGCCAGCGTTCGTCTACACCTACAGCCCGGTGGGCAAGCGGGATCCGTTCCGGAGTCCGCTGGAAGAGCTGGGACCGGTGGCGCGTGACGCACCGGAACGCGCGTGCAATGAACCCCTGTGCGTGTTCGACCTCGACCAGCTCAAGCTGGTGGCGGTCGTCACCGGGGACGCCAGTCCGCTGGCGATGGTCGAGGATCCGCTGGGCCGGGGCCACATCGTCCGGCGAAATACCCGGGTGGGGCGCCAGGGCGGCAAGGTGACCCAGATTCTCCGGGACTCGGTTACCGTCACCGAGGTTTTCACGGGTGCCAAGGGCGAGGTCATCAGCAATCCGGTGAGCCTGCAGCTCAAGGCAGATGGCGTAAAGGACCCCGCCTACAACCTGATGACGGGCAAGAACTGGGAGTAGCGCCCCACGGCGCGCCCGCGGGCAGTCGCCCGCTACCAACTTGTTGAGGGGACGCATGCTCGAGCAGAGCGCTGTGACGAGGGGCAAGTGGATCATGGCGACCGCATGGGCGGTCGTCCTTGCAGGCGCCAAGGTGTATGGCGCGGATCTGAATACGCTGCGGGACCTTCAGGTGTCCCGGACGGGAGCTGGCGCCCAGGTCGTGGTGACCGGGACCCGGCCGCCCACCTTCACCGTCTTCCGGCTCAGCGGGCCGGAGCGGCTGGTGGTGGACCTGTCGTCCGCGGATGCCACCGGCATCAAGGGCCACCATGACGGCACGGGCCCCGTGTCCGGCGTCGTGGCCGCCCAGTTCTCCGATGCGCGCGCCAGCGTGGGCCGCGTGCTGGTGGCGCTCGATCAGGCGTCCCAGTACGACGTGCGCGCCGAGGGCAACCGCGTCGTCATCTCCGTGGACGGCTCGCCGGTGGCCCCCGCCGCCGCGACCGCCCAGGCCCCGGCGCCGAAGCCCGCGGAGCCGGTGGCCGTCGCCGCCGCGACCGCCCCAGCGCCGAAGCCCGCGCCCGCCCCGGTGGTGGCCGCCGCTCCGGTGAAGGCCGCGCCCGCTCCGGCCCCGGCC
>NZ_RAWA01000670.1 GCF_003611675.1 Corallococcus sp. CA053C
CCCCTGCCCCCCGGCCCGTCATGCGGGCGGTGGCCCGGCGTGGGCGCCACCAGCCGGCGCACGAGCCCGCCCTGCACCAGCGCGGACAGCACGCCCACCACGGCGAAGAGCACCCCGGAGCGCAGGCTGGCCTCCCGGAGGATGGCCTCGTCCGGGTGCACCGCGTGAATGAGCCACCCGCCCTCCAGCGGCACCGCGCCCGCCGAAAGGAAGCGCGTCAGCAGGTACACGGAGAAGGTGCCCTCCATCTGCGCGAAGGCCACGGTGAACAGCAGCACCAGCACCACGCACCGGCCCACCACGGGCAGCGACAGCACGGACGCGGCGCCCTTCATGGTGCGCACCGTCGCGGACGGCGAGCCCGGCACGCGCGTCTCCGGCAGGAAGAACCACGTGCAGAGCAGGTTCACCGCGGACAGCCCCGCCGCGAACAGGCCGATGGCGAGGTTGCCGCCCCACGCGCCCAGCACGCCGCCCAGCGCCGGCCCCAGCACGAAGCCCAGGCCAAACGCCGCGCCGATGATGCCCATGCCCCGCGCGCGCTCGGACGGCGGCGTGATGTCCGCCACCACCGCCTGCGCCGTGGACACGTTGCCGCCCGACACCCCGTCGATGACGCGCGACAGGAACAACAGCGGCAGCGTGTGCGCGAAGGCGAACAGCACGTAGCCCAGGAGCGACCCCACCTGGCTCAAGAGCAACACCGGCCGCCGGCCGAACCGGTCCGACAGCCGCCCCATGATGGGCGCCGCCACCAGCTGCATCAGCGAGTACACCGCGACGAGCAGCCCCACCGTGAAGGGCGACGCTCCGAAGCGCACGCCGTACACGCCGAGCTGGGGAATCAGGATGCCGAACCCGATGAGGTCCAGCACGGCGATGCCGAACACCACCCGCAGCGACGCCTCCCGAGCCACCCTCGTACTCCCCTCGTCCACCTGCCGTTGGAAACCGGACCGCTGAAAACGGAAACCGCCGGAGCGCTCGTACCAGGCGCTCCGGCGGACCGGGAGACTCCCACCTGTGCCGCCGGGCGTCTACATCGCCCCGGCGGACTGGATGTTGCGGTTGGCCGTGTCGCGTTCGATGCAGCCCTTGGTCAGCGTGTACTGGTACGTGCCCAGCTCGTCACGCCAGTACTCGCCCTCGTAGGGCCAATAGAGCTGATCGTCCGCCACCGCCACGGAGTACTTGTACTTCTTGACGATGGCCGTGCGACCGCCCGCCTTGAGCTGCTCCTCCAGGAACTCCTTCTCCTTGGTGGTCGTCTCGAACTTGATGCGCAGGCCGTTGGCCAGCAGCAGCTTGAGCGCGCCCAGCTCCGTCTCCAGCTTGCCCTTGGCCATGGTGCCGGCCTTGGCGATGAGGCTGGTGCGCTGGACCTTCAGGCCCTCCAAGAGCTGCTTCGTCAGCTCCGAGTACTTGAACGTGTCGCCCTTGTTGGAGAACAGGTCCATCTCACCCTCGAGCTCCAGGATGGAGTCGTTGGTCTTCTTGAGGTCCTGATCCGTGAGGGCGAGCCGCAGGATGCGCTCCAGGAGCACGTCCGTGCCGTTCTTCTCCAGGCCGTCCTTGTTCTTCTTCTGCACGTCGGCGAGCACCGTGTAGTACTCGCTCGCGTCCATGTTCTTCTTCACGAGCGAGTCCAGCTCGTCGTGCACGGGCAGGTAGGTGTGCTCGAAGTCCTGGAGGATGAGGTTGGACTCCCGGTAGCGGCAGTTCTCGTAATAGATGACGGCCTTCAGGATGAGCGCTTCCGGGAAGTACTCCTCGCGGAAGAAGGGCGACGACAGGGTGATGAGGTTGCCCAGCGCCTGCTCGTACTGGCCGATGCGGTAGTTGGCCCAGGACGACTCGAAGAGCGCCTCCAGCCACTGCGTGTTCCCGCGCTCCACCTTGTTCAGATAGAAGATGGAGAAGCGGTTCTGCTGCATGCCGTAGTGCGTGCGCGCCAGCTGCATGAACGCCAGCTCGCGCAGCGACTTGTCCAGCTTCGCCTGCTCGCCGGTGTGGCCCGCCTGGGGACGGGTGAGGCGCACCACTTCCTTCATCGCCTCCACCGACGCCAGCA
Source organism: Corallococcus sp. CA053C (assembly GCF_003611675.1). Classification (GTDB taxonomy): domain Bacteria; phylum Myxococcota; class Myxococcia; order Myxococcales; family Myxococcaceae; genus Corallococcus. Next base: position 2,072 of record NZ_RAWA01000670.1, read on the forward strand.
CGTCCGTGTTGCCGCGCTTGAGCGCCGCGTCCTTGTTGCGCGTGCCGTTGCGGAAGAAGGCAATGCCCTCCAGGTACTTCGCGCGCGGGTAGAAGGGGTCCGTGCGCGGGATGGTCAGCGCCAGCCGCTTCACTTCCTCGAAGCTCTTGTCCGCGTTCTCCGCCTGGCCCACCTGATCCAGGGCCCGGCCTCGGACGAAGTGGTAGCGGGCCAGCAGGTAGCGGAACTCGTTGCGGAACTTCTCCGGGAACTCGTAGTTCGCGTACCGGGCGATCTCATCCAGGATGACCGTCTCGTTCTGCGTCTTGCGGCTGATGAAGAACAGCCACTCCAGGCTCGTCTTGAAGAACTTCGTGGACGGGCCCACCGCGAGGATCTTGGAGAACTCGCCCAGGGACGAGTGGTACAGGCCCATGCGGTAGAGCGACTTGGCCAGCACGTAGCGCGCCTCCGTGTGCAGACCCTGCAGCTTCGGGTCCCCCAGGAGCTCGTGCGACGCCATCGCCGCCTTCTCGTACTCGTCGTTCTTGAACAGCGAGATGGCCGCGTCCAGGCGCTGGCGGTCCGCCGTCTTGCCGGACACGTCCACCGCGTCGAACGTCATCGTCGGCGCGGGCGGCTTGTCGCTGTCGCTCGTGAGGTCCAGCCCCAGGCCGCCGCTGTTCTGCGGGGCGGCGGGCTTCGTCGCCGCGGCGGGCGCCGCGGTGGCCGCGGGCGTCGCGGTGGTGGTCGTCGTCGGAGGCGTGGCCGGGTTGCCCACGGGCGCCGGG
>NZ_RAWA01000671.1 GCF_003611675.1 Corallococcus sp. CA053C
GGGGATGGCATCACGGGTTCCTGGCCTGCGGGGGTGGGCGGCTCAACCCGGGCAGGCCGCAGCAGCAGGAGCCCCACCAGGGCGACCGCGAGGGCGGCCACGAGGGCCACCCCGCGTGCCCGGCGCAGCCCGGAGCGCTCGGGCACCTCCCGCGATGACGCCTCGGGATCCTGGGGAGCGTTCGCGGGGGCGAGCTGGAGGTGCGGGGCGGGCGCATGGAAGGGCTCCGTCCACGCCGCTCCCGCTTCGGGGAGCAGCGCCGCCAACTCGCGCCGCATCACCTCGGCCGTGGGTGCGCGCCTCTCGGGTTCCCGGGCCACGAAGTGAAGCACCGCCGCGCTCAAGCCAGGGGGCACTCGCGGGTTGAGCGTATGCGGAGCAGGTGGCGTCAACCGACCTCCCAGGAACATGGCCGGAGCCTCACTCACCGGCCGCGGAATCGTCAGCAGGTCATAGAGGCAGATGCCCAGTGCGTAGATGTCGTCGGTGGCCTTGAACGCGTAGCGCGCTTCGTGCTCCTCGCCGTGCTCACGCAGGAACTTCGTGGCTTCGGGCGAGCGATAGCGCCGGGTGCCCGGCGGCAGGGGCGTCTCCGTCAACTCCGGAGCTTGCGCGTAGCTGCCCACGCCGAAGTCCAGCAGGAAGGGTTCTCCATCCGAGGCGCGCACGAGGATGTTGCTCAGCTTCAAATCGCGGTGGAAGACGCCCCGCCCGTGCACGTGCGCCAGTGCCGAGGCGAGCTTGACGAAAACACCCACCACCTCATGCGCCGTGGGGTGCGTCTTCTCCAGCCACTCGCCCAGCGTGTAGCCCTCCACGTAGTCCAGGACGACGTAGAGCCAGCCCCGCGTCGGAAGACGGCAGCCAACAGTCTGAAGCGCTGATTCCCACCTTCCTACATGCCCTCGGGTGCAGGGGAGTGCCCGGTCCGGCGGATCAGCCAGACCCAGCGGCATAGCCTGGGTCCGATTCAATGGGCCTGGGGGTGGACCGTGCGCGTTGAAGCCTTGCTGCTGTGCATGGCGATGGCCCTCACCGGCTGCGCATCGGTGCCTCCTGCGTCCGGAAGGATGCTGAGCTACACGCCCCGCGAGGCCACGGGCTCCCCTCCCGTGCCACCGCCGAGCGCTGCGTCCTCCGCTCCGCCACGGTCCGTCACGGGCAACGAGGAGCCCGGACGGCTGCATCGTCGCAAGGGCGTCCGGGAGGTAATGACAGGCGCGAGTCCCATCCGCACGACGGTGGCCCTGGCAAGCCCCGGCACGCGGGTGGATGCCTGGGAGCAGTTGCTGACGGACGCGGGGCTGGAAGCGCAAGACGAGCGGCCCCTCCCAGGCGGCGCACTCACCCCCACGCAAGCGGTGCGGATACTGGGTGTGCTCCTACGCAAGCCCATCACCCTGGGCAACCTCCCGCCCCGCATGGCGGCGAGCTTCCTGTTGCGAGAGGTGTTGGAGGGTGGCGCGGTTTCACGGGAGGAATTGCTCCGTCGCGTGAAGCGCTTCTCCCGGGAGCAGGTCGCGGTGTTGCGACCGGATGGCTACCTCGCGTGGACGCTCGATGGGCGCACGCAGCAGAAGGTGGCGCCTGTCGAGTGGAGGGACGGAGCCTTCCGCGCGGGCAACTTCGAACTGGGACGCTTCTACAGCGGCAAGGGCGGTGTCTTCCGCGCCGTCGATGCGCAGCTCCAGCCTTCGGACTGGCGGCCCCTCGCCGAGGTGTACGACGACGCGGACGTCATCAGTCGCTCACTGGATGGGGCACAGGACGCCTTCGTGGAGCTGTACCACGCGCTGGGACAGGTCCTCTCCCATCCCACGGACAGCATCGCAGGACTGCGGAACCTGCCAGCAGGCGTGGCGGCCCTCATCGCGTCGTCGCCCGCGTACTGGGAGCGCTTCCGCTCCATGACGGAGGGCGAGCAGATCCGCGAGGTGGCGCGGCTGGCGACGAGCGTCATCGCTACCTGCGGCGCGGCCTCGGCCACGACTCGCACGGTGACGGGCCTGGCGGCGGGCGCGGAAGCCATGGCGCCGGTGCTCTCGATGTCGGCGGAGGGGATGCTGGCGATTGAGCGTGTCGTGGTGCCGGTAGGAAGCGCGGTAGACGTGCTGGGCGGCGGGCCTGGGGCCGCCATCGTTCTGCACCGGGCGAATGTTGCAACGGGGCAGCCCACGCCCTCCGGTGGGCGTGGCCCAGGACAGTGGGCCCCGTCCGAAGAAAAAGGCGCGTCCCCGCGTGCTCGGGCCTACCAGGAGCAGCTCTCAGGCCACTCCTACGACGAGGCCTACTGGGTGGGTGGCGTGGGCAGAAACAGCGGTGGCGTGAAGTTCGATGGCTTCAAGGATGGCGTGCTCCTGGAGGCCAAGGGGCTCGGCTACGCCGAGTTCTTCGAGGAGGGTCTTGCCCCCAAGTATTGGTTTGAAGCATCGGGCAAGGCTGGAGACCTCGTTGACCAGGCGATCCGGCAGCGTGACATTGTTCGAGGCACGGGCATCCGCATTGAGTGGCACGTCGCCGAGAAGCACGCAGCAGATGCCATCCGGAAGCTGCTGAAGGGCAATGACGTCACCGAAATTGCCGTCATCCATACACCTGCACGTTCGTTGGTACCCTGAGAGAAGCGACTCATGACGACCCAGGCTCCGCCCACGACCTCTCCTGAGACCTACTCCGCCGGTGCCTACTGGGGGCCGCGGCGGGAGTCCCCCGAGGAGTGCGCCCGGCGAGCGGAAACCTTCCTCAACCTGCTGGCCGCATGTGCCCCCCTGCTGGCGAACTGGAACAAGATTCCCAAGCCGCGCGGCAAGGGACGCAAGACCCCCCTCATGCC
>NZ_RAWA01000672.1 GCF_003611675.1 Corallococcus sp. CA053C
AGGGGGGAAGGGGGCGCGCTATGCTGGCCTTTCCTGTCCCTGCTGCCTCGTCGCTGCTTGCCGTCGGAGGTTGCCCCCATGCGCCACAGTCCCCGTGGGGCCCCGTCGTGGGTCCTGTCCGCCGTGCTCGTCGTGTTCGGCCTCCTCGCCGGCTGCGCCGGTCCCCAACGCCACGCCTGGCTGCGCGACCGCACGGCGGCCGTCGCCTACTCACGGCCGCTCGCGGAGCTGTGGCCGGAGGTGAAGGCGATGATGGAGGAGCAGGGCTATTCGTGGCGCGAGTTGCAGGGGCGCTACGTGCTGGAGACGGAGTGGCTGGACTCCGGCGGCGGCACGCTGGGCCCCACGTCCTCCACGCGCTACCTCATCGAGGGCATCACGCTGCAGGACGGCCGGTGCGTGCTGCGCGCGCTCCGCAACGACCGCGTGCAGCAGTCCGTGGGCGTCAGCTACACCGACTCCGGCGGTGGCGGTTCGTCGTCCGGCAAGCTCGCGGATCCGAACGCGGTGGGCCGCAGCACCAGCGGCCTGGGCGCGGCCCAGAAGCAGAGCTACCGCGACCTGGAGCTGGAGCTGAAGTTCCTCCGGCGGCTGGACCCGAAGACCGCCTCGGCGCTGGAGGCCGAGGCGTCCGCGAAGTACCCCTGAGTCACTTCCAGGGGCGGGAGATGACGCAGGCGTTGATGCCGCCCACGCCCATGGACAGCTTGCCCGAGCAGCCCTCGGGCGCCGGCTCCTCGTGGTCGTACACGAAGCGGCGGTGCACCTTGCCAATCTGCTTGTTGAGCTCCGGCGCGGCCAGCGGCGTGGGGAAGACCTTGCCCTGTTCGGCGCCCAGGTACTGCGCGGTGAGCTCCCAGCCGCCGCCCGCGGACATGCCGTGGCCGAAGGTGCCCTTGCGCGCGGTGATGAGCACCGACTCCGGCAGCACGTCGCGCAGGTTCTGCACCTCCAGGAAGTCGCCCGGGGTGGCGGTGGCGTGCAGGTCCCAGCTGCCCACGTCCTTCGGCTCGCAGCCAGCGGCGTGGAGCGCCTCGCGGATGGCCAGCGTGGGGCCTTCCTTGGACGGGGTGATGATGTGGTCGGCGTCCGCGGTGACGCCCACCGCGACGGGCTCCAGGCCCAGGGCCTTGAAGCCCTTCGCGGTGAAGTGCTCGTAGTCGCCCACCACCCACACCACGGCGCCCCCGGCGATGTGCGTGCCGCGCAGCGCGGTGAGGGGCTTGGACACGGCGGCGTCCGCGGAGATGACGCGCGCGTTGTAGAAGCCGCCCACCACCAGCGGGTTGGGCGCCGCGTCCGTCATGCCCAGCACCACGGCCTTGGCCTCGCCCAGGCGGATGGCGTTCATGGCCAGCTTCAGGCCGTAGCCGAACGACGAGCACGCGGCCACGGGCGCGAACGTCATGCCGGTAATCTGGCCCAGCATGGACACCTGCGAGGCGGGCGTGTTGTGGATGTTCCACAGCACGTTGGAGGACACCGCGTTCCAGGGCGGCTCCGGGGAGCTCCACTTCTTCTGCAGGCGCCCGTTGCGGGTGCGCTTCTCCTTGATGACGGCGAGCTTGGCGGACTCCACGTCGCCCTCGTCGGGCACGCCCATGGATTCAATCTCGCGCAGCTCCTCCAGGTACTCGCGCAGCTCCGGCGAGCGACCGGCCCAGAAGTGCCACCAGTCATCCTCCGCCTTGTCGCGGTCCACCTCCTCGATGGTGGAGGGCTCCGGGGGCATGTCGGGCAGGGGCTCGCGCGTCTCGCGCCACGCGCGCACGGCGCTGTTGTGTTCGGGGCTGGCCCAGAAGCGGTCCCACCGGCGCTGGGCGCGGTAGAGGTCCAGGGAGATGTTCTGGATGGTGGGCAGGTCGCCCAGGCCGGTGCCCACGTAGACGTGCGCGCGGGCCCCCAGCTCCTGGAGCTCCTTCTCGATGCCGGGGTTCTGCGCCAGCGACTGGATGAAGGCGCCGATGGCGTACTGCGTGGGCTGCCCCATCTTCCGCTCCAACTGGGAGAAGCGGCTGCCGGGGAACCGGGCGTCGATCCACGGCTTGTAGTCGGCCAGGTTGAAGGTGGGGTTGCCGACGAGGAAGTTGTCCGGACCGAAGCCGTTGAAGGGGGTCAGCCAGGTCTCGGACGACGCGAGGTTCTGGGCGAAGGCCTCGATGTTGGGGGAACGCGGGGCAACCACGCCCCAGCCGAAGATTCCGACTCTGCGCACGGATGTTTCCTTCGCCGCCTGGGGGAAGACTACAGCGGCTGGATTTTCAGGTTGTCGAAGTGGACGCGCGTCTGCCAGCCCGAGAAGGCGAAGTGCTGGTTGCGCGGGCCGGACAGGGGCGAGGCGTCCTGGAGGGACAGGAAGGGCTTGCCATCCACCTCCCACGACAGGAGCCCGTCCTTGCGGGTGATCTTGAAGTGGTAGTGCTGGCCGGGAGTCACCACGGCGCCGTCGCGCACCGCGCGGTCGTTGGTGTGCTCGTGCTGCCGGGCGATGATGGACTGGGTGTTGCGCCAGCCGCCGAAGATGAAGACGTAGCCGGTGGCGGTGTACTGCAGGCGCGGGTCGCCCGCGTAGAAGGAGCGGCCGTCGCCCCAGGCCTCCACCTTCACGTCGCCCTCGGCGCTGTCGGACCAGGCGTCGAATTCGATGGTGGCGTTCTGGGGCAGGGGCTTCTTCAGCCACACCGGGCGGTTGCCCACGCCCTGCACCACCAGCGCTCCATCCTCCAGCGTCACGGCGGCGGGGTTCGTCACGTTCCAGGCGTCGCCCAGCGTGGCGCGGTTGAAGTCGTCCTCGGAGGGGCCCGGGGGCAGGGTGGGCT